>CACEMW010000015.1:0-46800 GCA_902560705.1 uncultured Verrucomicrobiota bacterium
TAATTGTCCCTGAACGATCTTCTGGCTGACCGAAGCCACCAGAGAGGGAGTGCCCAATCCGAGGAGCACCTTGGCGTGCCCCACGCTGAGGGTTCCTTTCTTGACCATCTGCCTGGCACCATCCGGTAGCTTGAGCAGTCGCAGTGCATTGGACACGGCCGTACGGCTCTTTCCTACCTTGGATGCGACGGCTTCCTGCTTGAGGGAGAAGCGATCGATGAGCTGCTGGTAACCAATCGCCTCTTCAATAGGGTTGAGGTTTTCGCGTTGCAGGTTCTCCACCAAGGCCAATTCGAGCACTTCTTCATCGCTGGCTTCGCGAATGATCACCGGCACATCCGTAAGGCCCGCTTTTTGGGAGGCTCTCCAGCGACGCTCCCCAGCGATCAGTTCCCAATGGTCGTCGCGCCTTCGTACCACCAGAGGCTGAATGAGACCCTGTTCGCGAATGGAGTCGGCCAGCTCGATGAGAGCGGCTTCGTCAAAGTGTCGTCTAGGCTGGAAGCTGCAGGGCTTGATGTGGTCAATGGGCAGTTGCTTGGGAGAAAGATCGGTTTCTGCCTGCCCATCATCCGCCTTGAGTGGGGCATAGGAAATGGGAGTCTGCGAAGCAGCCGTTTCCGGGGATGATTTGGAAGAGCTGGCGCCCCCCAGAAGAGCTCCAAGCCCTCTGCCTAAGGGCGAATTCGACATATGAGCACATTGGGAGAGACCGGGCGGGTTGTCAAGAAAGCCGCCAAATGGAAATTGATTTTGCCGCTTCCTGCGCAAGAATGGTTCCTGATGAGCGACAAAAAAGAACGCATGCGTGCTTTTGCCGCCACCTTTTCCGACAGTGGCCGGTGGGACCCCAGGTATTGGGGTTATTTCATCACCTTCAACCATGGGCGTTACTTTGAAGCCCATGATGTTTTGGAAGATTTGTGGCTGGAATGTCGAAAGCAGAGGCTGGATACCTTTTACAAGGCCCTTATCCAGCTGGCAGGGGTTTTCGTGCATCTCCAAAAACAGCGTCTCAGGCCGGCCCGTGCCCTGATGGATCTATCGCAGGAGTATCTCCATACTCACGGGACCATGGTTGAAGGACTTTCGCTGGGGCCCGTTCATGCTTTGTTGGACCAGTGGCGCGCGCGCATTGCGGGTTTGGAGAGCCTGGATTTTCAACAATACCCGCCACCGCGACTACCCTTGCCTGAACAAGGTTTGGATGTCTAGCTTGGGTCAGGGGTGATGCAGCGATTCCATGGGATACACCACGACCTCGATCGATTTGGAAAACAGTGGTCGCTGGCATTTACCCTGAATATCCCACGAGGCCAATAAGTTGTGATCCATGGACCTTATCTCGGCCGATTGCAGCGGCCATGGCTTGTGGTGGATTTCTGCGCGATGCAGCCCACCCCATAGATCCTGGCTGTAAAGGCAGTAGCGTTCGGTGGCCCAATGTTCGAAACTACCGGGCTGGGCTTCCGCGGCAGGGCCAGCCTGATATTCGCCTGTCCAATAACGGTTGCCGCGTTGGAGCTCAAAGTGAATCCCCCTTTCGGTTAGAGAAAGCTGCACATGTGATCGGTAATAGGGCAGATGGTAAAAGGTGCGAGCCGCCCACACAGCCAGAGGGTTAGGGATATCGAGACTGAAAAACCATACCCCGGGTTTGGACCCGTCGGTGACATAGGTGCGAACGTTGATTTCTGGAAACGAACACAACCAGGAAGGGGCAGGTAAAGATCGGCGTGTGATCCCTTTGATTTCAAAAGGAACGATCCCTATCCAAGCCTTACCATCATAAAGATCCAGCTCCAGACCCTTTGGGATCCTTTGCCTCATCTGAGTCATCGAAACCTCCCAGTGAAGGAAGAGCAAGTCGTCCCAGCGCTGTTGCACCACCCATGGTTGATGCGGCAGAGGCCAGGGTCGGTGATCAACGGAGTCTAGCGATGGATGCGTCAAATTGCCTCCAAAGGTGTGGTGGCATCCCCGAACTGTCCCAGATGGATATCGAATCGGTTCAGAATCGAGAGATAGAGTCGACACATTTGTCGCTCAGTGGCCGATCGGTAGTCATGCACCTGGCCGCCCTTGAGCGAGCCGCCCCCGCCTCCCATCAAAACCACTGGCAATTGGGAGGCATCGTGATTTCCCGTCAGCATGCTGGAGCAAAACAGCAGGAGGGTATGATCCAGCAAGGTGCCTTCTCCTTCCTGGATAGCCGCCATGCGATCACATAAATAAGCCAATTGTGAAACGAAGAATTGATTCACCTTGAGCCAATCTTCCGTATCACTGTGTGAAAGCAAGTGGTGAATCATATAGTCGACGCCCAAATGGGGAAACCTCAGTGAGCTGTGGTCATTGTTCAACTTGAGCGTGCAGACACGGGTGGTGTCGGTCTGAAAACCCAGCACCATCACATCACACATCAGCCGCATGTGTTCATCGATGTCCTGAGGAATCCCTTCTGGGGGGCGAGGTCGATCGGGTTTTTCCCGCGTGGGGCGCCATCCCTGCAGGGTGCCCCTGAACCCTGCGTTCTCGATACGTCCTTCCACCTCGCGCACGGAATGCAGGTATTCGTCGAGTTTTTGCTGGTCGAGACTGCTGATCTGCGGACGCAATCCTTTGGCTTCCTCCCATATGGCATCGAGCACGCTTTGGTCGCCTTTCGCTGTCGTATCCTTGAACAGGCGATCAAAAGCCAGGGCAGGGTAAAGCTCCAAGGGAGTGGGTGAGGTCGGTGACGTCCACGAAATGTGTGAACTGTAGAGCATGGAATAATTCTTGTGAACCGATGGGTTGGATTTTTCGCAGCCGAGCACGAGACTGGGGATCTTGGTGTATTTGCCAACGTGCCGTGCGATCATTTGATCCACGCTCGTACCCGAGCGAATATCTCCTCCCGAAGCCAATGGAGCACCCGAAAGAAGGTTGCCGGTTTGAGAACTATGAATGTTTCCCTTGAGGGCCTGGGCATTGTAAAGCCCCCGGATGAAATGCATGTGATTTCGGTGTGGGATCAGTGACTCCAGCACACGTCCCAGTTTCATGTTTTCTCCCGTGCCCTCGGCTTTCCATTCGCGACTGTGAAATCCGTTTCCGGCAAAGAGGACTCCAAAGCGAAGAGGTGCCTGCCCCACTGTAGAAGCGCTGGTTGATGCGGATGCACTCAAGGTGCGGATGGATTCCATCCAGGGCAGAGCCATGGTGACACCGGCACCTTGTAGGAAGGAACGTCTGGATAGTTTCGAGTGCGTTTTCATGATCTAAAGCATCATTGAGTCAAAGGTTGGGTAGAATGCATCGAGACGGCTTGAGTTTGTTCGCGACCCCGTATGGATCGAAAGGGCGGACTCAAAACGATGGCTTCCACGAGTTGGGCCATCGAGTAATCAGAATTTTTCATGTCCTCGACCCGTTGATCGATCCATGGCTTGTCCGAAAGGGCGATGGAGCGCCCCAAGGCGTATCCCAGAAGCTTTCGAGCCAGCTGCCGGTTCAAGTCGTCTCGTCGCTCTTTAAGAAGGTAGGCCTTCAGGCCATTCAGACCCGTGAAAGAATGACCATCAGTGAGAGTGGCATCCTCTTCGATGGGGCGACCGGCCTGGTCGAATTGACGCTGGCGTCCCAGCGTGTCAAAACCCTCCAGCGCCATGCCAAAGGGGTCGATGCGCTGGTGACATCCGGCACAGCGCGGGTCCTTGCTGTGTGCTTGGGTCAAGGCTCGGATGCTCATCGTAGCGGTATCTTCGTTCTCTGGTAACTCAGGCACATTTGCCGGAGGTGGGGGAAGTGTTTCTCCCAGCAAGGTTTCACTGATCCAGTGTCCGCGGAGGATGGGGCTGGTACGTGAAGCCCCTGAGTGTCGTGCCAATGTGGCAGCAAAACCAAGGATGCCGCCACGCCCGTGGACACGCATTCCATTCACAGGCATCCAACCCTCATTCTCTGGAAAAGGCATGCCGTAGTGGGCCGCCAGTTCTTGATTCAAGAAGCTCTGGTCGTCGTCCCAGATGTTCTGGACCTTGCGATCGTTCTGGAAGAGATCTGTGAAAAACCGGACGACTTCTTCCTTCATGAAAGCCTTCATGGATTCAAATTCCGGGTAACGTCGAGTATCCTTTTCATCACTCAAATCCAAGTCATACACCTGAAGCCATGCGGTGGCGAATTCATTGGCAAGACGCCGAACTTTTGTGCTGAGCAACATCCGATCCACCTGCTGCCTGAGCGTTGTCTCCATTGAAAGCGTGCCTTGCTCGGCAAGGGTAAGCAAGGTGGTATCTGGTGTGGATGACCACAGAAAATAACTCAACCTGGAAGCAAGCTCCCTGTCAGAGAGGGATCCGGGTTGCGCACCAGGAGGTGGGTTTTCCATGCGAAACAGGAAGGTCGGAGAAATCCAGAGTCGGGCCAGCATCAGACCGAATGCTTCTTCATGAGACAGTGCCTGCTTCCTCAAGGAGGCATACAGATCCTTCAATGATTGAATCTCCGAAGTCGACAAGGCTCTTCGGTAGATCTTGGGAGCAAATTCGATCAAGGCACTTACGTGCATGGGCTGCGAGGCGACCCATTCTTCTTTGAACCGTCTGGCTTGATCGAGAATCGGCTGGCGTAAAGGCTCGAACACCGCTGGATCGGCATCCTGTGTGGCATATTGCCACAACTGCTCATAGGCATCGACCTGTGTGAGTGCATCCTGGCTGATAAAGTGCAGCTCATGCCAAAGTCGATCCAGTCGATCCACCTCAGCGTCGGTGAGCATGAGCCGTTTGAGGTGGTGGTCTTCCCGGTAAAAGAGCTTCAGGGTCACGACTTCATCCACTGGGACAATCTTGTGGTAGCAAAGAGCAGCGGGAAAAAGTTCTCGGAAAGCCTTCAGATGCGCTTCAATGGATGCATGCCCCGGGGTTCCATCATGGGCGATCAAAGGCGCGTCGGCTTTGAGGGATGAAGCACTCCGAGGGTTTGTTTCGTCCCTCAGAAGGGTGCGAGCATGCAATTGAACGCAGGCACTGGAAGCCTCGCTTGCCAATTGTCCCTTCAACCTCCATTGGGCTTTACTCAATCGCTTGTCCTTGATCTCCAGCCGCAAGGTGGCGCCTGCCGGCAGGATGAAATGGGATGCTTGATCGGATGAATGCCTCAGCTCAGGGGAGTGGGAAGAGGGAACTTCCTGGGCATGCTGCAAGCTCCATCCGACGGCTTGCACGGGTTCACTCTCTTGACTCAAGGGGAAGGATACCGGGAGATCTCTCGCTGCCAAAGGACTGTTGAAACCGGTGAGCCATTGGCGAAGGGAAGCATTTCCTGGCTCCTTGGGCGCACTTTCATCCATCAAGATTTGCTGGAGCAAACGGGCCAGCAAGTGTCGCTCTTCCAAGTCCTGACTTTCCATCCATTGGGCAAGTAGTGAATCGTGCGGTATGGGTTCACGATCCTCGGATTTCTTTATGATTTCGTGATGAAAGGACCAAACAGCTGGATTTCCCTGTGAGTCGGCATGTGGATTACCGTCGAGCAAGGAGGAAGCAACATCCTCGCTGAGTTCCCAGCGGTTTTCAGGATGCTGCGAATCAATGAGTTCCCATCGTACATCGGTCAAATCGCAGGCATGGTTGCCATCCCCAGGAAGTATTTCCAGGCTCACCACATCCCCCAGCTGAACGGGCAGCGCCTGAGAAGACTGTGATGCCGAGACTTGATCGCGGTGGGTTCTTCCACTGGACAAAGTTCTCGCCAGACTACCTCTTTGCCACCTCAGGGACCATTCGACGCCATTACCGCACTCGGGATGGGCATCCTGAATCTGGGCTTTCCAATTCAGCTCCCCAAGAAAAGGGCTTTGCCATCGAATGACCACTTTTTCCGTCGGACTGGGGTGAACAGCCACACCTTGAGGTCTCATCTTGCCCGGTATGCGCACCTGCTGATCCGAGTGGTTCGAGACAATGGACGGGGTCTGAGGAGACCCCCAGCCCTGGATAAAGTCGTAACCGGCACCTTCCTGCATGGTTTGGATGAAGAGTGTCTGGCTCCCAGCTGAACTCGCTCCGTATCCCAGCACATCCAGCCATGCTTCGATCCAGGATCCTTCTACGCCCAAATCTGAAGCGAGCGAAGCGATGTCAAAAGATGTGTTGGAGGACATGCGTGCGGCGATGGCATGGAGAATTTTTTCTGTGTGAGGTAGGATGCCGGCCAGTGCGGCATCGTGTGCCCGGACGATTTGGTTGAGTGATGCCAGTGGCAAGGTGTGCTCGTCATCGATCTTCACTTCGATATGGCTCCACAGAATCGGAGCCTGAGAGTCTCCAGTGATGGATTGGGCGCTCAGATGCAAAGGCAGAGGTCGACCCTTGGGATCCAGTGAGACAGCTACTTCGAAGGATTGTTTGGACTGAAGGTTGGAGCGTGGTTCCATCCAGGCTTGAGGGCCATTCAACTTGCCGATGTGTCCTACCGGCTGGAAGGTCCACAAGGCTCCCTGCCAGCGCATGATCTCAGTGATCAGGGTGTCCAGTAGCTTTTCATTTTCCAGCGCATCCATGAAGAGGGGCTGGAGGTGACGAAAAAATGGGGATGGGTTTTGGGTGCCGAATGCGTCTCGCAGTCGAAGCAGGTATTTGGGGCTCAAACCCCGCGATGAAGCCATCGGGATGAGCTGGTCATTCTCCCAAGGTTTGGCTGAGTTCTCCACAACCTGATACGCGTCGATGAGCGCTTTGCAGTAGGCTCTGATAGGCAGCCCACCACCCTGATTGGTGTCGAACACGATGCCTTGCAAATTAACTTCCTGGCCACCGGATCCTGTGGTGTAACTTGCATAGAGGTCTCGGATTTCCTGCAACACTTCCTCTGTCCAATCACGGCGTGTGGTGTGTTGAGAAAAGCGGAAGCCACCGGGAAGCAGCACGGCATGGGAGGCCATCGTCTTGGCAGCCTCGAAATACTTTTCCAACAGGGCAGGGGACATGACCAATGCCTGACCGGTGTTCATGAAACCTTCCCCGGCAGCGCTGTCAGTGGGGAACCATGCTGAGGGTTTCAGCTCGGCGATTCCGGTCAGATCCTGCAACGTGTAGTCGAGCTCGGCGTTGTTCAAGCGACGCATGACAACAGGGCCTGGATCTCCAGCGCTCTGACGGGCGATCCACTCCATCGATTGATCCACCGAGGCAAGAAAGCGGCCTTTGTGATCCTCATCCGGTTGATCCGCTTTTGCCGGTGGCATTTCGCCCACCTCGATTTGCTCAATGATCGATTCCCAGATGGAAGCTGGCTGGTCGATCGGCTGGAGTTGCATGAAGGCCTCCAGATCCAATTCTCCCTTTTGCTTTTCCGTGGAATGACAGTCCAAACAAAACCGTTTCATGAAGGCCTGGGAAGGCTCCATGAAAGGTGGGGCTTCTTTCGGTGGTGCGGCATCTTGCCCCTGACCTTGTTGGGGCGCCAGAAATCCCAGGCAAAGCAACCACACCAGAGATCCATTACATGGGATCGAAACAAATGGGCTGACTCGGTGCGTTTCCATGCCTTTGGGATGAGGTGATTGGCATCATTCAATGGCAACCTGACGGTTCGGGCAAGTACGGAGGTGAACGTGCCATCATGATCAGGAAGGTGCCGGAGAGAGGCTTGCGGTGAGTCGTGAAAGGCGACACTCACAAACCCCGATGCTGACAGGCCTGCCAAGCACTGCCTAGAATTACCTTATGCGATCGACTACTTACCCAAGCTTTATGTCCTTTCCATCGGGTGGCACCTCCATCGGGTGCACTTTCTATCTAGTGTTCCTGGCTTGCTCGCTGCATGCCGAACGCGCCAGGGATTGGGGAATGGTCTTTGAGGGGACTCCTGGTTCCGGTAATGCGATTACGGATGTGGAAGGAGTGTGGGTGGGGCACTGCACCTTGATCTCCAAAGAGGGGAAGGGTGACCATGGTCCCGTTGCTGTGCGGACAGGGGTGACGGCGATTCTTCCTCGCGGAGCTACCTACGGCCCCGTGTGGGCTGCCTGTGAAAAGCTCAATGGCAATGGCGAAATGACTGGGACCACCTGGATCGACGAGTCGGGATTTCTGGAGGAGCCCGTGCTGCTGACCAACACGCACAGCGTGGGAGCGGTCTATGAGGCCTCCATTCAGTGGCGTCGCCAACGGGGCTATCATCCTCAGGATGCGGGTCAGGGATGGGCTTCGCTTCCGGTGGTGGCCGAAACCTGGGATGGTCGCCTCAATGACATTCACGGCCACCATATCCGTGCTCAACATGTCTTTGCAGCTTTGGATCAGGCTCATGCAGGAAGGGTGGAAGAGGGGAATGTAGGAGGTGGCACCGGCATGGTTTGCCATGGTTTCAAGGGAGGTATTGGGACGGCCTCTCGCTTGTTGCCCGGGGGTGACACCTTGGGGGTGTTGGTGCAGACCAATTATGGGAGACGTGAAGACCTTCAGATCACCGGCGTTCCCGTGGGGTCTCGGATTCGGGGTTATGAGATGTCGATCCAACAGCCCTCCACTTACCAGGGAAATTCGATTATCGTCGTGATAGCCACAGATGCGCCTCTCTTGCCTCATCAGCTCAAGCGAGTGGCTCAGCGTGCCAGTCTTGGCATTGGGCGAACCGGTGGCTATGGGGCTCATTCCAGTGGAGATTTGTTTCTGGCTTTTTCAACAGCCAGGATATCGGATCCTGATCACAAGGGGGTTCATTCGGTTGCGATGCTTGCCAACCATCAGCTGGACGCTCTATTTCTCGCTACCATTCAGGCGGTGGAAGAATCCATTCTCAACGCCTTGGTTGCAGCCGAGACCATGACAGGCATGCATGGCAACAAAGTGCATGCTTTACCTCGTGATCAAGTGAGGTCCTTACTTCGCCAGGCTGGAGCACGAAGGAGGGTTCAGCCCTAGTGGGAAGATGAAAAAATTCCACCAAGGCTCCGGTCCGTTGTAATCCAAACAGTTTGCCTTAAACTGAAAATACGATGAAAAAACTGACCTTTCGCGCCCTTCGTAAGGTGACGCATGTCTATGTGAGCGACGCACTGGAGCTGAACCCTCATGATTTTCAGGTGCATGGCGCTCCTCAAGATCCCGAGGCGTTCATGGCCTGGATTGTGGAACGCGCACAGGACTTACTGGCCCACCAAGCCTTGGAGCCTGAGCACCGGGCTCAGCTCCGAAAGTTAGGGTATTTTCAGGAAGATCGCGCCAGGCGAGAGGACAGTACCTCATGCGAGGGAGTTTGATCTCTCGTGTTTCCCAGACCTGCTGTCTCACGCTTTCTCTCAACAGATGTAGCGAATGCGCTTGCCGATGTCTGTATTTACGGAGTGGTAGGGCAGCATCAGGTTGCCTGTGGCAAAGGTCGACAGCCGCTGATATTCCAGGTCATCGGGCCCAAGGGCATGCTGGAAAATGGGCTTCAAGTAATCCCTGCCAATTTCCGAAGGTTTCAATTGATCCGGATCATAAAAGCTTGAATGCATCTTTCGGGCGTGAATCAGACCCCAACGATCCCGGAGGCCATTGGCATCCTGGCTGTCGACCCAAAACCCACGCTCCGATTGCCATTGAATGGTCGACACGGTATTGGTGCGGCGTTCAAGCAACAGGTCGACCGCCTTGCCCCCGGATTGCGCTCCGTAAAATCGATCGAATAAAACCGGTCGCCCTCCTCGTTGGGTGTGACCTACTTTTCGGGTAAAGATGGCTTCACGTGCCGACTGGCCCCTTCGGTACGATCGAAAATATTCATCGCCTATTTCACGGATTAAAAGGTCTCGCAGTGCCTCGGAGGCACCGGTCAGGATTTTGTTGCCGGCAGGATCCGTGGAGTGTACTTCGGCTCCGAGATCCTTGCCATCTTCGTCCACGATGCCTTCGCCGCAAACAATGACGACATTCTTTTGCAGGTCATAGAGTTCCTTGATGCGCTCCACCAGACTGCCGAGAGAAAAAGAGCTCTCAGGCACCAGGATGATATCGGGCTGGCCGTAGGCCGAGCCGAGTGCAATGTAGCCGGAATGGCGGCCCATCACTTCCACAATGGCAATCCGCCGATGGCTTTCAGCCGTGGTGCGGATGCGCTGAATCCCCTGAACCGAGACATAAACTGCCGTGGCGTATCCCGGGGTCACATAATTGATCATGTGGTCGAGATGGAAGGCCGCACGGGAGTTTTTGAGGTGATAGTCAAAACCGCTGCGATCCTCTCGCTCCCGACGGATGTATTCATCGGGTTCACTGCGGTAATTCAAACCAAGGTCGTTGTCGATGGTCTTGGGGGCAAGAACCACCGGAAGTCGGTCGGCAAGCGGTTGTAGTCCGTTGAGAGTGCCATCACCGCCGATGCAGATCAAACCTTCGATGCCCAGTTGCTCGAGCCTTTTTTCAATGATGTCGAGCTGTTCCTTGTTGTCGGGGTCCACATAGTCTCGAGAGGACCCCAGGATGGTCCCTCCATTGGCAGGGTCGAGTTCCGGGATCTCCTGGAAAAGAGGGTTGAGAGGAACATGGGGTAGCCGCTCATTGTAGAGACTGTTGAATCCTTTGATGAGGCCGATGACCTCCAGATTGAGTTCATTGGCGCGTTCCACAGCCCCGTGAATGGTGGCGTTCAACGCGGGCGTGTCTCCGCCTGCCGTCAATATTCCGATGCGTTTCATGCTTAAAAGTGTGAGGATTCCCTCTCATCCATCATCAGGCAAGAGGGCGAGATTCATCGATATTCAGGTCGCTGATGACCCATAAAAAAACTCCCCTGAAATATCTCAGGGGAGTTTGTGTCAAATCAAGGATTCGATTCCCCGGCCTAGGAGGTTGGAACCTCGGCAATAGTTTTGAGAACCCGGGAACAAATCTGGTAAGGATCACCTTGAGAGTTCGGGCGTCGATCTTCCAAGTAACCCTTGTAGCCATCGTTGACGAAGCTGTGAGGCACGCGAACGGAAGCGCCTCGATCAGCGACCCCCCAGCTGAACTTGTCGATGGACTGGGTTTCGTGCAGACCGGTCAAGCGCAGGTGGTTGTCTGGACCGTAAGCGGCAATGTGCTCTTCGCAGTTTTTCTCAAAGGCATCCATGAGTTTCTTGAAGTAGTCCTCACCGCCCACCTCACGCATGTGCGTGGTTGAAAAGTTGGTGTGCATGCCTGATCCATTCCAGTCTCCGGAGAAAGGCTTGCAGTGCCAGTTGACATCCACCTTGTAGGACTCACACAGTCGCATCAGGAGGTAGCGGGCGACCCACATGTCATCGGCGCACTTCTTGGAGCCCTTGGCGAACACCTGGAATTCCCACTGGCCCTTGGCGACCTCAGCGTTGATACCTTCATGGTTGATGCCAGCCTCCAGACAAAGTTCCAGATGCTGCTCGACGATTTCGCGAGACACATCGCCGACGTTGGCATAACCGACGCCAGTATAGTACTCTCCTTGAGGATTCGGGTAACCCTCTTCCGGCCAGCCCAAGGGCCGTCCATCCTGGTAGAGGAAGTATTCCTGTTCGAGACCAAACCAGGCACCCTCGTCATCAGCAATGGTAGCTCTTCCGTTGCTTGGGTGGGGAGTGCCATCGGGTAGCATGACTTCGCACATGACGATGAAGCCATTTTCTCTCGCGGCATCAGGGTAAAGTGCCACTGGCTTGAGCATGCAGTCTGAGCTGCTGCCTTCTGCCTGTTGGGTGGAGCTTCCGTCGAAACCCCACATGGGGCAATCTTCCACGGATTTGGGGGCTTCACTCGCGATCTTGGTTTTACCACGTAGGTTGGGAACCGGCTGATAGCCGTCCAGCCAAAGATATTCTAATTTGTATTTGGGCATATTCTTTACAGGATGAATCTTTCTCGATTTCGTTAATCAGGGGGCATTTGTTGGATGCCTGAATCTCCATCAAAGCAAAAAGCTTACCATTGCTCAAATTATTTTTGATTGAGGATGGGGTCCTCCCGTCTTAGGGCTCGCCTTCCAACCCCTGATGGGTTACTGCGTTGCCAGGCATGCGTGAGATGAAACACACCAGACGATCCATCGTTCGGGTTGGCTTTGATGGAAAGGTGCACAAGCACTTTCTTGGCAAGCATGCGCGGGAACGCTTTGAAAACGAGCGTTCCATTCTGCAATACCTTCAGTTCAGAGGTTGCCCCTTTGTCCCGCAAGTGCTGGAGGCCGATTCGGATCATCTCTACTTGGTCACTACTAACGTCGGATCCATTGTGGAACATATCAGCGACGAAAAGCTCAAGGCCCTTTTCCATGAGCTCGAAAGCTATGGCGTGATCCATGATGATCCCTTTGCGCGCAATGTGACCTATCATCCGAGATTGGGGCGGTTTTGCGTGATTGATTTCGAATTTGCCACAAGAAAAGATTCGGGCCAGGGGCTGACGCAGAGGGAGGTTCTGAGCTGATATGCAACCACGGGAATCATCTCCATCCATTGCCGCACTCAAGTGGCTCGCGGATACACATCCGGGGCGCTACCGCACACGAAATGAAGACGCTTTCTTGCTTATGTGTTTTGACACAAAAGATTTATGCTATTTAGGCAAGCAAGGCCACGTAGCATCTGAGGGCAAACATTTTCTTTTTGCTGTCAGTGATGGCATCGGCGGAGGCAAAGGAGGGGGATATGCGAGTCAGTCGGCCTTGCGATCCCTTTCATCCCTGATTTCCCAGACATTTCATCGTGCTGCCTCCTCCCATGAGATCCCCTATGAGGTCTTGTTACGGAGTTTTGTGGAGCATATGCATCGGAGGCTCTTGGGCCTCTCACGCTCTTACGAGGAGTGCCATCGGATGGGGGCCACCTTGACTCTCGGCTGGATTCATCATGAACAACTCAGATTTGCCCATTTGGGAGATAGTCGTCTTTTCCATTTGAGGGGCCCTGAACAGTGTCGGCAGCTCTCTGAAGACCATACCGTAGCTGCTCAAAAGGTGCGACAGGGCATTCTAACCCCCCAGCAAGCTAAAAGGGATGCCGCTTCGCATGTCTTGACGCGCAGTCTGGGGGCGGGCGCGCATCCGGACGACCCGCAGGTGGGATCCCTCACGCTCTCGCCTGGTGATCGACTTCTTTTCTGCACCGATGGGCTGACCGATACCCTATCCGATTATCGCATCGCCAAAACCCTTTTTGATCCGCCGCCCTATCTGGAGGGCCTGGACCCCATACAGGGCTTGATCCGTGAAGCTCTGGATGGATCTGGTCGAGACAACCTGACAGCCATTTTGGTAGATTGCCTGCCCGGCGAATCTCTCTGAACCGCAGGCTTTCTACGGCCAGATATGGCTGCATTAATTTTTTGGTGTGCACCCCTGTTAGGCGCCTCAGGTTTGACTTTTTTGCTCAAGGTGAGCAAAAAGCTGCATCATGCTAAAAAAAATAAGCGTTGGGCTGGCAATCATGAGCTGCGGCGGCACGAGGTCCTGCCGCTGAGACTGAATCTGGCTTCGGCCGATCAGGGCTTCTACAAAGACATTTTTTCCATTGCCAAGGACCATGCGAGAGGATTTATGTTCGGTGCATGCTCAAAAGAGTGCTGGTGAAACATGTCCTTGGGGCGACCGAGGCGATGGACACGGTCTTGGTGGAAGGCTGGGTTCGCAGCCGTCGGGATGCCAAAGATTTTTCCTTCCTGGATTTTACCGATGGCAGCTGCCTGACGGGCTTGCAGGTTATCGTGCCTGGAGAGCTCTCGGGCTACAACTCCTGGATCAATCAGTGCGGCACTGGGGCCTCGGTGCGCATCCAGGGCTCCCTGATACCTTCGCAGGGCCAGGGTCAGCGATGGGAACTGCAGGCGGCTTCAGTGGAAGTCATTGGCAAGGCCGATGCCACCTACCCGTTACAGAAAAAACGGCACTCACCGGAATTCATGCGAGAGATCGCTCATCTGCGTCCTCGCTCCAATCTGTTTGGAAGCGTGTCTCGCGTGCGGAGTCGCCTGGCTCAGGCCGTTCATCGTTTTTTTACCGAGCGAGACTTCTATTACATTCACACCCCCATCATCACCGCCAGTGATTGCGAGGGAGCTGGAGAACTCTTTCGGGTAACGACCCTGGATCCCACCAAAAAGATCGATCCATCAGCTGATTTTTTTGGTAAACCGACTTATCTGACCGTCAGTGGGCAATTGGCTGCCGAGACCTTCGCCTGTGCCCTTTCCAACGTCTATACCTTTGGCCCAACCTTTCGGGCAGAAAACTCAAACACCACACGCCACGCCAGCGAGTTCTGGATGATTGAGCCTGAAATGGCTTTCTGCGATCTGGGGGGGGACATGGATCTGGCCGAGGCCTTCGTCAAGGATCTGATCCGGGACACTCTGGAAACCTCGGCTGAGGAGATGGCCTTCTTCGATCGATTTGTGGACAAGGGGTTGCTGGAGCGTTTGCAGTGGGTGCTGGATCGCCCTTTCGAGCGTGTCGCCTATCACGACGCGGTAGAGATCCTGCTTCAATCCGGGCAGAGTTTTGAATACCCTCTGCAGCATGGGCTCAATCTGCAATCCGAACACGAGCGCTATCTGACCGAAACCCACTTCAAGTGTCCGATCACGGTTTACAACTACCCCAAGGCCATCAAGCCCTTTTACATGCGGGCCAACGACGATGACGAAACCGTCGCAGCCATGGATGTGCTCGTGCCCGGTATTGGTGAAATCGTCGGTGGTAGCCAACGCGAGGAACGGTTGGAGGTGCTGGAATCCCACCTCAAGGCGCATGATCTGAGCACTGAGGATTACAGCTGGTATGTGGATCTCAGGCGCTTTGGCTCGGTGCCGCACAGCGGCTTTGGCATGGGGTTTGAACGTATGCTCATGTTCCTCACCGGAGTGAGCAACATTCGGGATGTGATTCCTTTTGCCCGCACCCCGGGGCACGCGGACTTTTAAGCCGGAAACGGTTGAAGGGCGGCGTCTAGGGGACGCTCAGCGATTGTCCGTTGTGTTCAGGCCCAAGCTCCAGCAGGAAGGGCACGGCACGCTCGGCCCATGCAGAGGCCTCTTCATAATGAGAGGCCCCGGATCCAAAACAGCTTTCCAGCATTTGAGTGTGGATGACCCCAGGATTGAGAGGGATGGCAGCCAAGCCGGAGGGGAGTTCCTGTGCCAGTGCCTGCGTCAGGCCTTCGATGGCCCATTTGGTGGCGCAATAGGGAGCCACTTCCGGGCTGGTGGATCGACCCCAGCCTGAGCTCAGGTTGATTACGATACCTCTCCTTTGCCCGATCATGTGAGGAAGGGCATGCCGCATGACATTTTGCACTCCTTTGATATTGATATCGATGACTCGATCAAAGGTCTCTGCATCCAGATGCCACAAGGGAGCATTCGGGTTGATGATGGCCGCGTTGTTGATCAACAGATCAGGGGCTCCCGCTTCTTCCACGGCCGATTGGATCCATGCCGCCACCGCAGCGTCATCCCGGACATCCACTGCTTGAACACTCACGCGATCGGAGCATTCGCTGGCCAAGGTCTCCAGGGCCTCTTGATCCCGCGAACAGCCAAGAACTCGATGACCCAGGGCGTCGAATCCCAGAGTCAAAGCCCTGCCAAGGCCCTTGGAAACTCCTGTGATAAAAAGGGTGCGGCTCATGGATTCACCTCCTTGCGGCGGCGAGCCAGTTCTTTCCATGTCGTTAAGACGATGCCCTGGGAGGTAAGCGTCTGTCGAACTTGGTTGCTGATCAGGGCCTCCAGGTCTCCCTTGCGTGAAGCACTGGAACCGGTGATCAACGGAAAGATGTCGGAGGGCTCCGAAGCGTGGAAGAGGATTTCGGTGATGCCTGGGCGAAGGCTCTTGAGCAGGTCCCTCAGCCGCTGCGGTTTTTCGTTCGCAGGCCAGCTGTAGCTGGCTGTATGCAGGTCATCGATGACTGGAAGTCCCGCATCCCATATCTTTTCGACCCAGGGCTTGAGTCTCTCCACAGCCTCTCCGTTTTCCTTGCGAGCATGTGTCAAATGCCCGCCCGCTACCAGTATCGGGATTTGGTGTTCGATGCCCACCTTCGCATAACGCTCAAAATAGTCTGGGTGGGCAAAGAGGGTTCCCATGTGACTGTCAAGGTGGGTGATGGGCATGCCCAGGCTCTTGGCGCGGTCGATTTGTGCTCGGATTTCGATTTCGATTTCATCGGCACTGGCACTGGCGAGCACCTGTGGTACGCTGGGCCACAGACAGCCTTCGTAGTCCACCAGGCCGGGTACTTTGGATTTTCCTGCCAGGGGACCCCAACGGTAGGGTTTCCATTCCGAGGTCAAGGTAAGATGCAAGCCACTGTCGACCTGGGGATGCTCCTTCAAGTATTGGGCGATCTCAGAAACCCACGGACAGGGCATCATCACGGCCCATGAATTGGCCACCCCTTGCTCAATAGATTGGATGGCTCCCAGGTTGGAGCTGTGGGACATCCCGACATCATCGACATGCAGGATCACGACCACCTTTTGCCTAGACCAACCCAGTCGTTCGGCGAAGGTTTGTCCCTGAAGCGTTGCTGTCAGCATCCAGCATCCTACCACGCTGAGGAGCCATCCAGCCGTTCTCAAACTGGATGGGATGGATGCAAAAACCCAACGAAGAGCCTCGGGGTATTTCGTCTTGTAGATTGTCATGTTTTTGAGTTTAGAGAAGTGCAGGGCAAGGATCCAGCGCGATTGCAAAGGGCGGAGGCTTCTCTCGCAAAGAAAGTGTCACCAGCCTCTGGGGTGTGATCTCTTAGGTTGACGCGCGGCAATTCTGTGTTAGCTTCTTCCTCGTCGCAAAACCCGCGACTTCTTTTGACGGCACCTTTCGTGCCCTCTCTTCTCTTTTTCCACGAAAGCTCGGTGGTGAAGATGTCGTATCAATCACCGGGCTTAACATACATATGATTCCATCGTCACGCAGGCGCAGGCCTGCTCGAAGGCGTCGCCCTCACGGGGCGAAGCCTGCAAATTTCGCTGTCTCTCAACATCCGGGAAGACAGATTAAATCCATGCCTGAAGCCCTACCTAAGTGGGACGAAGGCTCACCTTACGCAACGGTTCTGCCTGCCCTGCAGCACGCCCTTGCGGACATGCAATTCAAGACACCGACACCGGTTCAGGCGCAGTGCCTGGATCCTTTGTTGGAGGGGCGGGATCTTCTGGCCAGTGCCCAGACCGGCACCGGTAAAACGGCAGCTTTTGTCCTGCCATTGATGCACCGGCTGGCTGTCAACATGGGCAAGTGGACTCCCAAATCGGCTCGAGTACTCATTTTGGCTCCCACGCGCGAATTGGTGATTCAAATTCAGAAAACCATCGCGGATCTGGGTGCCTATCTGAAAATCAAGGATGCCGCCGTCTTCGGTGGAGTGGGGCAGGTGCCCCAAGAAAAGGCCATGCGCGGCGGAGTTGACTTCTTGATCGCGACACCAGGGCGTTTAATGGATCTCATGCAGCAAGGCCACATTCAACTTGGAGCGGTCGAAGCCCTCGTTCTAGACGAAGCTGATCGCATGCTGGACATGGGCTTTATCAATGACATCCGTAAGATCGTCCGTCATGTGCCAACTCAACGGCAGTCCCTCTTCTTTTCGGCTACTTTGCCTGATGAGATTAAGGCCCTCTCCCGCGAGTGGCTCAACCATCCAACCCGGGTGGAAATTGCCCCAGAGAAGCCAACGGTCGATGCCATTGCCCAAAAAGTTTATTTCGTCGATGACAAGAAAAAGCACTCGCTGCTTTTGTCCGTGCTGGAAGATGCGGCTGCGAAAAAAGTGATTCTCTTTACCCAGATGAAGCACGTGGCCAACAAGCTGGCTGAAAAGTTGAATCGATCGGGCATAGGCTCCTCAGCCATTCACGGAAACAAGAGCCAATCGGCCCGTATCAAGGCACTGGAACAATTTCGTAGTGGTAAGGTGCGGGTGCTGGTGGCCACCGACATTGCCGCACGTGGTATTGATGTCGACGGCATTTCCCACGTGATCAATTACCAGATCCCTTCCGAACCGGAAACATACGTGCACCGCATCGGGCGAACCGCCCGCGCAGGTCACTCAGGCCATGCCCTCTCCTTCTGCTCTCAGGCCGAACGCAAGCACTTGGTCGGGATTGAGCGGCTTCTCAAAAAGCCCATTCCTGCCGAGGAGGATCATGCCTACCATTGCCCTCTGGCCGCATCGCCCATCCGACGTCCCAATCGGGAAAAGCCTGAAGGCAAGAGCCGTGCATCGGGCCGGACGCGTCATCGCCCCAGAGGGCTCAGCTGGAGACGACGCTAGAGAGAGCGACGACTAAAATTTGATAAGGCAGACATTAGAGGCTGGGATCATACCGGCCTCCAATGTCCATCTTTCGCGGACAGGTAAGCTGCGTCTGTGAAGCGCTGAGCCATCCATCCATCCTCCAACGAGGGATGTGGCACAGACGAGCGTGTTCCCTTTACCATGGGAGATAGTGCAGGGAACACATACTGCTCAAAGCGATTGCCGAACTCAAAAGCTGGGGGTAATTCATGAAGCGTTTCGACTTCTTGATTCTGCCGTATAAGCTGTATTTTCCCTGTATATCGATCAGCACTCAAGGAAGCTCTGGTTCCATGTAGTTCAATTTCAGGAGCCAAGAATTTTCGGACGGATCCTGTGTGCGAAAGAACAAACAAACCTGAAGCCCCATTAGAGAAGAGGCAACTGACCGAAGCATAATCAAAATGGCCTCCTGGTTTGCTTGGCATGCTTGCGGTATCGGTTTGCTGGCCTTTTTCGATGGCCTCCCTGAGGTTGATTTCGCCCAGGTCTGGTTTGCTGTGGGTCAACCTTTGTCCGTGAGCAAGCACTTTTTCCGCTTCGAGACCGATCATCCAGCGAATCGTATCGTAGGCGTGCGATCCCACATCTGCGATGGTTCCGGCGGAGGAGAGCTCGGGATTGTCTCTCCAGGTCAAAGGCATGTTCGGAGGGCGGGGGTTGTGCCAGCGGAATATGGTCGATCGAATCTCTCCTAGCTCTCCAGACTGGATCATCTCTCTTGCCACTTGAAACACCTTTACATAGCGAGTCCAAAAGGGGACGAAATGTCCGAGAGGAGGATCTGAATGAAGAAAAGCCTGCATCATTTTCCTGGCCTGCGAAGCATTCATGCCGACAGGTTTTTCACAAAGAAGGTGTTTGCCATGTTTGGCGCATGCCATGACGGCTTCGTGATGCAAGGCATCGGGTGTAGCGACGATGACGAAGTTGACCTCCGGGTGAGTGATCACTTCTTCCCAACTCTGGGTGTAAAAGGGTGCTCCGTCTTCCTGGGCGGCGGTTTTCAGAAGGTCCTTGCGACGCGCGCACAGCGCAATCATCTTCGCCTGATGGCAGGCCCTGATTTCAGCGCGATAAGGCGCACCAATGAATCCCGTGGCACCAATGATACCCGTTCTAAAAAGCGTCTCGGACATGCAAGCATCCTAAGCAAAGGTGACGATGTTTCAATCATTCGGCTTTTCAAACAACTGGATCATTTTCGACTGGTCACCTCGAGCTAGATCAGTGAGCCTAGGGCAATGCACGTTTCCAGCCTTACGCCAAAAATGTGCCCTTCCTCCCCGTCCCGCCGAACCAAAACTGCGCTGTTGATCGCAGCCTCACTAGGTTGGTTTTTCGGTGGAATGCAAATTTTGCTGACCAATCTGGGCATGCGAGCCGCTTCGCTGGACCTAATGGATCGGGCTGGGATGCTGGATCTTGCCCTCTTTACGGAATTCATTCGCCGCACCCCTGATCTTCTGGATCCGGAGCTGGCACAGCTCAATGCATGGAACACCATGGTTTCTCAATGGTATGCATGGTTTCAATGCTCCTTCCTGCTGGGGGCTGCTATGGGGGGCTACCTGTTTGGAAAACTCGGGGATCGATATGGCAGAACCAAGATGCTGGGCATTTCGATCGTCGTTTTTTCCGGTTTTACCGGTCTAGCTTGGTTTGCCCAAAGCCCTCTTCAATTACTTTGCGTGCGCTTCCTTGCGTGTTTGGGGGTGGGAGGGGCATGGCCGAACGGGGTTGCCCTGGTCTCCGAAATCTGGGGTGACAAGGCACGGCCGATTTTGGGGAGCGCTATTGGTATGGCAGGGAATCTGGGTATTTTCGCCATGTCCTCGCTTGCAGCTCTGTATGATGTCACTCCTGGATCCTGGCGTTGGGTGCTTTTGGTCAACACCACTCCGGTTCTGCTTGGTTGGTTTGTCGTGTTGTTTTTGCCCGAATCAACAGGGTGGAAGCAGCTCTCTAAACCGGAGGGAAGCCCCCCATCGCCTCCTCCGTCTGTGTTTCGAGGGAATCCTCTCAAGCTTGTATTGATTGGAATCGCCCTGGCGACGGTGCCACTCATCGGTGGGTGGGGGAGTGCTAATTGGATGATGCCATGGGCTGATGAAGTCGGTGCTCAAACAGGGAACCAAGCCTTGAAGGCTCACATAGGGATGGCGCGCTCTTTGACAAGTATTCTGGGTAGCCTCTTTGCCGGTCTGCTAGCCGTGTGGATGGGGCGTCGACGGCTGTATTTTCTAACCAGTTTAGGAGCTTTGATGGCAGCTCAGTATACCTTCTGGATGACCACGCCTAGCGATGCGGGTTTTTTGATAGCAGCGGCCTTGTTGGGGCTTTTCAATGGTCTTTATTTCGGTTGGCTGCCGTTTTACCTGCCAGAGCTTTTCCCGACCCGCATTCGTGCGACGGGCGCCGGCGTCAGCTTTAATTTCGGCCGCATCCTGACGGCTGGAACCATTTTTGCCACTGGGGCCTTGATGTCTTTTTTTGATGGCCAGTATGCCCACATTGGCCGAGTGACCAGTTTGATCTTTTGTTTTGGCATGGCCCTGGCTTTGATAGCTCCGGACACCCGTGGCAGGGACATGACAAAGTAGCCAGTGATGCTCAAGTTACATCTACAGCTTTCCTCACAGCGCAAACGCCTCTACCAAGAGGCGATTCGTCGCCTTCAGCATGTCTGTGTGTGTGATGAGGGTTTACCCGATGGACGCATTGTCGGGCCTGAGGACATCTCAGGTGAGCACCCGATACCTTGCCTGGTGGATCAACCGGAAAAAATAGCCGAGGACCATCTGATGGCTCGACTCCAAGACGGGTTGAGAATCATGCCAGCGCATGAATGGCGTTTTCGTCCCAAGATCCTTCCCATGCATGCAGCATTGCTTGAAGAAAAGTTAGGCAAACCGGGTTTGTTGCGACTGCACCAGTGGTTTGCTCCGGAGGATTGCCTTAGGCAACGGATGATGGGGGCCCTGGATTTGGCTCGATTCTTTTTTGGGGGATTACCGGTGCTAAATCACTCGATTCAGCAATCCCAGTCGCTTCTTTGTCATCTCCAATTTTCCTCTGGAGGTATGGCGCTGCTCTATGTTTGCAAATTACCACAAGGGACCGAAGCCTACGAAAGTATCCATCTCATTGGTGCCACTGGTGCTGTCTATGGAGATGATCACCATAACACTCACCTGCACTTCAAACCGGGTCATCTTGCTGCGCGCATGCATCATGACGATGTCGTCTCGGGTCTCAGTGCCATGATTGCGGAATTTGCTGCGGGTGTGGCTGAACGGCGAAGTTGGAGTGTTTCAATAATGGACACGCTGAGAGCTGCACAGCAGTTGAAAGATATTGTGGATGGCTGAACCTTGGAAAAAAACCTATCGGGTGATCGTCCTGAGTGTTGTGAAGCACGCCTATCTTCCTGATGCGATCGCCGCCCATCCGAGATTTGAATTGATGGCGGTTGCTGATGATCCCGACCGACCCGAGTGGACTCATGCGCGCAACCAGGCATATGCAGACGAAAAGGGCATTCCTTATATTCAGGATGTGGAACAGGCCTTGGCGGAGCAGGAGTGCGATATCGCGGTTATCAGTTCGGAAGCCGAACGGCATTGCAGTCTGGCCATGCGGGCAGTTAGGCGAGGCCTTCACATCATCGTGGATAAACCTCTCTCTACCCATGTTCAGGCCTGCGAGGATTTGACCCAGGCACTCAAGAGTCGATCGCTGCAGGGAATGGTCTGGAGTCGAAATTTTCTGCCCTCCCTGATTGAGGCCCGTTCAGTAGTTGAAAGCCAAGGCTTGGGTGAATTGCTCACCATTCACTGCGACTTCTATTTTTCTAAGGATGCTGGTCCCCCCAAGGTGTCCGAAGCGCCATCCTCGACACCGATTCAATGGCTCAAGCGTCAATTGGATGCGCATGCAGATGGATCAGACGGGGGTTTGGGCGTAGAACCCATGGGGGAACTTCAGATCGAAGGTATTTATCCGCTTGCTTATGTTCATGCACTTTGTGGTTCTCCGCTCAAAGAAGTCTTTGCCACGACGGCCACTCATTTTCACCAGGCCAATGTGGACAATGAGGTGGATGACCTCGCAGCTTTGTCCTTTGTCCTCGAAAATGGTGTCACAGGATCCCTTGCCATGGGTCGTATCGGGGCTGCCAGCCATCCGGATATTGGCGAAATCAAACTTCACTTGATTGGTACTGCGGGGGCGCTGGTGATCAGTGAGGCCAGACCCGAGGTCGGTTTGTATTACAGGGATCAACCACAGGGCGAATTCAAGCATCTCCGCATCGCAAACCGTAACGATTTTCTTCTTATGGATGCGTTCGCAGATGCCTTGGATTTTGGTGCGGAGCTACCACTGGACGTTGAGACCGCTTGTCACATCGCCCGCGTGATCCGGGCTGCTTACCAGTCCGTCGATCAAGGTCAGGCAGTAACCATCACCTCAGAAGCGCCGAGCTGAGCTATTGATTGCTTAAAATGGCCGAGTGATTGCGATTTCTAGGCAACCCGCAGAAACCGGTTATGGTCCCTAGCGGATGATCTTGAGTTCAATGTCCTTGAAGTGAACGGCCATACCCGGGTCGTGCAACTGCAATTGAATCATCCCTGAGTGCAGTCGCAGTGATGTGGGAAGTAGTTCGACAAAACGAGAGGCAGGTTTGCTGTTGATAGAAAATTCAAATCGATTGCCTCGAACCACTACGTGGACTTGATTCCAATGGTTCTTGTGAATGTCCTTCGCTTCCAAGGCACCTTTCAGGGGAAGTATCTTTGGCGAATCATCCCTCTGAATCGTCAGGTCATCTCCACGGAAACACCGGTGTTCGGTGCGGCCCGGGGTATGAAAGTCCCATGCACCAAGGACATTTTTACCAATGCCTAAGTGACCTAGGTCCACATGGTAGGCCTGAAATGAACGCTTCCCGGTCGAGTCCTTCTTGGCTCGGATATTGATGCCACTATTGCCTTTACCTGGAAAACGGTAAGTCAACTTGAGTTCGAAATCGGCGATGTTCCGGTTTCCATCGTAAATGAGATAGGAGCCACGGCTGTTGGTTTTTCCGATCAGGTAGCCGTCCTGAACAAACCAGTCTCGAGCGGCCTCTGGATGACTGGGGGACCAGCCGTTGAGGGTTTGACCATCGAAAATGGAAATGAATTCCGAGGCTCCCTGAGCCATGGCTGTGCACTGACATGCAAAGCCAATCAAAAGAGCCGTCAGAAGGATGTTTGCATGCCTCAGGCGGCATGTAGGAAGGGTATTCTTTGAAGTCGGTGCTTTCATGATTTGCCTCTCAATTGGGCGAGGTAGGCGATGAGATCGGCCAGTTGTTTTTCACTCAGTGCTTGCGTGAGGTTTTCCGGCATCATGCTCCGGAGTGATCGGAATGTTTGGATATTCTCACGATCAATGTGCATGAGTTCCGCCGAAACGGTGTTGCGTAGAATCATTTCGTTTTCCCCGGGCCTCTCCAAAGCCTTGCGTTCATATCCGATCAGAATGCGATTGTCCTTGGTGTGCACCTCGATCGGCACAAAGCCCTCCTTGATCTGACGCCCCGGCCAAAGGAGCTCCTCGGTCATTCTCTCTGCCGAAAGGGTGCTGCCAATGCTGGAGAGATCGGGGCCAATCATGCCGCCCTCCCCTTTGATTTGGTGACAGGCATTGCACGCTAGTTTTTGGTATATCGTTTCTCCATCCAACGGATTGCCCTGCTGGACCGACTGCGCAACAAGATCGCTGACCAGCTCCGGATCGTAAGCTCGCTCCAAAGGTTCTTCGGCTGTTTCTGCGTTGAGTGCACCCAGTAGCTTGGGGCTGGTAATGCCGGAGGCAAAAAGGGTTCGCTGCAACGATTGGCGCACCATCGGTGGGAGGTTGCCTGCCAGGATGGCCTCAACAAGCGCCTGGGTGCCACCGGGTCGCTGGGTCAACCCCATGACCAGGGGATCGAGCACGGTCTGCTTGAGTGTTGGGTCGCCCAACGCATGCACTGTCGCTTTCGCAGCCAAGGAAGGATCCAGGTCCGCAAGGGCCAGTATGGCAGCTGATCGAATGCGGGAATCCTTGGTTTGCTTTTCTATCTGTCCAAGAATACCGACGCTTTCTGGTCCATGCAGTTTCCCCAATGTGGCGATGGCCGCTGCTCTGAGCTCGGGCGACTCCTCTTCATGGGTCGCCAGTGCGACCATCATCTCCGATGCCTCTTCACATCTTGTCAGCCCAAGCAGCCGAATGGCCTGAACCCGAATATCCTTTTCCGGACCCATTGCCAGGCTCAGCAAAGCTTGCTGAGCTTGCTCGGGTACCTTGACGGGGTTTGAGGTGAGGATATCACACAATGCTTCCAGGATCTCTGCATGGGATGCCGCCTGATATTGGCCCTTGCGGATGTACGTTTTCAGATCCAATGCATAGCGATGGATGTCCTTTGGATCTCCGTGCGCGAGGATCGAAATGATTGCACGTTTTGTCTCCTGATCTGGCAATTGGTTGCGCTCCAGAAGGGCCTTCAGCGCCGCGATCGCCTCCATATCCCGCATTTCGTTCAGGATGAATGCTAAGTGGCTGGGGTGGTCTATGCGGGAATGGCCTTCCTTGAGTGTCGGCAACCAGTGGGGAGAGAGCTGGCGAATGGTTTGCCTCAAGGCATAGTCCATCCATGAATCCATGTCATGATCGATGGCTTTTACGGCAACCTGCAAGGATGCCTCCGAAGGAATCGCAGCACAACTGACGATGGCCTCCAACCGGACTCGAGGATCCGGATCGTCCATGCACTTCGAAAGGTAGGCTAATGGGCTCTCCAGTCGATCATGCCAGCGACCGATAAGCTTTGTCGCTCCAGCCCGCATCCTGGGATCCGGGGCCTTCAGAAGCCGTTTGAGTAAGGTAGGTCGCACCACCTCCATGGTGGCAAATGCCATCAACCCCTGATAATGTCCAAATCCGGGATCCGAGGCCTTTTCATCCAGGGCATTCACCCATCGATCCAGAGCCATTTCCACTGCGTCCTCAGGGTGCGTCGTCAGTGCACGTTTTGCCTGATAGCGCGTCCATGCATCGGGGGATGTGAGTGATTCAACCACCCTATCAAGCGGTGCAGTCAACAAATCCAAGCTATCGGCTGAAGGACTCCCTTCCTGGTGAATGTTCGCTGAGACTCGCCAGATGCGTCCCTGGGCCTTGTCGCGGATCGGATCCCGAAAAGCGTCGTCCTGGTGGCAGGTGATTGGATTATACCAATCAACAACATAGATGGCCCCATCGGGTCCCTGTTTGACATCCACGGGTCTGAAATTTCGATGACTGGAGCTTAGCAGGGGTTCTTCCCATCGGAGAAGAAAACCTGAGTCCTGGCTGGAAAGGGAAAAACGATTCACTCTATTGGCTTTGTAATCACCAATGGCAAAGCTACCACGCATCGATGCAGGGAGTGCCTGACCATCAAGATAGGTGATGCCACAATACCCCCCTGGTTTTCCGATACGTGGCAATCTTCGACGATGTGTCGTGGGGACCTGGGCTGGGGTCAACCAGCTGATCCCCCCAGCGCCGTCCACGCCAAAGCCCTGCCCCCACGGATCGAACCCGATGCCCCATGGATTTCCTGGCCCCATGTGACCTTCGAGAAAGGGTACGAGTTCCAGTCGGTTCGGCCGCAGCTTGAAATAACCGGCGTTGAACAAACGACTTGTTCCCCAAGGTGTTTCCACTCGAGATTCACAGCCATCACCGTGGCCAAAATAAAGTTGCCCATCTGGACTCCAAACAAAGGAGTTTATGGTTTGATGGGAGTCTCCATCGCCAAAACCACTCAACAGAACCGTGCGCTCATCGGCCCGGCCATCGCTATCGGTATCCTTGAAGAAGAGTAATTCGGTGTGCTGGCCGACATAAATTCCACCATGCCCCCATTCGATGCCGGTGGGGATGTTCAGGCCATCGGCAAAGACCGTCGAATGGTCAGCAAACCCATCTTGGTTTGCGTCGACAAGTCTGATGATTTTGTCATCGGGTCGTGCCCCGGGAAAGGCATGAGGATAAGTGGTGGTTACCGTGACATACATGTGGCCCGCAGGGTCCCAACGCGCATTCAAGGGCGATGTCAACCCCAGTGCTTCCGATGCAAAGAGGTTGACGGAAAAACCTTCGGGTAATGTGAAGGCCTCTTGTTCCTTGGATATATCTGCCTCTGGGTGGGCATGCAGTATTTCTGGATCCGGGCGTTTGAGGCCCGGATCCTTCCTGTTGTTTGCGATCTGATCGATGCGCCTTTCTGCCTTTTCAATCAAGGGGAGAAGGGATGCCCATTCCTGGCGCAAGGAAGTGGGTCCAGTGGTAAAGTGCCGTCGGGCGTCATCGCCAAACAAAAGTTTCCAGTTGGTGGGGCGCCAATAGTCCAACCACAATTGATGCTTTTCGATGATCGCCTGCCGGAGTCTTAAGGATCGTTCCGAAAGTGCGAGATCCACTCCCAGCTGGGCTGCAATCTGGTTTGCCAGTGCGGGTTGCGCTTCGGGAAGGAGGTGGCGACCATTGTCTGTCTGGGCGTTCTGAGGTGCATGGAAAACATCCACCACAATCAGACGGTAGTCTCTGCCAATCTGCTTGATGGCTTCCACATATTGGGCCAACAACCGATTGTGCAATGCAAGATTGGGAAGGTGAGGGCTGACTGGCTCTTCAAAGGGTGTGGGTGTCAGCAAGACCACTTGGTATTTCTCATTTAGCCAGGATTCAATGAGTTGTTCATAGGCCTTGGTGAAAGCGGACAGCTTACCTTCACCCTCCATGGATTCGCTTTGTCCAAACTGAGCGAAGACCATCGTTGTCCCACACCTCTTGAGCTGTCGATTCAAATCCCCCAAGCCTCCGTCCTCATCAAAATGAGCTTGCTCACGCCATCTCTCGATCACTGTGCCTTGTTCAAAAACCGTGTCAGATTCCCATGAAAGGTCGCGAAAAATGGGATGGGCACTTGCGAATTGCTGGGTTAGGAGTGCCTCAAGGTATCCAGCCTTTTGCATGGAAACCGTGTTGGCGCCCCCCAGAAAAACGACGATCTCATGTTGCTTCCACTCAAGGGGAGTTGATGCGCATGCTTGCCATGGGGCCCACACACAAAAGGCCATGCCCACAAGACAGGTTAGATGATGAATCCTGCAAATCATGGCGTGATCACCGTGTCATCTTTTGGATGAGAGTTTAGGGGTTTGTGATGCAGTATATCGCGGAGGCAGTGCGAATAAAGAGTTTGCCTTGGGCGATCGATGGCGTGGCAAGACAAAGCTCCTCCAGGGGATTGGTCCTCAATATTTTGAACTCCTGGCCTGCTTGCAGCACGAAGGTCGTGCCGTTCTCGGCAAGGCAGAAGATTTTTCCATTGTAGGCCCAGGGTGATGCGGTAAAGCTGGTGTAGAGTGGAAACCGTGTTCGATCGTAAATCTCTTCGCCACTCAAGGCATGGTGACATGTCATCATGCCTTGATCCAAAAGTGTGTAGTAATAATCTCCATAAACGATGGGGGTTGTGTTGTAAGGCCCCAATTTGGGGTGATGCCATTGGACAAAGGCTCCTTTGGTTTCCGGTACATTCAGGGTAATGTCGCCCTCAGCCCCCTGCTTTATGACCCACACGGGACGGCGTCGATCCTGAAAGTAGCCTGAAGTGACATACAGCAATCCGTGGGCAGCAAAGGGCGAGGGGATCGTCAGCACGGACATTCTCCCATCCATGTGCCACAACACGTTTCCGTCCAAATCATAGGAGCGAATGCGGTTTCGACCCGCCGTAATCAGTTCGTTGCGTGTTTCCGTCTTCCAGATGAAAGGGGTTGCCCAAGTGGTTTTTTCCTCTCTGGGTTTGCGCCACAACTCTTTGCCAGTGGTGGTTTCAAAGGCGGCAATGAAGGAGGCATTGGCGTTGTCGTATTGGACAAAAATTCGGTTTCCTTCTAATACAGGCGAGGCGGCAGCACCATAGTCTCGCATGGTTTCTTCAGGCTCAATGGGGACATCCCACAGAGCTCTGCCGCCATGATCAAAGCAATACAACCCCAAATCTCCGAACAGGACATAAACTCGATGCTCATCGACACAGGGCGTTTCCGAGGCATAGGTGTTTTTGGGGTGGCGCCCTACTGAAGGGGTGCCCTGATGGACTTCTTTTTTCCAGAGAACCGTCCCCTGATCTCTGTCCAAGCAATAGACAAGCCATTGATGCTTTCCGCCAGGGATCTCCTTGCGCCCTTCGCCATTGTAGAGGCCTGACTTTGGTTTTTCGAAAGTTCCGTCGCTAGTGACCGTCGTGAGAAACACCTTGTTTTCCCAAATGACCGGGCTGGACCATCCGAGCCCAGGAATATCCGTTTTCCAAAGGATGTTATCATTTTGATTCCACTGGGTTGGAAGTTGAGGATTGTCTTGTGCAACACCATCGGCGTTGGGGCCACGAAACCGCGTCCAATTTTCCTGTGATGAGACATTCCTGGTGGCAAGGCAGAAGCACCACAGAGAGAGGATCAGGGTCAATGCTTTCATAGCTGGATATCTGAAGTGCTATTAAAGCGTAAATTCACAAATCTTGCAAACTGTGTCCATCGCCTCCGTTTCTGGCAACCATATCTCCCATGCACGTACCCGTGGGCTTACGCTATATTCGATGGGAAACTCAAGGGTTCAAATCATCGGTATTTGCGGCTCCTTGATGCTCTGTGAGGACGAAAAACCTGCGAGAACAAGCAGCCTTACCGATGGAAAGTTCAGCTGCCCTGGCTTCCGGATGGTTTATAAAACGATCAAGCTTTGCCTAATCGCTGTCTGAGTGCTTCGTAGAGACACACTCCGGTGGCGACAGAGACGTTCAGGCAGTCCACCTTGCCCAGCATGGGGATCCGCACCACCTGATCGCAATTCTCCTGGGTGAGGCGGCGTATGCCTTTTCCTTCGGCCCCCAATATCAAGGCTGTCGGCCCGGTGAAATCGATTTCATATAGAGAAGTGGAATCGGCACCATCGGCGGTTCCAACCAACTGGACCCCAAATTCGCGAAGAAGCTCAAGTGTCCGTACAATATTGACCACGCGCACGAAAGGGACGTTTTCGGCCGCGCCGCATGAAATTCTGGAGACAGTCTCGGTGATGGCAACCGCCCGGTTGCGCGGAGCGATCACCGCATGCACTCCAGCTCCGTCTGCTGTGCGGAGGCAGGCTCCGAGATTGTGAGGGTCTTGAACCCCGTCAAGCACCAGAAAAAACGGATTTTTTTCGGATCGAAGGATGGTCTCCAGATCAGGTGCATCGGCAGCCACAAAGCTCCGTCCCTGCGCATGCCTGTTATTGCGCGCTCCGCCTTTCTTGGGTCTTTTGCTCACTGTTTTCTCCTTGGTTTTTGACTGTGTGGGTCTTGATTTTGTTTCTCCCGAAGGCGTCCCGGAAGATTCATAAACACTCGTGGAAAAACATACAACTCTGGTGACAACGATTACCGGCTACAGCGCCTCCTTTACTCTTTTGGATAGGAAGGACGTGGGCTTGGTTTGTTGCCCAGTAATCAAGAGGATGATCCACCAAGTAGCCAGATGGCCACAAAATTACTTCCCAACTTTAGAAGATAAAGACGAACGTAAGAAAAATGGTGGGCGAAGAGGGACTCGAACCCCCGACCTACTGTGTGTAAGACAGTTAGGCTGCTAAAACAACACTACGCCAAGTGAGAAAAACATTATTTTAATACAAAAAAAACAGATTATGGGATTTAGCGCTCATGTGGGTGAATATTGCTGTATGAAAAACGGCTACAAAATGGCTACAAATATTTCAATAGGGGAGAAAGAGAGATTACCAGAATCTACAATTTCAATTAGTGAATTTAGCGTTCGGCAGCTTTGGAATTCAATAAAAGCAACAAGAGTTTCCACTAACGCCATATCTTGACCCAATAATTGTTGCCATCGTAAAGTTGAATTCATGATGGCGTAGGCGAGATCATAAATTCTTTACAAATCAACCAAGCTCAATGGAAAGGAAGATATTTATAAGTTACTCAAGGGAAGATTACGGCCAAATTTTCCCAATAGTAGAAAAACTCAGAGAAGCTGGTCTGGAGGTATGGATAGATCAAGAGGGAATTCATGGGGCTAAGCTTTGGAGCCAAGAAATTGTTAGCGCAATAGAGGACAGTGTCGTTTTCATTTTATTTGCGAGTGAGAAGGCATTTGCCTCGAAAAATGTTACGAAAGAACTAGCTCTAGCTTCTGAATCGGATAAGAAGGTCCTTCCAGTTTTCATTGAGCAGGCTGAAATTCCCGCGGCCATGAAATATCAATTGGCGGGAATACAGCATTTATCACACGAAAAAGAGCAAGCAGATGAAACCGTAGGCAAAATTATAACCGCACTTGATACTTTGGACATCAAGGCGTCGGAACCACATGCTGATCATATTAACAACGTAAGGAGAAAACCGAATAAATCATCTCGGGTATTCTTAGGAATAAGTCTAATAATAATGCTTCTGGTGATTTTCAGCTTGATATACGCCAGAAATGGAACTGCTAGACATACTGCCAAACCTCCAAGTATGGAGATGTTGCAGAAATCCACAATTGATGTCTGCGTAGTTACAGTAAGCGAGGATTCGAAGGGGGGAGGATCAGTTGTAAATAACCAAACCCTAAGAGATAACGTAGTTTCAAAGCTCTCATTATTTCGTGATTACAAAATAATTCAAGGTAGCAAAATCGCTGCAGATTCAAATGCTGATGAATTAATCAGCCTAGCGGATAAGCATAATGCTGATTATATATTACAAACAAATATAGATAATACGAATGCGATTGTTAATGCTAAGATAATTGATGGTAAGAATGGGCGTATACTGTGGACGAAGCACCTTTCAAAGTCGCCAGAAGAATCGGACCTGCAGTTTTTTAATAAATCATCCAATATAATATCATCCAATGTAGCAGGTTACGATGGATGTTTATACAGAGAAGTTTTACAAAAATCTCTAGCCAAAAACGAAGAACTATTATCTGCGGTTGAATTACTACAAATTGGTAAATCTATTTGGGAGGATGTTACACATGAAAATCTTCACCAAGCTATTTCAAGGCTTGAAAAATGCGTGGAGCTTTGCCCAGATAGTGCTACTGCCTACGCAGTATTATCAGACGTATACTATGCTTTTATTCGGAATGACATCCCATATCCCGATGCACTGGAGAAATCAGAAAAAAATTTAAAGCAGGCGATAAAATTAGATCCCAAGAACGCAATTGTGATTTGTACAAAATTTTGGATTGAATGGGATAAAGGGGACATAATTTCAAGTGAAGTACTGGCTGAAGAGGCTATTAGGGCGAATCCGAATGAGCCTTGGGCACTAGCCACTTATGCGTGGTTCCTTGTTAATAGTACTTCTGAATTGGAAGAAGGCTTGAAAAATGCCGAAAAAGCATTGGAATTCTGCGAGCATCCACAAGGTTGGTATTATTGGTCGATGGCTGAGTATTATAGATTAAAAAAGAATTATAAGGAATGCCTTAAATATTTGCTAAAAACTACGGATCAATACCGGGATTGGTATTTCATTCATACTGCTACATGCAATTGGTTAATTGGTAATAAAGATACAGCCTTAAAAATTTACAAGGACTTGCTAGAAAGAAAACCTGATTTCTCCATTGAAGAATACAGAAATAATAGGTTCATCTACGAAGGTAGAATTGTTAACGACTTCGAGAGCGCTTTCGATTCCTTAATAAGTTTCTATGAAGTCAGTAAATCCCAATCTACTGAAGACAATTAATACATTAAAATTGCATTTATGTTTACTCTCTTGGTTTTTGGGATTTTATCGTTTTAGGATAAACAAATGAATTCTCCGCTTTTTATCAGTTATTCAAGTAAGGATCGCGATCCTGTAATGGAAGTTGTTGAAGCATTACGAATCAGCGGAATTTCTGTATGGGTTGATGAGGGTAATATTCATGCAGCGGATCTTTGGTCCGAACAGATTGTTGAAGCGATCAAGCATTGCCAAGTGATGATCGTCATTGTATCTGAAAACTCGATAAATTCCCATAATGTTGTAAAAGAGGTGATGCTGGCTTCAGAAAACAAAAAGAGCCTTCTGCCATTATACCTTGAAAAAGTAGATATTCCCTCAAATCTTGAATATCAATTAGCAGGAATTCAACATCTAGAATATTTTGGGAAAAATAAAGATGAAGTGTTGGTGGAGCTGATTACAAGTTTAAACAAACGTGGTATTAACGGTCAATTAAATTACGTTGCTGACGATATAAAATTTGTAAAAAATAACCCCCGCGCACTAAATAAACATTTAAACAACAAATCCTATTCTAATGGTAAAAGAATAGTTATAAGTGTTTTTCTAGCGTTTTTGCTTACGGCCACCTTTCTACTTCAGTATTTAAACCAAAATGCCCGAATTTCAGATTCGGGTTCTGTGCATAAAAATAAACTATCACGGATACACTTTCAAATTCCTATACCTGACGAATATCCCTTAGCTAATCCAACAGATATGCCCTTTGGCGTGGCAATGAATTTAATCACAGTTTCGCCATCTGGAGATAAATTGGCTTATGTTAGCAGGTATGAAAAATCAACCTATCTATGCTTAAGAAATTTTAATGAAAAAGACGTTCAGCTGCTTAGCGGAACTCGCGGGGCTTTACTTCCTTTTTTTCGGCCAGACGGAAACAAAATTGGTTTTATCACAGAAAAGAAATTGAAAACATTAGATCTAAATAGTGGTCTAATCAAAGATGTATGTGACCTTAAAAATGCATACTACGGTGCTTGCTGGGGGTCTGATGGATTGATTTATTTTGGCAATTCAGAAGGTAATGATTTTGTTTTCGTCAGTGAGGATGGGGGTCCATTAACACATGTGTCGGATAAAATTAAAGTTTGCTTTAACCCAAGAATAGCCATGGAAGATAAGGGGTTAATTTTTTCCTCCGCAGGTTTGGAAACTTTTCGAGGACCCCTTTCAGTATATTTTATGCCGTTTGATAACAAAAACATTGTGAAAATGATTTCAAGTGGCCACCACCCTTCATGGGTAGGAAGTAACGTCTTAGTAACTGAGGATAATGGCCAGTTATTCTCAACAATGATTGATACCAAGACAATTAAGCCTATTTCTCAGTCGAAGTTATTTATGCAATCCAAAGTCCTCTCCAGAGATATTACCCACTCTCAGCACTCCTTTTCGCAAAATAACATTGTTGCTTTTATAGAAGGAGAATCTTCCCGTGAATACACGCTGACCTCACATGACCCTATTTCAAATAGTTTTGAGGAAATTAGTGATCGGGTTCAAGAATATGGGCAGTTTTCCGTTTCTCCTGATGGCGATCAAATAGCTATCGAGGTTCTCAATAGTCAAATTTCTGACATTCAAATACTAGATTTGAATCGTGGCCGGTTTAGTTCATTTACTTCAGGAAAAAGTAATTATACCCCATTTTGGAGTAAAGATTCCTCAAAAGTATTTTACGCCTCATACCGAAACGATCCAAAGGTTTCTGAATTGTATTCATACGATTTTAAAAATAGGTCTGAAACTCATCATCCGTTAGAAGGAGAACCCATGAGGTGGTTTGATATCTCAGATGTTTCCAAAGATGGTAAAACTTTGATCTGCTTTGGTGTAAGCGATAAAGGTCTCTGTGATTTATATCAAGTTGACATCCAAAAAATGACAAAAACAAAACTTACTTCCAGTAATTACACCGAATGGGGAGGGGTTTTATCAAACGACGAAAAGTGGATTGTATATACCTCCGAGAAAGATATGGAAGGTAGTTATGCAATTTATCTAAACCGGTTTCCCGAAATGGACAATCCAATCCGGATTTCAGCAGGTGGAGGCGAGGAGCCGAAATGGTTGCCAGATGGTTCTGGTGTTTACTACCGCAATGGTTCTCAGTGGTTAACGGTAAAAATTGATTTTAAACAGGAGGTTCAAATAGGTGAACCCGAGCCTTTCTTCGAAGGAGACTACGCCAATGTTTGGGGACCTTCCCATGACGTTTTTCCTGATGGCAGGATTCTTGTTTTAAAGGGAAAAGAATGGCCTAAGCCTTCCTCTATAGATGTTATCATTAACCCTGTGGGTTTGCCGTAATTCAACAGGACCTATTTCCGCACACTTCGAAAAAGCTGCGAATTAACGTGTTTACTACCTTTATTTTGGAAAAGTATTTAGATTTACGGGTTACAATTATCGCCTAAAATAAAATCATCCCTCGCTTTGGAGGCCCCGTATGCAACCATTTTGCAAAGTAGCTTTTTAAAAGGAAAAAATGGTGGGCGAAGAGGGACTCGAACCCCCGACCTACTGTGTGTAAGACAGCTGCGCTAGCCACTGCGCCATTCGCCCACCCGAGCGGGATATTCACAATCGCTAAAGAAAGAATTATTTCACGAATGCCTGGATTGTTCAAGTGAAAATCAAAGGGGTTGCTTCTACGTTTCTCCATTACTTGACGGAGGCTTCGGGTTGATTCATTTTTGCCATATGGCGCTCAAGATCTCCATCGAGTATTGCTCGGTTTGAAACTACGAGCCCAAAGCCGTCGGTCTGGCGGAAAAACTGCTCAAGTTCAAAAAAGACATTGCCTCGCTGACATTGATACCCGCGGGAGACGGTGTGTTCGAAGTGATGGCGAATGACCAGCTGGTTTACAGCAAGATCGCGACCGGCAAATTCCCTGATCCGAATCAGGTCGTCAGGGAGATTCGCAAGCTTAAGGACAGCTAGCGAGAGCCACGCTTAAGGTTGAGGCAAGGGCAGTTCCAGCTCAAGCCAACGAACCGGCCTGGATGCGGTGCCATCTGTCACGCGGAGGAAGCCCTTGAGGCCCTCCACGGTTTCAGAAGCGTAGTTCGCCCGTGGCAACTCCAATATCCAGCCTGACTTTTGACGACGGAGTTTTTGCGGTTGGTTGGAAGTCAGCTGGCCGCTCGCATCGAAAAAGTAGGCTTCACTTGGGAGCTTCCCTTGGTTCGACCTCAAACGGTAATGCCTCGAAGGGATATCATAACTCAGGTGGAAAGTCCCATCCGCTTCTACTTTTCGAGGAAGATCACTCACCGCTTTCCGAAGCTCCTTGAACCATGGGAGAGACGTTGATGCTTCACTCGTCACTCCAAGGCCAAGCTTGAGCTCCAGGTCGACTCCCTTGCCGGGCATACAAGTGCGCGCACACATCATCCAGTGGGCCCTGGCACGGAGGGTCATGGGGCCTCTCGAACCGAGTGAAGCATGGGCCTGAAAAGGGATCAGGAGCAGGCATACCTCTTCATAGCCGTAGACGTCCAGTTGGCCCATCTTGACAATCTGTGGAGGTGCCCAATGAATCGGGCCAGCTTCTATGCCTGCGGGCAGGTCCCATTGGAGAGTCGTCGGGATACCTGCGTCTCCACCGTTGATCCAGTAAGTGTGCCAGGTGGGATCATGCTTCAATTCCAGAGCAACCCACCATTGGTCTCCAGCCCGCACATGACTTTGCTCGCTGAGAAGTCGAGCGGCCACGTGGCGATCCCTTTCCCAGTTAGAATTTCCCAAGGATGGTTCGGCCATCAGTGGGCTCACAATCCACACTCCTAAAAGGAGCATTCGCTCAAGCCAGGTTGTTTGCTGCGGTGACATGGAGCGTGAAGATGGGAATCGGTCAATCAAAGTCCGAGCAACTCATGAAATAACCGCAACGAGGACAGACCAATTTACATTTGTGGTTGTGCAATTCATGGCCGCATCGCGCGCAATACCGCCAATACTCTCCCTGCTGATCGCCGATGGAGCAGGAGGGATCTTCGGGCGACTGGTCAGGAGAGGGTAGAGATGTGGGTTGGGTCGGGCCAGGTTCTGAACTTGAGGTGGGTTCCATGGAGGGGACTCAGGCTCAAGCAAGGATGCCCTTGACCACCTCACCATAGACATCGGTGAGGCGATAATCCCTGCCGGCATGGCGGAACGTCAGGCGTTCGTGATTCAGCCCCATCAGGTGCAGGATGGTGGCATGCAAGTCGTGCATATGCACTTTGTTCTCCGATGCCATGTAGCCATACTCGTCGGTGGCCCCATAGCGGATGCCGGGCTGGACGCCACCCCCTGCCAGCCACACGGTGAACCCGAATGGGTTGTGATCGCGCCCGTTGTTGTTCTGGGAAAAAGGTGTGCGGCCAAATTCGCCGCCCCACCAGATCAAGGTGTCTTCGAGAAGCCCACGGGCTTCCAGATCACTGAGCAGACCTGCGATGGGCTTGTCCACGGCGCGGGCATGTTTGGCATGCTGCGGCATATTGGAATGCTGATCCCATTTGGGATTGCCTCCGTCGTTGTCACTGTAGTTGACCTGAATGTAACGAACCCCTGCCTCAGCCATCTTGCGAGCCATCAGACATTGACGCCCGTAGTCATCGGTTTCCTTTTCATCAATACCGTAGAGTTTGAGCGCGGCTGCCGATTCTCCCTTGAGGTCCATCAACTCCGGCGCGGTCGCCTGCATGCGAAAGGCAAGTTCAAAGGCATTGAGGTTGGCCATCATGGCATCGGTGGCTTGGCGTTGTGCCACTTGGGTGCGATTGATGCGCTGTAGCAGCTCAAAGCGTCTGAGTTGTTCAGAAGGGCTCAAGCGCTGATTGACGATGTCTTTAATCTGCGCATCCTTCACCGCTTGCTCGGCCTTGCCGATGGGCGTTCCCTGGTGCACTGCCGGAAGGAAGGCGTTACCGTAATTTTGAGGGCCACCCATGCGTGCGGTCGGGCAGATGGTCACAAAGGAGGGCATGTTGGCGTTCTCTGTGCCGAGCCCGTAACTGACCCAGCTTCCCACCGAGGGGCGCACGGTGTTGACCGAGCCGGTGTGGAGGAAGAGGGTGGAGGGACCATGCGCCACCCCTTCGGTGTGCATGCTGTGAATGAAGCAAAGCTTATCGACGTGTTTGGCTGTTTCTGGAAACAGGGAGGATACACCGTGACCGCATTGCCCGTGACGCTGAAACTCCCAAAGGGGCTTCATCATCACCTGCTTGGTGTTTTTCCTGAAGTTGTTGAAACGGTAACCCAGTATATCGACCTCCTTCTGGTGGTTTTGCATCAGTCGAGGTTTGTAATCAAAGGAGTCTACATGGCTGGGCCCACCCTGCATGAAAAGAAAAATGATCCGTTTGGCGCGTGCTGGATGATGTGTGTTCAGGGCGCTCAATGGATTTTGGCCCGTCCCGGCATGAGCCCACGGGCTCATCCCTGACAGGGCCAGGGAACCAAACCCGCAGGCAACACGATCCAACATACGCCGACGACTCATTACCGAGCCCTCCAAGGAACACGATGAAGGTGTTGCAAGTGGATGGTGTTTCATGCCTTATGCTTATCTAAAACGGCTAGGATGAGATGCGTCGAGCCTGAAAAAGGTCCTTCTTCAGCAAGGTTGATGGCCCCAGTCTTCGTGCTTGAGCGACTCCTCGAAGCGGGCCAGTTGCTCCTCCTTACTCAAGGACTCGGAGGACGCCTTCCCCGGTGAGGCGTCGGGTTGAGGGTTCGGTTCGGGCTTAGCGGCCTCATTGGGTTGAGGGTTTGTATCGTCTGGAGCATTCATGACTTCGATTTTGGAATGGAAGTATCATGGCACGGCAGAACGGCTCTGTCAGGCCCAATCCTCCTCTTTCTTCGAATCTTTGTTCAGGGGTAAATAGCGGCCTGCTGCTTGGTCGCATCATTCCTCCAGCGTTTCGGTTTCGTTGGTGAGGGTGTTCAGACCCAAGTATTGATAGTGAATACTTCCATCTGCCCATAGTGCCACTCCCTGCCCCTCGTAGGTGGAAGACTCTCCGATTTGCTTGGGTGCCTTGCGGTCATGCCAAAACCATTTCTCTTTGGCCAAATGCAGCTGTGGATGCAGGGAGGCCAAAGGTTGTCCCAAGGACTGCGCATTCCAGTAGTAACTCAGATCGAATAGCGGAGGTTCAAAGCGGCGTCGATCACTCGGGCAGTGCAGGGATTTGGGATCGGGTTCTCCAAAGGCCCTCGAGGCAATGACGCGCATGGGCTGTCCCAGATCGGTCACCCAGGCCGCAGGGAGCAGACCTCCATGGTCCGATGCGCGGCTTGCGACCATGAGATACGTTTGACGCAAGTTGTTCTGACAGACGGTTCGTTTGGCCCGCTCCAGTGCCTGACTGGTAGTTGGGAGCAGCATGGCTGCCAGAGTCCCGACAATGGCAATCACCACCAGTAGCTCAATCAAGGTCATGCCGCGATGATGGATAATCCTTCGGCCTTTCATCAACTTCGGTCTCATCCTATCGACGACTTCAAGAATGGGAAAGTGATAACAGGGCTCCTTGTGCTGGGTTGACTCCATGATCTTCACCGACCTAGACTTCTCCCATGTCGCCCTCCCGTCGTGTCTTTCTTCAGCAAACGTCCTTGCTTTCTGCCTCATCCGTGATCTTTCCGCTCCTCTCGGAATCAGCCAGGGACCCCCTCTCCTCGGCTCGCCCTCTCCGCTTCGGAGTGATTGCCGATGTTCACAAGGATGTGATGCACGATGCCGACCAGCGATTGGCCGCTTTCGTCGAAAGGGCCACCGAGACCAAGGTCGATTTCATCATTCAGATGGGGGATTTCTGTGTGCCAAAGGCGGCGAATCAAGGGTTCATGGACATTTGGCGTCGCTGGAAAGGGGCCAACTATCACGTGATTGGAAACCATGATACGGACGGCGGCTACTCCCGTGAACAAACCGTTGCTTACTACGACATGCCTTCTCGCTACTACAGCTTTGAAGAAGGAGATTTTCACTTCGTGGTGTTGGATGGGAATGACCGTCCAGCCGACCATGTCAGCGGTTACCCTTGCTACATCAATGCCGAACAGCAGGCGTGGCTGAAGAAAGACCTCTCAGCCACTACTCGACCCACACTGGTCATGGTGCATCAGAGTCTGGAGCGTCCGGAGGATGGAGGCGTTCAGAATGGTGAGGCCGTCCGCCGCATCCTGGAGGAGGCCAATCAGGAGGCGGGATTTCAGAAGGTGCTCGCTTGCTTTTCCGGCCACCACCACCGCGACTATCTCCGTCACATTCAAGGTATTGCTTATTCCCAAATCAACAGTGCTTCCTACTATTGGGTGGGAGGCGATTACCAGCATGTGCGCTACAGCAAGGAAGTCGATGCGGCTCATCCCTGGATCAAATATACGGTGCCCTACCGCGATTCGCTCTTTGCCATAATCTCCCTCGATCCAGCTCGCCGAAAGCTGACCATTGAAGGGAAAAAGTCCGAGATGGTGGGCCCCGCACCTTGGGATCTGGGAAAAACACGCGAAGCATGGGATGCTGCAACGCTGCGAGCTGCGATCTCGGATCGTCAGGTCAGCTTGTAAATGCCAATCGGGAACCGCTCATCCCGTTGACATTCCTTCTCAGCCGCCGGATACTTCAAACTCATTATCCATGAAATCCGCATGTTCCATGCTTTTGATTCCGCGCGAGGTTTCCGCCAAAAGGAAGATGGTGGGGTGGCTTTTCATGAGAATGTGGGTGCTGCTGGAGCTCGGCTCTCTTGCCCTGATGATGCCTGGAATGCCTGGAGGCACCTTGCAGGCCCAACAAGCTACTTCGAATCACTGGGCCACCCAGGCTCTGCAAAATCAGCCTCCCCCCGATGTGGGAGATACCTCTTGGATCCGCAACGGTATCGATGCCTTCATTCTGCAAAAACTCGAAGAAAAGGGCATTGAGCCATCTGCTCGCGCGCATCCGCGTATCCTGATGCGGCGTCTTTCCTTTGACTTGCTGGGTTTGCCCCCCAGTGCTGAAGAGGTATCTGATTTTGAAAAGGATGCTTCTCCTTTGGCATGGAAGGCTCAGGTGGCTCGTTATCTGAATGATCCTTCCTATGGAAAACGCTGGGGGCGTCATTGGCTGGATGTCGCTCGCTACGCCGATGCCAAGGGCTATGTCGATGCCGGAGAACCCACGTTTCCTTTTGCCTACACCTACCGAGATTATGTGGTCGATGCTTTCAACTCGGACAAACCCTATCCGCGTTTCATCCTGGAGCAGCTGGCAGCCGATCGACTTGAAGGTGCCAGTGCCTCATCCGCTGCCTTGGCAGCCTTGGGTTTTCTCACCGTGGGGTCTCGCTTCAACTTCTTCCCACACGATGTGATCGACGATCGTATTGATGTGGTCACTCGCGGATTCATGGGGCTGACCGTTTCCTGTGCTCGATGCCACGATCACAAGTTTGATCCGGTTTCAGCCGCTGACTACTACGCCCTGTATGGAATGTTCCGCAACAGCTTTGAACCCACGCCCGACCAGGTGCCTGTTCTCACGGACTCTGGTCGTGAGACGGCCTGGGCCAGCGAGATCAGAGAAGCCGGTGAAGCTTATCGTAAGCTTCGCCGGCAGCAGCATCGACAGGTGATGCATGAAATGAGGGCCTGGTCAGGAGACTACTTGCGCTACGTCATTCAGACCACGCCGCGGCATCGAACGCAGGACCAGCCTGATCTCATCACTGAGCGAGGCATGATTCGTGAGGTGTCGGCCTACGCGGGCGGGGCGGTGAAGCATTGGCGAGGTTTCCTCAACCGCCAACGTCCCGATCATTCCATCTTTGGATTGTGGGCGCGTTTGTTTGCTTTGGAGAACGCGGCGTCCGTCGGCAGTCGCTTCCAGGAAATGTTTTTAGCCTTCCGATCCATGTCGGAGGTCAATCAGCGAGTGGTCGCCGCCTTCACCGATCGTCCCATTGCCCACATGGCTGACGTGGCGGATGTGTATGGCGAGCTGCTGGAAACGGTGGACGCCCAGTGGCGGCAGCGACTGGAAGAAGATCCCGGATGTGCGGGTATGTCGACAGCAGAGGATGAGGCCCTGCGCCAAATACTTTATGGGGCGGATGCCCCGTCGACCCTTCGAGTGGAAGAGGCCATTGACTACCTGACCCTCGATGAAAGTGTGGCCATTCGCAAAGCGCGCGCAGAGGTGGAGCGGGTTTTCCTCAAGCATTGGTCGGAGGCTTCACCGCGCCCCATGATGCTCAAGGATCGAGACGAAGCGTTTGTGACCCATGTGTTCAAACGGGGGGATCCCGACCTGCCGGGATTACCGGTCCGACCCCATGTTCCAGCCTCTTTGACCTTGGGGGACGCGGTTTCGATCGATCAGGGAAGCGGGCGTCTGGAGTTGGCTCAAGCCCTGGCTGATCCATCCCATCCGTTGGTCTCCCGCGTCATCGTCAATCGCATCTGGGACTGGCATTTTGGGGCTCCTCTGGTGGCAACCCGAAGCGATTTTGGTTGGCGTAGTGATCGGCCCGAACACGGTGCCTTGCTCGATTGGTTGGCCCAACAGTGGGTGCGTTCCGGAGGCTCTTTCAAGGCTATGCATCGCTTGATTCTGACTTCTTCCACCTGGCAGCAGAGCAGTCAGGCAAATGAGGCAGGGATGCGAGAGGATCCGATCAATCAATGGTTCTGGCGGATGCCGCGTCGTCGTCTGGATTTTGAATCCACCCGGGATGCGGTGCTTCATCTGGCGGGGGTCTTGCAGGATCCAGGCGGTGGTGTTCCGGTGCGTCAAAGTCCGCAGGATCCCGACAACACCGTGCGCACGCTCTACACCTATGTGGATCGCGAAAACCTGGACGATGCCTTTCGGGTGTTTGATTTTCCAAGTCCGGATATTTCGGCACCGCATCGCGTTCAGACAACCGTGCCCCAGCAAGCGCTGTTTTTGCTTAACAGCCCCTTCATCCTGAAACAGGCAAGGGCTCTTGCCGAAGGGTTTCTTCGAGGAAGGCCCGCCAACGAGGAAACCTTCTCATCCGATCGGATCAGTGCGCTCTTTGTCCATTGCCTGCAACGCCTGCCAGAAGCCGAGGAAAGGGCGGCCATGCAGGCCTACCTTCAAGATCGTGCCAATGAGCTTGAAAGCGATGCGATGTCTCTTTGGGCGGAATTGATTCAGACCTTGTTTCTTTCCAATGAATTCCAGTTTATCGACTGACGCCATGAGTGGGTATCCGATGCAACGTTACGGTGGAGGGCACTTGAGTCGCCGGTGGTTTTTACACCACTCCGGCATGGGGATGGCCGCCTTGGGATGTCAAGCTCTAGCTTCACCACCCAAGCCCGAACCTGTCACGGGCTCCCCTCTGGCACCCAAGCCGACGCACTTTGCTCCGCGCGCCAAGCGCATCATTCACATTTTCATGAACGGGGGTCCTTCGCATGTGGATACCTTTGACCCCAAGCCGGAGCTTCAGCGACGGCATGGCACCCTTCTCCCCAACCCCAACTTGATCACTGAGCGTATCACCGGAGCAGCCTTTGCATCGCCCTTTGCCTTCAAGACCTACGGCCAGAGTGGTCTTCCCATCAGTGAGCTTTTTTCCGAGCTCGGTCCGCATGCGGATGATCTGTGTGTGGTTCGTTCCATGTATTGTGATGTACCCAATCATGAACCCTCACTGATGATGATGAATTGTGGGGACAATGTCCTGAGCCGTCCGAGTCTGGGTTCGTGGTTGACCTACGGGCTTGGGACGGTGAATCAGAACCTCCCGGGATTCATGGCCATGTGTCCGGGTGGCTATCCCGTCAAGGGGCCCGATAATTGGCGTTCGGCCTTTTTGCCTGGCATTTATGAAGGGGCCTACATCAATTCGGAGCATACAGAAGTGGAAAAGCTCATCGAGCATGTTCAGCATCCGAGCATGAACCTGAAGGCCCAACGACGTCAGGTGGATCTGCTTCAGCAGTTCAATCGACGTCACCTGGCCTTGCGCGAATCCGATCCTCAGCTCGAAGCCCGCATCCATAGCTACGAGCAGGCCTATCGCATGCAGATGGAAGCCACCGATGCTCTGGATATCATGTCGGAATCGGTTTCAGTGCGTGAACGTTACGGAGTCACTCCCCAAGGGCGTCAATTGCTCATGGCGCGTCGACTGGTGGAACGTGGGGTTCGATTTGTACAGCTTTGGCATGGCAAGTGGCAGCCCTGGGACAACCATGATGCTATTGAAAAAAACCACCGTCAGCTGGCTGGAGAATGTTCGCGAGGCATTGCTGCCTTGCTCGCCGATCTCAAGGAACGAGGCATGCTGGACGATACGCTCGTGCTGTGGGGAGGAGAATTCGGCCGCACCCCGACGGTAGAACAAACCAACAAGGGTGAAAGCAAACTGGGAAGGGATCACAATCATTATGGTTTTTCGGTTTGGATGGCTGGGGGAGGGGTCAAGGGAGGGATGACTTACGGAGCGACCGACCCCTTTGGATTCAAGGCCATCGAAAAACCCGTGCACGTGCACGATCTGCATGCCACCTTGCTTCACCTGATGGGGATGGATCACGAACGGTTGACCTACCGCTATGCCAGCCGAGATTTTCGACTCACCGATGTGCACGGACGAGTGATCCGAGACATTCTTGCATGAAGGCTCTCGATGACTTCAATGGGTAACTTCTGAAACGCATGCACCAGATCGACAGCGTTGACTTTTTCTACCTGGCCATGCCCGAGATCCGGGATATCGGCGATGGAAGTCAGGATGCCTTGCTAGTGCGTGTGCGCTCCGGCAACGACGAAGGGTGGGGGGGAATGCGAGGCTTCTCCGCTGGTGACCATGGCTGCATGGTGCACCCCCATGTCCCATAGTGCCTGCCAGCCGGTGTCGGCTTCGGTGCTGGGGCAGCCTCCGAGGGATGCTGCTGATATTGCTCGCGTGCATCAGCTGACGCGGGCTCAGAGCCTCGACCTCCTCCAAACCGACCATCTCTTGAGTGGGATCGATATCGCCTTGTGGGATTTGCTCGGGCGCCGTCATCAGGCGCCGGTCCATGCCTTGCTGGGGATGGACAAGGCTCACCCCAAGATACCCTATGCCTCGCAGCTTTTTGGGGACACTCCTCAGGAAACCTTGGAAAAAGCGCGTGCCATGGCCACTCATGGTTATCAGGCCGTGAAATTTGGCTGGGGTCCTTACGGGCGTGCTTCGGTGAGGGAAGACCGTGATCAGGTGCTACTGCCTGATGCCCGGGCTTGGGAGTCGCGCCCAACATGGAAATCATCCGTCACTATCACCAGGCCGTCTTGGTGGAAGTGGCTGGCCGTCGACTCCTGCAAACTTCCTCTGAGTTCTAGTCTGAGTCAGGGGTTTGGGGCAAATTGGCGGTTGAGCGCTTCAGGGTGATAGAAGCTTTTCTGGTTTGCGGTTTGCTGGCGGATACCTGCCACGATTTCTGGAGTGATGACCGAGGCGGCCTCACCGAAGGTGGTCCGCACATAGGTGAGTACGGCGGCGATTTCACGATCACTGAGCCCTTTGAAGGCTGTCATCGGCACCCGTCCCTGGTAGGCCTCGCCCTTCACTTCGATGGGCCCCAGCAGTCCATGCAGAGTGAGGGCAATCAGCCTTTCGGGAGAACCGCTCACCCATTCCGATCCCTCAAGAGGCGGGAATTGGGCTGCGGGCAATCCCAAGCCAGTTTCCTGATGGCAGGTGGCGCAGTGACCTTCTCGCCGGTAGATCTCGGCTCCCTCGGTGAAGAGTTTTCCAGCGAGTCCCTGGAGATGGGTCTTGGGTGCCTGCCAAACCGGAGCATTCACGCTGCGACCCCTCAGACTGGCCAGCGCCGTCTTGAGGACGGGTTCCAACCAATCGTCCACGGGGTGGGTGGTGGCAGCTTCCAGGATCCGCAGGCCTTCTTCCGGACGGAGCCAGGAGGCGGCCACGGCTGCTTCCAGACGGACCCGACCATGGGGATCACGGGCGGCTTGCTCCAGTTGGCTGTGGACGTTGCTCAAGCGGTGGCGGTTGTAGCGGATGGCACGGACGGCGGCCGCTCGTGCCTTGAATTGGTCGGAGGCCAGCACTCGGGATGCCAGGCCATCGTCCAGATGATCCTGGCCCCACGCCACCCACATGGCTTCGACCAGGTGCTGTGCATGGTTGGGATGATCTGGTTCCAGTTGACGGAGCCAACGGTCAAGGGCCTCCATGACTTCCTGAGTGGAGCGTCCCCGTAGTTCGCGACGCGTTCGGTAACGGGTGCGTTCCTCGGGCAACTTGAGGTTGTCAAGAAGCTGATCGATGGAGGCTCCTGCAATTTTCGCTGGCTGCAACAGTGGGCGGGCAGGATAGGTCATGCGGTAGATGCGCCCGTGGACATGATCACGTAGTGGATCGCGCGCGCTGTGCTGCATATGTCCTACCAGCACATTGTGCCAGTCCACCAGGTAGAGGGATCCATCGGGAGCAAATTCCATGTCCACGGGGCGGAAGTTTCCATCCTTGCTGCGCAGCAAGTCCTGTCGATGCCGACTGGTGTAGCCGGTTGGCCCATCCTCCAGGGTGTGCTGCTTGGTGCCCAGGAAACCGATCGTGTTGTGAATGAGCCAGTCTCCTTGCATGGAATCGGGGAAATGACCACTGGAGACAAACTCCAGACCTGAGGTGGGCCGCATGCGATGCGCTTCCTCGATCAGGTTTCGAGGGTTGGGAGCAAAACTGCCGTAGGGGACAGCAACGGTCCCTGGGATCATCCATCGCATGTTGGGGTCGGAGGTATCGGTAAAGAAAATCTGCCCCCAGCCATCCACGGCCGTTCCCCAGGGGTTGGGAATGGAAAGCCTGGCGGTGCGTTCCAGGTGGCGTCGCCTGGGATCGTAGCGAAAGAAACCTCCGTTGGAACTGCGGACTGGTCCGTAGGCCGTTTCAATGTGACTGTGCAGAAACGTGCCCTCGCCCATGTAGATGGCCCCACTGGGGTCGGCGCAAAAGGCGCTGATGACGTGGTGGGTATCGTGATCATCAAAACCGCTGAGAAGGATCTCTCGCTGGTCGACCTGGTCATCCCCATCTGTGTCGCTCAGCAGCATGAGATGCGTGCCATGGGCCAGATAGACCCCTTCGCTTGCCAGTTCAAAGCCGGTCGGCAGGTGGAGGCCGTCGGCAAACACTGTCTCCTTGTCCGCCTTTCCGTCGCCATCCAGATCCTCGTAGATGAGCAGTTTGTCATCGGGACGCGGATCTCCCGGCTGGTAATGAGGGTAACTGGGCATGGTCGAAACCCACAGTCGACCGGCGTTGTCAAAGGACATTTGTACGGGGTTCGCCAGGTTGGGGAAGCGTTTCTCAGAGGCAAAAAGCTCAATGCGGAACCCATCAGCCACCGTCATGGAGTCGATGGCATCCTGCTCATAAAGGTAGTCGGTGCTGCCGTTTTTTCCACTGGGTCGGTAGTTGGTCTCGATGGTTGGCAAGGGGTGGGTTGCGGAATCAGCCCCGGCCAGATCAAAGTCCTTGTTCTCGAGTCGAGCCCAGATGGCCTGGTCGCGATTGGCTGTCAGCTCTTCGAGTTTGAGCAGCTCGTGCGGGTAGTTGTCAGGACCAAAGGGGCGATGCCTGCGACCAAA
>CACEMW010000016.1:0-46468 GCA_902560705.1 uncultured Verrucomicrobiota bacterium
TTTTCAGGGTCATTGTAGGCTGGGAGCGTATCGATTCATCACTTCGCAGAGCCGATGGTAATGGGTAGGCTCGTTATAGAGTTGAGCCGAAAGTCGAACCAGACGTTTAGGGTGGTCTGGCCATGGGATGATGGGAATCTCCATTCGATGTGCTTGCCACAGCTGATCTTGGAAAGGATCCGAATAAAGTGGGGTACTGGGCGGGCAGGGCTCTTTGCTGTCGGGCATCCTCAGGGAAGCCATCGAGCCGACCATGAAAGCCGGTGCCAGAGGTTTCCAACCCAACGCTGATTCCACGAGGGACGAGGCCCATTGTGCCAGATCTCGATTCCGCTTCATGATCGCAGGCCAGCCACCTGGCATCTGTGCTGCCATCCACTCGATGGCAGTGGGGACGCACAAATACGCAGTGGGATCGGCCGTCCCTGTCCAGTCAAACTCCATTTCATGGCGGCTGCGATCGGTTCTGGAGGCGTTGGCTCCATGGCTGATGGAAAGGGGGCGAATATGCTCGCTTTGGTCGGGGCTGACATGGAGGAAGGCTGCACCCTTTGGAGCACACAGCCACTTGTGACAGTTACCGGTGTAAAAATCTGCACCAAGCTCCGATAGATGGAGGGGCACCATGCCGGGTGCGTGAGCCCCGTCCACCAGGCAAAGAATGCCCTGTCTTTTCATTTGAGTGACAATCTCCCGAATGGGAAAGATGAGAGCAGTCGGGCTGGTCACATGATCGATCAGCAGCAATCGGGTTTTTGGAGTGACGGCACGTTGAAGATGTTCACAGACCTCCATGGGATCATCGATGGGAATGGGGATCTGCGCCACCCGGACAACTGCCTGAAATTGCTCGGCGACAAATCGCAGGGCATTGTTGCAGGCATTGTAGGCATGGTTGGTGGTCAGCAATTCATCTCCAGGCTTGAACCGAAGCGATCGCAGGACGGTATTCACACCGTGAGTGGCATTGGGTATGAAAGAAAGGTTGCTGGGGTGGGCTTTCAGGAAAGTGGCTAAATGAGCCTTTGCCCGATCCAGGCGGCCTTCCAGTTGGCGCACCAGGAATTCAATGGGCTGAGCCTCCAGCTCCGTGCGTAGTCGGAGTTGCTCCTTTAAAACGGTTTTGGGGGAGCTTCCAAACGAGCCATGATTGAGAAACGTAATGTTTGGGTCAAGGGGCCAGCCTCCGATACGAGCGATGGCTTTCACCTCAGGCTGTGCCTGCGAATCATGGGATTCATCTTCAGTGTGCGACATGCTTGGGAGGACTCAAGGTGCCATGGTTGTGGGCTACTTCTTGGCTGAATCAGGTGTGGACTCCAATTGCCACAGAGATCGTAGGGTCTGCCGCTTTCGAACCACGTGGTGCTGATTACCATTCACCAGGATTTCCGCAGGCATGGCCCGAGAATTGTAGTTGGAGGCCATCGTAAAGGCATAGGCGCCCGCACTGAGCATGGCTAGCAAATCTCCCTCCTTGCAGGCTGGAAGCGGTCGGTTCTTGCAGAAGGTATCCCCTGATTCGCAAATCGGCCCCACCACGTCCGATGAGATCCTCCGAGCTCGTGATTTTCGAACCGGAACGATTTCATGATAGGCATCATAAAAGGAAGGCCGTATGAGGTCATTCATGGCGGCATCGACAATGACAAAATGTTTTTCCCCCGTATTTTTGATGTATTCGACCTGGGTGACCAGAATACCCGCATTCCCTGCGATGAAGCGTCCTGGCTCGATAAGGATGCGTAGTCCCAGGGGCTTGAGAAGGGGGACCAGTTTCTGGGCATAGATTTCGGGGGTCAACAGTCCCTTGGCCTGCTTGCTCTTCCACCACTGAGGCGCCCCACTCTCCAAGGCAGGATCGTAGACGATGCCCAAACCGCCTCCGATACTGAAGCACTCCAAGTCATGGCGCTCCTGAAGGGTTTTGACCAGAGGCACCATTTTTTTGACTGCATCGACGAAGGGTTTGACCTTCGTCAGCTGGGAACCGATATGCATTTGAATGCCTCGCAGATGCAGGTGAGGCATCTTGGACATTTTGGCATAGAGTGCCTCGATCTCCTCAAAAGCGACCCCGAATTTGTTTTCGTAAGTGCCTGTGGTGATTTTGGCGTGGGTCTTGGCATCCACGTTCGGATTGACCCTGATGGCAACGGGTGCTTTCTTGCCGAGGCTCTTTGCGACCGCATGGATGCGCTCCAATTCCGGGAGGCTCTCGACATTGAAGGCGTAAATGCCTTGCTTCAGTGCGTAGCTAATTTCTTCGGCGGTCTTGCCTACCCCGGCAAACACACATTGGTTGAGTTGTCCACCGGCTGCCTTGACTCGCATCAATTCTCCCTGGCTTACCGTGTCAAAGCCGCTGCCAAGGTTGGCAAGCGTATGCAGCACTCCCAAATTGGAGTTGGCTTTGATCGCGTAGCAGATTGAGTGATCCAGCTCACTCAGGGACTGAGAAAGGCGGTTGTAGTGATCGGACAGAGTCTGAGATGAATAGACATAGAGTGGGCTACCATATTGCTCGACCAGAGCCTCGATGGAACTTCCTTCACAATGCAGCCGCCCTTTGACATACCTGAAATGATGCATGGGCATCTTTTATGCCTTTAGCCTGTCTGAAAGACAATTGGCTTTTTGGTTTCCATTCAACCGTCGGCGAAGCCTTCAAAAAGAGCATCCAGAATGAAAGCGTGCATTGCCGAGGCAAAGCTACAACCTGCCCTGAAGATGACTTTTCGAAAGTTGATCCGGGATACCCCGGGTCAAGTCGCTGAGTTTCTCCCCAACCTTCTTGCATGAGCCTGGCTTCCGTAGCATGCGAAGATATAGATGTGGCTACCTGTCTCTAGGCTTTTGTAATGTAAGCGACGGTCGATGGACCCTTGTGGATGAATCGAAAAATGACCGGGTCGAACCTCACAGGCCTCCCATCGATCCCGGACTTGAAACAGGAGGGAATCAACAGGCTCTAGGTAAAGCAACACACTCAGGTGTTCCCACCGGTGGGCTGAAAGATGCAACCGCTCCAGCTGGTAATACTCCAGTTGTATGGAACGCCATTCCTGTGCGTGGGTAGAGACTTCACTATAATCTTCTCCAAGGCGGGTTTCCCTTTCGTCCCCCAAGGTTGGTCTTCCTTGCGACCTAATCGCAGGTGATTCTGGGGGGATTTCCATAACGAGCTCTTGTTTCACAAATCAAAAACCTTTTCTCTATTCACGACCGATCACTCCCTCCCTTGGTTACCGAGAAACTTCTATGGTAATTGGATTTTGAAACTCATGTCTCTTACCACCCTCTACCTCAAGAATTTTCTTTATTCGATACCAAGGTTAACGGCTTGAATGAGCGGCGTTGGATAGAAAGATCACTGCCGTTTTGAGGAAACTCCCAAAGAATGTTCGAGTTCTGGTGAAAAGAGCATGACCCTACTCGGTGGGCGCTATGGAACCAGGGCTTGGATTTCTTGATGGAGAGAGGACGCTTGATGCATGACCTCTTCCCATTCTGGACCCTTGTGCATGCCCGGGCGCAAATGTCCGATCCGATTGAGCCATGCATCGCAAAGAAGGCGTTGGCGTTTTCGAATCAAAGGGATCAATTCATTGGGTGTTTTAAGGCGTGCCTCTGACATGGCTTGTGAAGAGGGCCAGGCAAGCGTTGTTGGGGCCGCCCCAAGTGCCTGAAGGATTCGTCGGGCCGCCATCCAGTGAGCCGCCTGATTCATGTGGACCCCATCTCCAGCCAACAAATAGTTTGGTTTTTCCCTTCGTTGGTTCTCAAGATGGGCCTTCATGGGACCATGAAGGTCAATGACTTCCCATCCCTCGGCTCTCATGGCTACCAGCCAACCAGTATACAGGGTCAAGACTTCGTCATAACCGGCATAGGCTTGAGAATACGTCTCCAGGCCTGCAGGGAGTGTTCTGGCAGCGATGGGCTGGGCATCAAAGATCGGTGGCGTTACGTGAATGATGTGGGCTCCGGTCGCTTCGACCCTTTTGTGCAGACGCCGAATGCCCACCCTGAAAGCCTCGAAGCGCGTTTCATGATAAGGGTGGTAAATACCGCAATTCATTCCGTAACAGGCGAGCACAATCTCAGGTTTGATGGCTTCGAGAGTGCGATCCAAGCGCTCGTGCAGGTCAGGCCTTGGAAAGGCGCCGCCGGCATGACCGGGTTCGGAGAGGCCCGAGACGGTTTCGCTGGGCAGTCCCAGGTTCAGCCATTGAGGGGAGGCCTCTGGAAAATGCAGGCGCAGGTAGGCTTCGATGTCTGCCACATAATGACCTCCGTAAGTGATGCTGTCACCGAGTACGAGCGTCCGTCGGGTGGCCAGGGCCTCCAACCTCACCCCGGCCCGAGCAAGCAAAGGGCTGACACACAGCAGAAAGAGGAGGAGCCACTTCATGGATCGTCTGATCCGGAATCGATTGAGCATGCTAGCTATGGAGGTCATTGCATCAGCCTGCTTGGAGCCGGGGAAAACATCAAATCCCATTATCCATTCTTGGCTGATGGGAGGCATCCATCCAACGCTTGAGCTCTCCGACAAGCGTTGGATGGCTTGCTGAAAGATCATGGGATTCCTCCAGATCGACCGAAAGATCGTAAAGCTCGACAGGTCCCTGTGGGTCCTCCAAGAAGCGATGCTGAACCGCCTTCCAAAAGCCCTTTCGAATGGCCCGCTTTCCCCCACGTTCATAGAATTCCCAATAAAGATGGGTATGCTGTCGCTGAGGCGTTTTCTCCGACAGCAGGGTGGGCAGGAAACTGATGCCATCGGTCAGCTCGATCGTTTGTCCTGAGGCTTCGGCCAGCGTTGGCAGAATGTCCTGAAACCCACACACTAGGTCGCTCTGCGCGTCGGCCGGAATGCGGCCGGGCCAACAGGCAATGAGGGGAACCCGGATACCCCCTTCGTAAAGATCTCGCTTCATCCCTCGCATGGGCCCATTGGAATCAAAAAAAGGCATGCGATGACCGCCTTCCTGATGTGGACCATTGTCACTTGAAAACAGGACAAGCGTTTGCTCTTCCAGGCCCAAGCGTTTCAGTGTTTGGAGGATCTCGCCCATGGCTGCATCGATCTGTCGGAGCATTTCAGCAAACCCTTTCTCCGTATCCGGCCAGGATTCTTCTTCAAAGGCCTTCAGAGTGGGTACTTCCATGCCGTTGCGATTCGATCTCGGGTCCCCTCCAGCCTCATTATTGGCGTGCGGCTGGTTGAGAGGCAAATAGAGGAAAAAACGGTCCGAGCGATGATCTTCAATGAATTCAAGGGCCCGATCCAGGATGAGAGCAGGGGCATAATCCACCTTTTGTGAGGCGACACCTCTTCCCTCGCGTTCCATGGGGCGGGCGTAATCTTCGTGAACTTGGTTGCGCAATGAGACTTTTTTCCCGTCGGCTACCAGCCATTCCGGGTAAAAGTTGTGGGCATGATACATGTTGATGTAGCCGAAGAAGGTATCAAAGCCATGCATTTTGGGGTCGTTCAGAGGAGGGGGATGACCCACTCCCCATTTTCCCATGCAAGCGGTGATGTAACCGGCATCGCGCAGGATTTCGGCGATCGTCTGGTCTCTTGGTCTGAGCAGGGAAGGGTCATTACCGCGGATCCTGGTGTGGCCAGTGTGGTAACCCGTCAGGAGCACCGAGCGGGATGGAGCGCATACAGTCGATCCTGCGTAGTGCTGGGTGAATCGCATGCCGCGGTGGGCCATGGCATCGAGATGGGGTGTTTTAAGGATCTTCTGTCCGTAACATCCCAGATCGCCATAGCCGAGATCATCTGCCAATACGTAAATGATGTTGGGTACCTCAGGTGGCAGGGCTGCACTTGTCTGCATGAGAATGCCGAGTGCTTGAACCACAAGCCACAGGAAGAGGGAGGATGGCTTCATGTTAAGCCGCATATTGAATGCACAGACCCTGCTGCGCAACCGCTTTATCTTCGGCTTGTTTTCGGTGCCAAGTGGGATGGGCTCCGGCCAGGCTGCATTTGGCTCGAATGCGCTGGATGGGTCTAAGAAAGAAGGGAGGGGGCTTACTTGGGAAGTTTCCCGCCTAAATACTCCTTGAACTTCTTCATCTTCGGTTGGATGACATAAACGCAATACCCTGCATTGGGGTTGTGTTTGAAGTAATCCTGATGGTAGTCCTCCGCTGCGTAGAATACATCGAGCTTTTCCAGTTTGGTCACGATGGGATCCTTGAAAAGAGGAGCTGCTTCCTTGATGGAGGTTTGCGCTTCCTTGAACTGATCCTCGTCATGCCACATTATGGTGGATCGGTATTGCGTCCCCACATCGGCGCCTTGACGATTGAGGGTGGTTGGATCATGGGATTGCCAGAAAAGTTTAAGCAGTCGCTTGTAGGTGATTTTGTCCGGATCGTAGGTGACCTGCACCACTTCTGCATGACCGGTGGTTCCTTCGCAAACGGCTTGGTAAGTCGGGTTTTTCACGTGGCCTCCAGCGTAGCCGGAGATCACATCCAAGACTCCCTCGACATCTTCCAGCATCGCTTCGGTGCACCAGAAGCAGCCGCCACCGAAAGTGGCTTTTTTGTTTGCTTGATGGCTTTCTTCTCCTTGCATGGTCATCCAGGTCAGGATTCCCGCCAGAGCGCAACATGGCCAGAACCAAGGTTTCATCATTTAATCATTCCGTTGATATCACGAAAAATCAAGCACGCTTCGAGACCAGGCTTCAAAAAGGTGGGGGTCGTCTTGCTGTGAATCTGCGTTGACGCATCTATTTGGAGCTTTCAAATTCAAGACGCCTCCCCTTGTCCATTATTCGATTGCCCTCCTACTCCATCCTGCGGCTCCCCATGCCCTCTCGATCGCTTTCCACGCATGCGCCCTTGAAATGCCTTTCAAGAGGGCGATTGGGATTCACTCTGATCGAGTTGCTGGTGGTGATTGCCATCATTGCCATCCTAGCAGGGATGCTTCTCCCCGCCTTGAGCCGCGCCAAGGAGAAAGCCAAGGCCATCCAATGCCTGAGTAACAAGCGGCAACTGGGCTTTGCTATGCTCCTTTACACCGAGGATCATGAGGAATCTCTCATCAATCTGGCTGTTCGGGACAATGACGCTACCGATAAGGTGGTCACCGATGATCGTCAGGGAGGGATCCGCTGGTGGCCCGACCTTCTTAAATCCTACAGTCAGGATCGTCAGGTAAATCAGTGTCCCAGCGTATGTCCACAGCATGGATTCGGCATTGGGCTCAATTATCACGAGCTAAGCCTCTGGCTTCCGGATCCGGGTAAAGAGATCAAGGTGACGACGGTGCGCCAGCCAGTGCAGACCCTGCATCTGGCGGATGCCTCGGTGATTGAAAACCCCAGTGAACCCGACGCAGATGCGTGGGTGACCACGACCGATCCGTCCAAGCAGCATACCCTGTTTCGCACGGTGTTTTTCTAACTCCCAACAATGGCTCCTACAACAGTCTTCCCTTAAGGGTCGTCAATCGCCACGGTGGCAGGGCTTCACTGCTCTTTGTCGATGGTCATGCCGACACTCGGCGCACTGCGGAACTGGGCTGGCATTTGCCTCGAGGTCACGAGCAGGCCATGTGGGATCGAGAGTGAGCCTTCGGGCCTTCACAGGCTTCTGAGATGGAAACCTCCATCGACATTGATCACCTCTCCCGTGCTGTAGGGCAGCAGGTCCTGGGCAATAGCGGTGATGGCCTTGCCGATATCAGAAGGCTCTCCCCACCTTGGCATGGGGGTGAGACCCTCATCAATGAGCTTGTCGTATTTGGCTTTCACCGGAGCGGTCATGTCCGAGGCAATGATGCCCGGACATATCTCATAGACTCTGATGCCATGAGCTGCCAGGCGTACCCCATAGAGTTTGGTCATCATACCCAGGGCCGCCTTGGCCATGCAGTAATCTGCCCGGTTGGTGGACACCGTGTGGCCGCTGATGGAGGAAATGGAAACGATTTTTGGAGCCTCTACTTTCCCTTCTTTAACCAGGTCTATCATCCACCTGGCCGCTTGTTGGCTCAAAAAGAAAGGTCCCTTCAGGTTGATGGCCATTAGTTGATCAAAGTTGGCTTCTTTGGCTTCCAGGATGTCGTTGCGACCAATGGAAGTGATCCCCGCATTGTTGACCAGAAGATCCAGTCGACCGAATCGTTCACGCGTGCTCTCTAGGAGTCGTTCGCGATCCGCTGCACAGCCGACATCGGCCTGGACCACCAGGGTTTCAATGGCATGACCCGCCTGCTTCGCTACCTCCTGGCATTGCTCGGCGGTTTGCAGGGCGGCTTGTTCGTTGCCTGCGTAGTTGATCACTAGGTCGTGGCCAATGCTTGCCAATGACAAGCCGATACCGCGGCCAATGCCGCGCGAAGCTCCTGTAATCAAAGTAGTGGGTTGACCCATAGGTCGACACTATGGTCCAGGGTGAGAGATGAGGTCAACTGGTGGTCTCAGGTATCTCGCTTGGACTCCTTGCCCCCCCAGATACTTACCGAGCCCTACAAGGATGAATTTTCATGACTCGACACCGTTGCTGGATCATGGCAACAAGGAACCATGGAAAAGCTCGAGCAACTGGAAGCCCTTCTCAAGGAGATGGGAGGTTGCCTGGTTGCCTACTCTGGCGGCGTCGATTCCGCTTTTCTGGCCTACACGGCCCATCGCATTCTTGGGGATGCCTCTCTGGCCGTTCTGGCCGACAGCCCGAGCCTGCCCAGAGCTGAACTCAAGGAGGCCGTTGCATTGGCGAATCAATTTGGATTTGCTCTGGAAGTGATTCAAACGGCTGAGTTTGATAATGAGGACTATCTGACCAACCCACCCAACCGATGCTACTTCTGCAAGCACGCCCTCTTTGAGTCCATGGAGCGACTGGCCTCCCAAAAGAATTTCCCTTATCTGGTCTACGGAGAGAATGCCGACGATGTGGGAGATGTTCGGCCTGGAGTCCAGGCAGCGAAGGCATTTCAGGTCAAGGCTCCTCTCAAGGAAATCGGCATGACCAAGGCGGAGATTCGAGCCCTCTCAGCTCAGTGTGGGCTTCCCACCGCAGAAAAACCACAGATGGCCTGTCTGAGTTCGCGAATCCCGCATGGAGAGCGCGTCACCCCAGCCAAGCTTTCACAAGTTGAGGAGGCTGAGAAGTTTCTCAAGGAATGTGGCTTTTTTGATGTGCGCGTGCGCCATCACGAAATGCCACAAGGTGCGCTGGCACGGATCGAAATTGGTCCCTCGGAGTTCAGTCGTTGCCTTGATGAGAGCCTCAGGCATCAAGTGGTCGATGCCCTCAAGGCCTTGGGGTATCATCAGGTCACCCTTGATTTGAGAGCGTATCAACGTGCCACTCTTCAGGCAGGAAGCGTGGGGGAAAGGGACCCTATCCGATCATGAATCCCACTCCATATTCCCAAAAAGTCATGGATGAAGCGCGGCTGCTTGACTGGCGATTGGGCTTACGCACGCAAGAAAAGTCTCTGGTGGTGACCAATGGATGTTTTGATTTACTGCATGCCGGGCACGTCCATTATCTCGCCCAAGCCAAACAGCATGGCGACTGCCTTTTGATTGGCCTTAATGGAGATCAAAGTGTCTCCGAACTCAAGGGGCCAACGCGTCCTATCAACCCGGAAGGTGATCGCGCCCTGGTGCTGGCTGCCTTGGCTTCGGTCGATGCGGTCTGCGTGTTCGCTGAAAAGCGTGCCACCCGATTTCTGGAAAAGGTTCAGCCCGACATTTATGTCAAGGGGGGAGATTACACGCTCGAGACTCTGGCTGCCGACGAACGCCGAGCGGTGCTCTCACATGGGGGAAGCATCGTCTTCATACCTTTTTTGGAAGGGCGCTCGACCACCCAAATCATCCACCGCATGGGTTAGAGAGAATGCGACGAGCCTTGATTCTGGTTGCCTGCTTCGTGTCCCTCTTGTGCCGGGCAGAAGAGTCATCCCAACATTGGCCGCAGTGGCGAGGCCCCATGGCCAACGGTACGGCACCTCATGCCAACCCTCTCTCGGAATGGTCCGAAACCGAGCATGTGCAATGGAAAGCCTCCCTTCCAGGGAAGGGTCACAGCAGTCCCATCGTCTGGGGAGATCAGGTGTTGGTTTCCATGGCCATTCCAGCAGGCCCCAAAAAGGCTCCTGTCTACAATCAGGCTGAGGGAGCTCACGACAACTTGCCTGTCGATCAGGACCATGCCTTTGTCTTGGTCAGCTACAATCGACAGACCGGAAATCTCGCGTGGAAAACCACCTTGGCCACCGCTTTTCCTCATGAAGGAGGCCACGACACGGGGAGTTTGGCCTCCGCTTCACCTCTCACGGATGGAGAGCATGTGATCGCCTTTTTTGGCTCGCAGGGTCTCTACGGCATGGATCTTCAAGGCAAGGTGCTCTGGTCGCGAGACCTTGGGCGCATGGATACCCGACATGCGCATGGTGAGGGGGCCTCGCCGGCCCTGCATGGTTCTCATTTGATCGTCAACTGGGATCATGAAGGCGCCTCCATGCTCCATGCCTTGGACAAGGCGACGGGTCAAACCCTCTGGTCTCGTCCGAGGGATGAGGCGACTTCCTGGTCGACTCCACTGATCGTTGAGCACCAGGGTGGCAGGCAGGTCATCGTCAGTGCCACAGGTCGCATACGCTCCTACGACCTATCTACAGGCAAAGAGCTTTGGCAATGTGGTGGGCTTTCCCGCAACGTGGTAGCCAGCCCGGTGGCTGGGCATGGTTTGGTGGTGGCGGCCAACAGCTATGACTGGCAGGCCATGCTGGCAATCCGTCTGGAGGGCGCCCAAGGAGATGTGACGGATAGCGATCAGGTGGCATGGACCCTCAATCGTCTGACGCCTTATGTCCCCAGTCCCCTGTTGGTTGGCAAGCGTCTCTATTTCCTTCGGCATTTACAGGGGATCCTTTCCTGCGTGGATCTTGAAACCGGTGAGGCTTCCTATGGGCCGTGGAGACTTCCTGTGGTTCGCATGGTCTTTTCTTCTCCGGTAGCCGCGGCGGGAAGAATCTACATCACCAGTCGTGAGGGGATCACCTTGGTCTTTGATCACCCGCAGGAAGAGGACATGCGATTGATTGCGGTCAATCGTCTGGACGATACCTTCAGTGCCTCACCTGCTTTGGTGGGTGAGCAACTCATCCTTCGAGGGGAGCGCTTTCTTTATTCCCTCAAGGCAGCTTCGGAGCCCTGAGCCCGTTCGTCGTGGTCGAGGGCCATCGCAACCCTCAGGCAAAGGGCTCCACTTTGCGGTTGAAGGCAACAGCCTCCTTGTAAGCGATTCCCGAACCCCCGAACAGATCCAGCGCGGAGCCGATGGTCAGGTCGACCTTGCCGCCACTCTCCTTATATACGGTTTGAAGGTCCTCCATCGATCGGGCACCTCCGGCATACGTGGTGGGGATGGGGCTCCAATCTGTCAAGTGCCTTACCAACGGCAAGTCGATGCCACGGCAGAGACCTTCCACATCCACCGCATGAATGAGGAATTCATCACAGTATTGAGCAAGATCCTTCATGACTCCCGGCCCGAGCATGAGATCCGTGAAGGTCTGCCAGCGATTGGTCACCGCGTAATAAGCCCCATCGCGCTTGCGACAACTCAGATCCAATACCAGGCGATCAGCCCCTACGGTTTCGGTGAGGGAGTCCAATCGATCCCTTCTCAAAACGGCTCCTTCAAAAATCCAGGAGGTCACAATCACGTGGCTGGCACCTGCCTCGAGATAGCTACAGGCATTGTCGGCGTGGATCCCGCCTCCAACCTGAAGGCCCTGTGGGTAGGCCTGCAAAGCTTCGCGGGCAGCCGCCTCGTTTCCCGGGCCCAGTTGGATGACATGGCCGCCCTTGAGCCCATCTTTGCGGTACAGTTCTGCATACCACCCACTGGAGCGCTCTGAAATGAAGTTTGTTTCAGGATCTGGGCCATCGTCCTTGAGGCTTCCTCCCACGATCTGTTTGACTTTGCCGTGGTGCAGGTCGATGCAGGGTCTAAACATGAGTTGGAGGGGCTGTTAGGATTCGATAAGCCCGATGGTACCGCTGAGATCGGAGCATGCCTGCCTTATCGAGATAGTGGTATCGGCAAAGATCCATATGATCTTCAAGGTCGGCCAGTTTGACTTGTTTGGCCAGATCATTCTCAGCGGCTCGAGCAATCAGATGTTCGTAAGGCTCTTCCGGCCTTTGGATCAACGCATCCACCGCATCGACTACGGTTTGGGAAAAACCCTCATCCAGAAGGTTCTGCAGCGTGACGGGGCTATCTTCGACGACATCGTGCAAGATGGCGATGAGTTGAAGAGTCGGGTCTCGAAACTTCGCCAGCAATCGCAGTAGGTGAAGGATGTAGGCTGCTCCCTGGCGATCGGTTTGTCCTTGATGAGCCTCAAGGGCGATGCCAAGTGCTTTTTCAAGCAGGGTTGGATGGTTTTCACCGGCTATGTCCATGGCGATGCATGGCTTGTTGGATGGCTTCCCATTGATCCCCGAATTCGGATTGAAGCATGGCCAGGGCATCCTGCTTGATGGGAAAGAATTTGGCTGAGCCCGAAGCAATGCAGGTGTCCTCCACGCTCAATTCAGCGCTCGCCAGGAAGAGTTTTCCACGACGGTTTTCATCCAGACGCCCCAAGCAATGGACGGTTTGTCCCGGGCTGAGAAGGCGGTGAAAGCGAATGTTCATTTCGACCGAATAGGCGAAGTTGCCTCCCAGAATGCCACAGGCCCATGCCATCATTTCATCGAGAACAGTCGTGATGACGCCCCCGTGAATGGCATGACTGAATCCAGCATGTCGGACTTCAGGAACCCATTCAGCGTGGATGGCTTTACCATCGGTTTTCATGCGAAGGGCCACGCCTGCGGGATTCCCATGTCCGCAGCCGAAGCACGCCTTTGTCTGTGGCAACCATTCCATGGAGTCCATCATGTCAGTCGGTGTCCACCCATTCAACGCTCTTGGGTGGAATCTTCTTCCGTGGTGAGGATTGCTTCTTGCTGAAGGATCCACCGGGTCAACGCCTGGGCCATCTGTCCGATGACTTTTCCGTCTCCGGTATGAGCTGCAAGGGATAGAATGAATTTTACATTCAGCGCCTCATCTTCGACATACGCCACATCCAGAACGTAGTTGCTGATCAATCCTGCCTTGTGGAAATAGCGTGCTTTGGGCAGAAAGGTCTCTATCCCATCCGTCCAGGCATACGGGCCTGCCGACTTGTTCTCCAGGCCGACCAGCCCGTCTTCTCCGTGGCGAATCCAAGCCAGTTGTTGATCTGTGAGTTGATACTTTTCTTCGGGAGGGAGGACTTCAGCAAAAAAAATGCGGCGCAGGCATTCAGCCAGCTCGCGCGTGGAGGTGGCATTGCCCGTGGTGTCACTCAAGATGGTGGCACCGCGCTGCTTGGCATAGGAAATGCCAGTCCAGGTGTGGGTCACCTCCCGGCGCTTCCCATCGGGTTCCACAATCCGGATCCGTTGTGGTTCCGTATTTTCGTAAACGACGGGTCGATGTAAGACATAGTCACGCATCAATGCAGAATGAGGAAAACCTTTCTCTGGAATCAGAAATTGGGTGTTGATGCGATCGATGCCTACAAACCGCAGTAGAAGCGTGTAATCCTCATTGGAAGAGCGACGAAATACCTCACTGATCATTTCCCTCGGGGTGCGGGCTGCATCGACTTGCCAGCGATCGCCAACCTGGCGTTCAAAAATCAAGGCACTGTCACTTGAGACGCTCAATTGGTTGAGGTATTCCAAAGTAGCGACTGCCGTGTAGATCTTGACGGTGCTGGCTGGCCAGAAATCGATGGCATGTTCACTGTCGCGGTAATGATACCACCTGAAGCTTGGAGAGCTCTCCTCGCCATCCACCACCACTACCGAAGCCCACTTGCGTACCGAGGGTGCGATGCGTTCAAGGATGGCGTCGAGAGGCGCAGCGTCTCCGGAAGGATGCATGATCAAGAGGTAGAGCGAGCAAACAAGATACCATGGGTATGAGGCAATCTGCGGTATCTTCATTGCGGACCTGCTAGGAAGTTTGTTTGTTTTCAATGCCAGGGTCATCGATCGATTCTCGCCTTTGTGCGAAATGACGGTGAAAGGCCTTGAGGGTATCGGGATGCTGTTCAAAAAAATCGGTCAACGAAGTGAGCATGTCCATGGTCTTGCTGCTGAGGTGGTGCTCGATACCTTCGATATCGGATTGTTGAGTGGCTGCATCAATGCCAAAGAGGGAAAAAAAGCGCGAGAGCATTTCATGGCGCTTTTGAATGGCAAGAGCGATGTTGCGACCCTCTTTCGTCAACACCAGTCCACGGTATTTCTGATAATTGAGGTAACCCAGTTCATCGAGTTTTTGCACCATGTTGGTGACCGAGGCTTGCTTGACATCCAGAGAAGATGCGATGTCCACCACCCGAGCATATCCCTTCTCCTCGATCAACTCGTGGATTCGCTCCAAATAATCTTCGGCGGTTTGACTGGGTTTGGGTGGCATAGGTTCCTCAGAGGGTTTACTATCGGCTCTCCGCAGATGCAAGCCATTGAGCCATGATCAAACTCATTCTTCTGGATATTGATGGAACCATGATTCACGCCAAGGGGGCAGGGGGGCTCGCGTTCGGCCGCGCTTTCGGAAGCATGTTCAACTTGCCTGATGGCGCGAAGGGCCTGCGATTCGCTGGGCGTACGGATCTTTCGCTGCTGCACGAATTCATGGGGATGCACGGCATTCTTTCATCGCGCGCACTTGAAAGGGATTTCTTTGCTCTTTATGCGCACTGGTTAGCTGAAATGCTTCCTCAATTTGAAGGAAACGTTTTCCCCGGAGTGCGAGATTTGATGGCCTCCTGCCGTGATCATCCAGAGGGGCCTGAACTGGGCCTGCTCACGGGGAACACTCGTCTTGGGGCAGAAATCAAACTGCGCCACTTTGATCTGTGGGAAGACTTTTTCATCGGCGCCTATGGAGATGAAGACCCATCGCGGCCGGTTCTCGCTGGGCTGGCCGCTCGCCGTGGTCAGGAACACATGCGCACCCCACTCCAGCCTGATGAAATTCTGGTCATCGGGGACACTCCCAGTGATGTGGCATGTGCTCAAAGTATCGGGGCGACTTCCCTGGCTGTGGCGACTGGCGGCTTTTCCATCGAGGCTCTCGAACAAAGTGGCGCCACCCGAGTGGTGGATTCCCTGGAAGGTCTTGGCCTGGAAACACTGCTTTCGCTCTGAGCAGTCTTTAAAAGACTTCAGGAGGCAGGCATCAACCAATCCGGAAGAAAGAGGACCAATTCCGGAAACAGGATGACCAGCAGCAACATGATTGCATTGGCGGCGAGAAAGGGCAGAGCACCCCGAAAGATGGTGCCAATGGATTGACCAGAAATCGCAGCACAGACATTCAGGCAGGTGCCAACCGGAGGGGTGCAGGCGCCGACGGCCAGCGCCCCTACAAACACGACCCCAAACCATACTTGAGAAATCCCTGCCTGAGCTACCACCGGTATGAAGATGGGCGTGAGCAGCAGAATGCCCGGGCTCACGTCGATGACCGTACCCATGATCAGAACCAGGGCGACGATGATCAGAAGCAACACGGAGGGCGAAAGATTTAAGGCCACCAGTCCCTCAGCCAATGCCTGTGGTGTGCGTTCCAGAGCCAGCATCCACACGAAGACTTGGGAAAAGGCAATAATCATCATGATCTGCGCGCTGAGACGGGCGGATTGAATGAGTGCGTCCAGGCATTTTTTCCAGGTCAACTCCCGGTGGACCAGGCCGCCGATGGCAACGGCGTACAGTGCCCCGATGGCAGCGGACTCGGTGGCGGTGGCAACACCAAAAACGATGGAACCCACCAGGAGTATCGGCATGAGCAATACATGCATGGAACGCATCAAGAGAACACCCGATGCGCCCCAACTGGGTGGGTGCTCCTCTCGGGGATAGTGGTTGCGTGAGGCCATCCATGCGACGGCCGCGAGTTGAAGCACTCCAACGATGAGTCCGGGAAGAATCCCTCCCAGAAAAAGGCGCCCGATGGAAACCTGGCCTGCAATGGCAAAGATGACCATGGGGATGCTGGGAGGCAGGACCATACCCATTGTGGAGGAGGCCACCGTGATACCTGAAGCATGATGGAGAGGGTATCCTCGCTTTTTCATTTCGGGAATTAGCACGGAGCCAATCGATGCAGTGTCCGAGGTGGAGGAACCGGAGATTCCTCCAAAGAGCATGCTGCTGATGACATTGACCATGCCAAGACCGCCCGGGAGTCGACCGACCAGCAGCAGGCATAAATCCACCAGGCGACGGGTGATGCCCGTCGAGTTCATGATTTGCCCCATGAACATGAACAAGGGGAGTGCAATCAATGCATAGGAATGCAGTCCGGCAAACACCCGTTGGGGCAGAACGGGGAGCAGTTCAGGGTGAGCCGTGAGAAAATAGGCAAGGGAGGCCATCCCGAGGGCATAAGCAATGGGAAAACCGAGCGCCAGCAGCAGAACCCAGGTGATGGCCATGATCGTCATGTCCCTACCTCCCGAGAGCTCGTCTCAGAATCCCGCCTCTCTTGAGGCACATCCTCGTTCTGGAAAGTAAGGATTCCATGAAGGAGGCAGATCAAAGCGCCCAAGGCGCCCATTAAAGGGATGCTTATTTGTGCGATCCATCGGGGTAGTTCGGTGCTGGGCATGATGAACTGCCCAGTGGTGGCGATCCACCCAAGGCTGAGACCCGCAATGGCCAGGTGAAACAAGGCCAGCGCTCCATGATGCAGCAGGATCATCCGGCGCTGGTTTTGAGTCGACAGTCGATCGATCAGGATGCTCACCGAAAGATGTTCCTTGTGGCCCAAGCCAACGGTGGCACCTAAGGCGCTGGTGTAAACAAACAGCAGCACGATGGATTCATTGGCGCCTTGAATAGAAATGCCAAACCCGTAGCGCAGCATCACCTGCAACAAAACCACCAGCCAGATGGCCATGAGCATCACGGCAAGAAGGCCTTCCAGTGGCTTGAGCAGCCGGTTTAGCCAGGGGGATGTAGAGGTTTGGCTTTTCATGGCTCTGAGGAGATCGGGTGCTCACCTCTGGCAACTTGTCGGGCTTGATGGATGTCTTCCCAGCTGAAAGTGCCTTGAGCGACAAAATGCTCATAAACGGGCCCCACCGCTTCCCGAAACGGTTGGAGCTGGGATTCGTTCAAAATGTTGACTTCCAGGTGATCGGCCAGACGATCGAGGTATTGCTGTTCCATGTCCTGATTGAGTTGATCACTCAGAGCCATCGACTCACGCGCCGCCTGATCGAAGATTTCCCTCAGATCCTCTGGCAGGGATTCATACCAGCCAAGATGCACCATGAACGGGTCGGGCCCGGTGGAGTAGTGGGTGACGGTGACATACTTGGAGACTTCATGAATGTGATAATCCCAAATATTCGAAGGGGGATTGTCCTGCCCATCCACCACACCTGTCTTGAGAGCCTGATAGATCTCAATGGCAGGGATTTCCTGTGGGTTGGCTCCAAAGGCTTCGGCTGTCTTGACATACATGGCCTGAGGTGGGACCCGCATTTTCATGCCCTTGAGATCATCGGGATGGGTGATGGGATGTTGGCTGTTGGTGTGGGCGCGAAAGCCCTGGGAAATGCCAGTGGCTGGAATGTGAAAGCCCCGTTCCCTTGCCTTCTGGTTCAGTGCCGCTGTAAAGGGACTCTGGATCAGGGCTATGGCCTCATCCCAATTCGCGACCAGAAACGGAAGGGTGAACAGTTGAAATTCAGGGTTGGCATCCCGATAGAAGGCCCCGCGAGTCCCTTGCAGTACCCCCATGGTAACGTAGTCCATCAATTCCCTTTCGGTGCCCAGAACCCCTCCAAAATACAGTTCGACCTGAAGACGTCCCTGGGACCGCTCCTCCACGATCTTCTTGAAATGACGCATGGACTCGCTTCGCAGGGCCGCTTTCGGCTGACTGTGGGCATAGCGGAAGAGGTGGGTTTCCGATGAGTGCGAACATGAGGTGACGCTCACCCATAACATGAGCCAGCCGAAAAAAAGGCCATGTGGGTTGGAGATCTTCATCGGTTGGCTTGGATCGTGATGGATTCGTGCTCAGCCGAAGACCTTCTTGAAGGTTTCAATCGATCGGCGAAAGCCTCCCTCAAAATTTCCTTTTTCGTCACAGTGGACGCTTTCAAAGGAGACCACACCCTCATAGCCATCCTTGCGGATTGCATCGGCCAAGGGCTCAAAACTTTCCGCCAGTTGTCCCTGGCCCATGGGACAGAAGGTCACGGTCGCCTTGTTCATTTCCACAATGGCATCCTTGATGTGAAGGTGGCCCATGGCCCCACCTTTGAGCGCTTCCCAGCCATCCGGGAAGGCGGGCTCATTGGCGTAAAGGCAGTTGCCAGGATCCCAGAGAATGCTCAAATGCGGACTGGCCATTTCACGAACCAGCTTGGCTCCCATCCACGCTGATGGAATCATCGCGTTGTTGCCTGTCTCCAACACTAGCTGGACCCCTTCCCTAGCTGCCAGTTCTACAGGTGGGCGCAACAGTTCCAGCAGTTTGTCCCAGGCACTCGTGGAAACCACCCACTCTTCAGCCCCCCCTTTTCCAAAGACGATCATTTCGCGACGAAAGCTCATGATGCGTACCCTGGGGCAGCTCAGGGCCTGCGCCATGCCGATGCATCGCTTGAGTCCCTCCATGTGTTTCTGATAGTCCGAGTCGCCCACCGCAGTCTGGTGCACGCCCATGCCCACAAAGTTATGACGAGAGATGCAGGCCACTTTCATCTTGCGAGCCTCCAACAAACCTTTGGCACGCTGGATTTCGCCGGCATCCAAATCGCCTACCTCCTTGTCCCATAAATACTGTAGCTCGGCGTATTCGAGTTCGAACTCGGCCATGACGTTCAAGGCGTGTTCGAAATCACGGCTGATGCCGTCTGTAATCACTCCACATTTCATTTTCTTGGATTCCTTTCTACCATTTGACTTGGGCGCCCGCGATCTGTTCGATGACTTTGGTGACACACCAGTTGTCCTCTTCTGGAAAGGAAGAGATCCCCGCCTGAAAGAGCTGTTGAGCTGCGGCGGTGGTGAACATCGGCACCCCGGATTTTCGTGCCAAATTCATGGTGATGCCGAGATCCTTGAACATGGTGCCGATCTGACTTCCCGTATCCTTGAACTGGCGCTCCATGATCAGTTTGGCGCAATTCTTGAAAAGGGGGCTACTGACCCCACTGGCGCTGAACACCTCGTAGAGCACTTTGCCCTCAATGCCTGCCTTGGCGCCTAGCACCACAGATTCGAAGATCGCCGCAAAGGTGCTGCCAATCAGGGCTTGCAGGGAGGCTTTCACCGTCTGCCCCATGCCAACCTTTTCTCCAACATGAAAAATATTTCCACCCACTGCCTGCATGCGTGGGAGATTGGCTTCCCAGACCGATCGCGGACCTGCCGCCATCATCGCCAACGTACCAGCTTCAGCTCCATTCTGTCCTCCGCTGACCGGTGAATCGATCATTTGAAGCCCCGCTTCCTGAACCCGCTTGCCAAGCGCTTCGGCCTCGGATGGTTCAATCGTCGCGGTCAGCAAGACCGTGGAACCTTGCTTCATAGAGCCCACCAAACCTTGCTGTCCAAAAAGTACTTGCTCGGCCTGCTGACCGGTCATGACCATGATGAAAACGGCCTCGGCATCGGTCCCTACTTCGGCCGGTGAAAGACCCCGGCGTCCACCGGCCTGCTCCAGCAGCTCCAGTCTTTCTTCCCTCAAGTCAAACCCGATGACGTCGAATTCTGCCCCAATCAGGTTTCGTGCCATGCACATGCCCATGTCTCCCAGTCCGATAAAACCAATGGTCTCTTTTGTCATTTGTTGAATATCCCTTTTTGCCGCCTGCTTAGAAAGCAGGGCCTTTCACGGTGATTTTCTGGTGTGAAGCAAGAGGCTAAACCCAAGCTCATGAGACAATCAAGGGTGGAAGGCCATTAGTCGTCGGCGGTGGGCCTTCCGAGAAACGCTTCAACGATCTTTGCTGTCGACCGAATGGATTTCCCTCAGGTCCGACACACCGATGAGGTGAGCAGCTGCAGGTTCGTGCGTTGTTTGTTGAGGTGTTTCCAAATCTCGGAAAACGGCCCAGGCAGCTTTTTTTCGGCCACAGGGATGACCTTTCTCGGGCAGGGACCTCAACCCAAGCATCAAACCCCCTTCTTTGGGATGATCGACCCATCGATGGAGGTGGAATGCCTCCACCGCTTTGAGAGACTCCATCTTGTGCCAAGTGTAAAGCAGGGCTGCTGACTGAATCGCCTGTGCCTGAGCCGAAGAGGCAGGCGCGTGGAAGCCCTGTTCGGAGAGAATCAGTCCTCGTATGCGCTTCTGCTCATACTTCATGGAGGGTTGCTCCATGAACCGGATCAGCACTTCCAGGTTTTTCATGGTGATCAATGGGGTATCGGGCTCAAAGGTAGGTTGGTCATCCAACCACATTCTGGGCTCAAACAGATTTTGAGGATAAGGATGGTAGGCCACTCCCCATTCAAAGTCGCCTTCTATCCTGCTGGCCGTGGAAAGCCATTCCAGAATGTCTTTGGGTGCGTAGGTTTTCCAGGTGGGATCCAGTTCCTTGGTCCAATGATGTGTGAGTGAGACAAAGACCCGTGCATGGGGGTTGTAGCGGCGTGCCATGGTGTGAACCAGGCGCATCGAACGCAGGTAATGGTCGAGGTATAGCCCCATCGGCTGCTGGCCCATGTTGGTCCAGACCCATCCATAATCAATTTCGTTGTGAAGGATCCAGTTGGAGATCCGGCCAAAGGGGTCTCCCGGCTGAGCGTAGCGACGTGTCAGCCAATCGATGGCGGCGCCATAGGCTGCGATGCCTTCCTGGTCCGTGAGATTGGGCATGGCATAGTGGCCTGCTCGCTTTGCCTCCGGGTGCCGCATGGCATCTCCTGTTTCGCTCTTGTCCCATGCGATCAGGAGAATAGCCGAGACGACCATCTGATGTTGCGTCGCGAAGCGAATCAATCGGTCGAGTCGTTCGCTTTGGTCAGGTGAAACAGCCCAGGTTTGCTGGCCATAAGTCAAGGAGGGCCACCCGTTGCGAGGCTGTGAGGTGATCAATTGATTGAGTAAAATATTGACGGTGATATGCCCCACGCCCAATTCCACCAGTTCCTCGAGAATATCGTTGCTCCATACGCCCCCCATGCCTTTGCGGGTTTGAGACGTGATGGGTTCCATCGTATTTGTTTCAGGTGCCTGCTTGGGTTCCACGTAGTGAGGATGGGTAAGCAGATCCCACGTGCCTTCCTGATAGGTGGCGATGGCCCAGCGCGAGAGCAGGCTACGCTCGGGATCGGAGTCTACAGGCAAGGTTTGCTTCCAGCTTCCATCGGCTTGCAGATCGAGTTTGTCCTGTCTCAAAGGTTCGACCGCCTGCGAAGGATTCCAGTGAAAGGGGATTTCCACCCAGTAGGGAGCTGCCACATCTTTTGAGGTACTCATGCCTTCAAGCTGGATACCATCGGAAACGTGCCGCACGGACGTGAGCTGCCATGGCTTTGGTGTCTGATAGAATGCATCGATCGAGTTCGAAGCTTCTTCCTTTTTCCTGCGAATACTCTGAGCTTCCTTGCGGTCAGCAATTTCTGTACGACTAGCCTCTCGCAGGACGAGTTTGCGAATTTGCCAGCGCACCCCTTCCTGACGGCCCGGATCCAGCCGCAACAAGCGGTGCCGGGTGGGGTTCCAGCGGTGATCGGATTTAAAGGGCAGGTCAATGGCAACGGGTATCCAGACTTCCGCCTTGATGAGAGGCCCAACGCTCATGGACTGAGAGGCCGTGATGGGTGGCCCAAAGAAAATCTCCAGATCATCCAGCCCTTGGGGACAAAAGGTTTCAAAACTCAATACGACCCGTTGCCCTCCCTCCGTCGCTGCCGGCAAGGTCTTGAGGGTCACATAGGGATCGGAGCCGGTGCTGCGCAGGGACCAGGTATTCTCGGATGCCTCCAGTATTTCCAGGTGATGCAGGGTTGTCAGATCCAAGCTCAGTGGGATCATTGAGGATTCCAGAGAAAGGGGTGCATCTGCTCCCCATAGAGGAACAATGGAGAAGGTCGCGATCAGTGGGATCGGTAGCCAGTTCCAACGTTTGGACCCTCCGAATGCCATGCGCGGGAAACGCCTCAAAGGTGGATGAAAATACGGTTGGCTTCTTCGAGTGTTTCCTTGGATCCGATGTCATACCAAAGCCCGGGCAGGGTCCAGGTATGGACCGGGGTGCGAGGGTAGAGCCACTGAATCATGCGTCCTGGCTGGTCGGCATTGTTTCCGTCTTTCACGTATTGAGTGATTTGAGAAAGAAATGCCTTGGGGTAGAAGTAAAGGGCAATCCCTATGACCGTGGTGGTGGGGTTCTGGGGTTTTTCCTCGAAGGAGGTGATTTGCCCTTCGATATTCATGTGGACCTCGCTGTATTTCTTGGTGTGTTCCAGTCGTCCCACATCATGAACGCCCAGCACCGGCGTTTTCTTCTCCAGGCAAAAGGCGCCAAAATCTTGGATATCCTGGCTGAAGAGATTGTCTCCCGCGACGACCATGATGTCTTCGTCAATGGATTGCTTTTCGATGGCAAAGACCAGGTCGCCGATGGCACCCAGCCGGTTGCTTGCTTCGGTCGATCCATCGTTGATCACCTCGATGGGCAGCGCAGGGTCGATGCTTTGTTGGTGCTGGGCCCATACATGAAAATGATCGTAAAATCGATGGTTGGAAATAATCGTCACGCTGGACAGATCCGGGGTCTGGCGCAGGTGCTGCAACACATGCGCGAGAATCGGTTTGCCTGCGACCTCCAGAAGGGGTTTGGGTTGTGTCAGCGTCAGTGGATACAGCCGGGTGGCGTATCCGGCAGCCAGAATGATGAGCTTCATAGGGTGGAGAGGTCGTGGGTGTTCATGGGCATGATCTCGGGCACCAGGCGTCGGACCAATCCCTGGGTGGCCTGGAGGATTTCTGCCGAGGTACTCATCTTCAGAGCTTTGGCAGCAAAATCGCGTGCTTCCTCGAGTTTCAGTCTGCGGATGAGGTATTTGACCCGAGGTACCAGTGGAGGTGCCACACTGAGTTCATCCACTCCCAACCCGAGCAACAAGGGTACCATCACGGGTTCTCCAGCCATTTCTCCGCACACCCCCACCTGGGTGCCGGCTGCATGAGCCCTTTGGGTCACCTGACTGATCAAACGAATGATGGCCGGATGGGTGGGTTGATACAGATCCGCAATCAAATCGTTGGTGCGGTCTACCGCCATAGCATATTGAATGAGATCGTTGGTGCCGATACTCACAAAATCTACTTTTGCCGCCAACTCATCAATGATCATCGCGGCTGCAGGGGTTTCGATCATCACCCCGACTTGGATGTCGTCATCGTAAGGGGTCCCTTCTGCCTTGAGCTGTGCCTTGCATGTTTCCAGGTGGCGAAGACTTCCCTCCAGCTCTTCCAGACTGGTCACCATGGGAAACATCACCCGAAGCTGGCCGTGATGACTCGCACGCAGGATGGCCCGTAACTGGGTCTGAAAGATGTCCTCTCGAGCCAGACTGATGCGAATGGCACGAAAACCAAGCGCTGGGTTGGACTCTTCTCCGGAATGCACCAGATGGCTGAGTTTGTCGGCACCCAGATCGAGTGTGCGAATGGTGACCGGCCGCCGTGGCAGTATCTCGACGACTGATTGGTAGGCTTGAGTCTGGGTGGTTTCATCCGCCCACTGGGTTTGATTGAGAAAAAGGTATTCGGAGCGAAAGAGCCCCACTCCGTCGGCACCTTGTTTGAGGATAGCAGCGGCATCCTCGGGTTGATCCAGATTTGCCTCCAGTGCCACCGGGTGATCATCCAGGGTGATGGCGGGCAGATCTCGCACCTTGGCCAGGCGCGCCTCCTGATCTTCGTGCATCCGAATGAATTGACCGTATTCAAAGAGGATCTGATCGGAAGGGTTCTGAACGACCATGCCATTGTAGCCGTCCAGAAGAACAAAATCATCTTCGCGCAATTGCTGGCTGATATTGTGTAAGCCCACGACGGCCGGGATTTGGAGTGCGCGGGCAAGGATGGCCGTGTGGGAGGTTTGGCTTCCGACATCGGTGGCAAAGCCCAGCACCATATTGCGATCCAGCATGGCCGTCATGCTAGGTGTCAGATCATGTCCAACGACGATGCTCGGCACCTTGAGCTGATAGAGTCGCGTGTCATCCTGCTGCCCCATCAACTGGGTTAGTACGCGCTGGGACACATCCCTCAGATCCACCGCTCTTTCGCGAAGGTAGTCATCCTCCATGGCTTCGAAGGCGCGGGCGTACTTTTCAGAAATACTCCAGTAAGCATGCTCTACATTGCAGCCGTTATCTCGTACCATCTCATGGGTCTCCTGGAGCAGAGCCGCATCCTCCAGCACCATCAGATGCGCTTCAAAAATATCCGCATGCTGACTACCGACCTTTTCCTTCAGGTTTTGATGCATGGCCTTCAACTCCTTTCGCTTCTGAACGATGGCCGATTCAAAGCGGGAGAGCTCTGCCTCAAGTTGATCTTTGCTCACGCGGTGCTGTGGCACGTGCAGGTGTTTTTTGTCTAGGAGGTGTACACGGCCACGACAGACACCTCCGGATGCGGCGATGCCTTGGCGCTTGAGTTGACTTTCCTGACTCATTGACGTTGCCAAGCCTAGACAAGAGCGCAATGAGTTGAAAATCAAATAGTGGACGGAGCCTCGCATCAGGGAACTGCAAATGGGTGTTGAGCCCATGCAGTGGCTCCACTTAAAATGGGAACATGCTTTGGGTTCATGTGATGATTCATGTCAACGAGGCTGATGTGGACGCCTTCCGCCAAGCCTCTCTGGAAAACGCACGTCAGAGTCAAGAAGAACCTGGCATCGCTCAGTTTGACCTTGTTCAGCAGCGCGATGACCCTACTCGATTTGTTCTCATCGAAGTTTACCGTGATGCCGAAGCCCCCTTACGTCACAAGGAGACTCCACACTATCAGAAATGGAGGGACTCCGTGGCTCCGATGATGGCGTCCCCTCGAACCAGTATCTCCTACCAGCTTTGCTGATGTGATGGACCCTTCAGCTGTCTCGGATTTTACCTTCTCTACTGCAGCCTCGGTCCGGTTTGGGTGGGGTTCCCTTGCAGAGCTTGGTCAGCGAGTAAGTTCCTATGGGGATCGGGTCCTGGTGGTGTGCGGCCGGCGTGTCGAGCGGGTTCAACCCTGTCTCGACCTTCTGGATCAGTGCGGCAAGAAGGCCACGCTTTTTGAATTGGATTCCGAACCCAAGGTGGAAGACATCGAACGGGGGATTCTTCAGGTGCGGGAGGGTTTTGATTGGGTGCTTGGCTTCGGGGGCGGAAGCGTCCTGGATGCCGCCAAGGCCCTGGCCATCATGGCGCCCCAGCCGGGTTTGCTCATGGATTATCTGGAAGTGATCGGCCGCGCTCAGCCGTTTCCGCTCCCTGGCCTTCCAGTTGTTGCGGTGCCCACCACAGCTGGAACGGGATCGGAAGTCACGCGCAACGCGGTTATTGCCTCGCCCGACCATCGGGTGAAAGTAAGCCTCAGACACAATTCCATGTTCCCAACCTTGGCTCTGGTGGATCCATCCCTTGCCTGCTCGCTGCCGGCCTCGCTCACCGCTGCTACCGGTCTTGATGCCTTGACGCAGCTCATCGAGGCCTTTGTCTCGCGGCGTGCCAACCCGCTTACCGATGCCTGCTGCCGCCAAGGCATTCCCAGAGCCCTGCGATCACTCGAAAAGGCGGTTCATACCCCTGAGGATCCATCCGCCCGCACCGACATGGCACTGGCAAGCCTCTACAGTGGCATGGCTCTCGCCAATGCCGGCCTGGGGGCGGTGCATGGAATCGCCGGGCCTCTGGGCGGCATGCATCCTTCAGCTCCCCATGGCGCTCTATGTGCGGTGTTGCTTCCCCATTCTCTGGAACGACTCCATGCAGCCGTGCGGAATCTCCAACCCACGCCGACCTGCCTGTTCAAGTTGGAGGCTCTGGCTGAAATGATCCTGGATGACCCAAAAGCGTCCATCACCGAGGGACTTTCCTGGCTTCACGCATGGGTCGCGTCGTTTGCCCTGCCCTCACTGCGTCACTACGGTCTCTCCCAGCAAGAAGGCCCTCTGCTGGCGGAAAAAGCCCTGGCTTCCAGCAGCATGAAGGGCCATCCGGTGGACATGACCCCGCAGGAAGTGTGCGACCTGGTGCAGCGTGCCTACTAAGAGGGGCTGCCTGTCAGAAAGGAAGTGCGGGTGGCGCGATACGATATCGACGGGCATGCAAAGGATGGGTTAGGCTTCTCCCATGCACGGCCAGGATCTATCGGCATACCATCACATTATAGGGTCGCACTTTGCCTACCCAGACCAAGCAGAGCAATGGTCTCAATACTCGCTTTCCAAGGAACAACTGGACCACTACCGAGAACAGGGTTTTGTCAGCGGCGTTCCTCTGCTGAGTGATGCGCAGGTGGATCTCCTGAGAGAGGAGCTGGACACATTCTTTGAACCCGATCATGCGGGGCGCGAGTGGTGGTATGAGTATCATTCCAACGAGGCCTGTGAGCCCGAGCAGGTTCTCTTCCACGCCCTCGGCAGCTGGCGCCTGCGTCCGGGCTTTCACGATGCCCTGTGGAATCCTGCCTTTACCTTTCCCGCCACCCAACTCCTGGGAGGCGCGGTCCGTTTCTGGCACGACCAACTGTTCTGCAAGCCGGCTCACCATGGTGGTGTGGTGGCCTGGCATCAGGATTATTCTTATTGGACACGCACCTGCCCCATGCAACACCTCACGTGCTGGATCGGGCTGGATGACACCGATGAGAGCAATGGCTGCATGTTCTATGTGCCTGGCAGCCACCAGTGGGACCTCCTTCCCATCACAGGTCTGGCGGGCGACATGGACGCCATTGAGCAAGTCCTCAGCGCGGAACACTGGGAGGCTTTGCAACACCCCGTTCCCGTATGCCTCAAGAAAGGGCATGCTGCTTTTCATCACCCGCTCATGGTGCATGGCTCTCGCGAAAACCGTTCGGACCGACCCCGGCGAGCCCTGGTGCTCAATGCCTTCAAGGACGGTACGCTGAGCGACACGAATGAACCCCTGATGACGGGAGTGCCGGCCGTACCCAGAGGGGAGAAGCTGGCCGGTACGTTCTTTCCGCTCCTGCTCGACCCGGCCCGATTACCGGTTTACTCTTAAGGGCACTGCTGGTGGATCCGGCCTCATCGATTCTTGAAACTCGAGCCAGTACGGTTCATCTTTTCAATCATCCATGATGACCGAGGACGCCTCACCGACTGATCGCGCGACTGTCGCGGCGCTGCTGGATCTCTCTCACCAACTGGGAGACTCCCGTCGATCTTTGTGCATCCTTGGTGAGGGCAATACTTCGGCGCTGCTGGAAGGGGGGCGACTGGCGGTCAAAGCCAGTGGCTCGATCCTCGGTCAGCTTCAACTGGGAGACCTTACCTTGTGCCACCAGCAGGCTTTGGTGCAGGCGTTGGATCAGGAAACCATGACCGATAAGCAGATGCATGATTTGCTGAAGTCCTCTCAGGTATCTTCCGGAGCCAAAAAACCCAGCATCGAAACGGTCTTCCATGCCTGGTTACTGGCGCTTCCGGGAGTTGGATTTGTGGGGCACACCCACTGCCTGGCAGCTAACCAAATCCTCTGCTCGCCTCGAGGGAAGGACTTCGCGACGCAACGACTCTTTCCCGATGAAGTGGTGGTCTGTGGTCGTTCCTCGGTATGGGTTCCCTACACCGATCCGGGGCTACCTCTGGCCAAGGCCATTCGCGAGGGTGTGCAACAGCACATTCAGGAAGAGAGTGTACCTCCCAAACTGGTGCTCCTGCAAAACCACGGCATCATTGCTTTGGGGGCGACCAGCGAAGCCGTCCTGGCCATCACTTTGATGGCCGAAAAAGCCGCTGCTATTTTTGTGGGTGCTGCTGCGCTGGGTGGGCCTGAGTTCATGCAGCCCGAACACGTTGATCGCATTGCCTCTAGGCCGGATGAACACGAGCGGCAACAGCGTTTGCATCTTGGAGAACACCTTGCAAGCGACAGAAAATCCTTATGAGTGAGCATCATTATCTTGCCTGTGATCTGGGGGCTGAGAGTGGTAGGCTCATGGCGGGTCATCTTTGCGATGGCCGGTTGGGACTGAAGGAAATCCACCGCTTTCCCAACCAGCCCGTGAAGGAAGCAGAGAGTCTTCGTTGGGATCTCGAGGCCCTGCAGACGGCCATTCAGGTCGGGCTCAACAAGGCTGCTCAAACGGGGGTGGATTATCAAAGTATCAGCTGTGATTCCTGGGGTGTGGATTACGTGCTCTACGATGCTCAAGGCCAACGCATGCAGCCAGCCTTTCACTACCGTGATCCGCGCACGGCCAGAGGAGTGAAGACCATTTTGAATCGCATGCCCTGGGAAAGCATCTTTGCCGAATCAGGGATTCAATTCATGCCCCTCAATGCCCTGTTTCAATTGGGAGCCGAAGCGCCTGAGCGACTGGCCTCAGCTCGAACTTTGCTGGGAGTCGGGGATGCCTTCAATCATTGGTTGGGGGGAAAACCTGCTCTGGAAGTTTCCATGGCCAGTACCTTTCAGCTTTATCACCCCATGAAACGCGCTTGGTCCGAAGCCCTGGTGACAGCTGCAGGCCTGCGAGCCGAACAGCTCCCCGAACTTGTTCCATCGGGGACCATCACGGGCACCCTCAGCCAGGGTCTGATGGAGCGCACGGGTTTGGGGGCCATGAAGGTGGTGGCCACCTGCTCGCATGACACTGGAGCTGCGGTGGCGGCCGTTCCGGTTTTGGTGGATGATTCGGGTTCCTGGGCCTACCTCAGTTCCGGTACTTGGTCCTTGATGGGGGTGGAACGTGCGGTTCCCATCTTAAGCGACGGGTGCCGGGAATTGAATTACACCAACGAGGTGGGTCATGGTCATTCCATCCGCCTCCTCAAAAATCTCAGCGGTATGTGGCTGCTTCAGGAGTGTCGTCGGTCCTGGGAAGCGGAGGGAGAGGCCTATGATTATCAGGCGCTCACTGAGATGGCTCAGAAGGCGGAGCCCTGGGTTTCCTTGATCCAGCCCTCGCATCCGAGATTCCTGGCACCCGGTGGTATGCCCGAGCGAATCGCTGCCTATTGTCAGGAAACCGGGCAGCCAGTGCCCGCCAGCAAGGGGGCCATGGTGCGCTGCCTACTCGAGAGCCTGGCCTTGCTCTACCGTCAATCTCTGCAGGATCTTGAAACCTTGACCCATCAAACCATCCAAACCCTTCATATTGTCGGGGGAGGTAGTCAAAATCAGCTCCTCAACCAGTGGACAGCCGATGCGCTCCAACGCACAGTGGTGGCAGGGCCTGTCGAGGCCACCGCCGTGGGCAACCTCATGATCCAGGCCATTGCTCTGGGACAGGTGAAGGACCTCCATCAGGCTCGAGCGATGGTGGCTCGATCCTTCCCGACCACCACCTACCTGCCTTTGAATTCCTCAACGGGGCATGCGGCATGGGAACGCTTTGCCTCCCTGCCTGCTGATGCTTGAGAGGGGATGCACCGCATGGCTCCTTCAGGCTCTTTTCATGCCGGCTCTGGCTGGAGTCTTTGTTCTCCTGGCGCGCAATCCTTTGTTGTCTTTTCAGCATGCAGCCCTTCGTTCGCGTCTTCGCAAAGACCCTGCCTGAGGCGTCTTGTCAGGTTGCTTGGTGGGGTTCGGGGGTTGAGCTTTCCTGCAATGCAAATGGGGAGCAGTTTAAGCCTCGCTCAGTCGTATGAGCTCCCTTACAGGGTAATCTTTCTGTTCAGGCCGACTCGCTATGCTGCCACTCAGCCAGCATGTTCCTCAACCGTTCGACAGGTAGCCCCACCACGTTGGTGAACGAGCCTTTGAGTTCGCTCAGGATGAGTTCGGCGTGTTCCTGAATCGCGTAGCCCCCAGCTTTGTCGAGGGGTTGGATCCGCGCCAGGTAGGTGCGAATCACTTCTGCGCTCAAAGATTGAAAGCGTACGTCGGTGCTCTCTGCCTGCAGCAGGCATCGGCGGGTACTCCACTGAATCAGCGCTACCCCGGTAATGACCTGATGGGTGTTGCCCGACAGGGTTCTGAGGTTACGAAAGGCCTGAGCCAGGTCGGCGGGTTTGCCAAAGGAGCGCCTACCCATGGCCACGACTGTGTCACTGCCGATGACCAGTGCCTTGGGGTGACGCGCTGCCACAGCTCGGGCCTTGAGCCAGGCATTGGCCTGTGCCGTTTCTCCGGGGGTCAGCCAGGAGGGGGCGATTTCATCGGCATGGGACACATCGACCTCGAAACGCCTGAGAACGGTCCGAAGCAATTGCTGTCGACGCGGGGATTGCGAGGCAAGAATGACAGGTGGCAGGCTCATGACAGCGCCCTGTGAAAGGCATTTCTTTTGGCTTCGAAGGCCTGCGGATTTAGAACCGGTGAGGTGGAGGCCCATTCAGGGGCTTCTTCCAGTTCCACCCATGAGCGGCAGCCTTCGTAGGCATCGGAAATGTGGATCGGGGTGGGGCGAGTCAGACGATGCACCTCAACTAGCAGGGCGTGCAGTCGATGGGTGGTGCCATAGGCCATGCGTTCTTCAAGGACCTCATTCTGCCAAACGTGCTGGCCCTGCAGGGCCTGTATCTGATCAGGATGTTCCAGCTGATGGTGGCCGACCACTGCACAGGCAAACTTAATGGGGATGAGACCGGGCTCGGAAGCGGGCTGGGCCCTCTGTCGGAGCTGCTCCATCCAGGATGGGACGATGCGCACGGCCTGCTGGTGAAACTGAGTCGGAAAGAGCCAGAAGCGCGAGTGGCGAATTTCGAAGCCACCAGGCCCTTCATCGAGACCTCCCTTGCGAAAAATCAGGATCTGCTCCCCATCCCCAAGTGCCTCAACCACTGCCGACCACTCCTTGAATGCTGCTTTGACCACCTTCTTAAGTTAAACCACCCGATGGGCATGTGCAACGGAGCCCGCGTCGTGAGGGCTTTCGTGCTTTATGCCTCGCCGCAGGCGAGGATCGAGTCTATCATGATGTTTCCTCAAAGCCATGCGATCACTCCTTGCCATGAAATCGTGTCTTGCCGCCCTGGGCATTCTTCTCGGGATGACTGTCTTTCCTCTGGAGGCGCGACCCCCCAATGTCGTTTTTTTTCTGGTCGACGATCTGGGATGGAGTGATCTCGGTTGTTACGGGAGTCGCTTTCATGAAACGCCTCACATGGATCAACTAGCCCGTGAAGGGGTGCGATTTGATCAGGCTTACGCCACCTGTCATGTCTGTTCTCCCAGTCGCGCCAGTATTCTGACAGGGAAATACCCCGCACGCCTGGACTTGACCGAATGGTTGGGGGGGCGTCCTGAAAGGCCATTCGAAGCCTTGCACAGCGCTCCAAAGCAGACCGCACTGCCTCAAGGGGAGAAGACCCTGGCAGAAACCTTGAAGGGATATGGCTATGCCACTGCCAATTACGGTAAGGCGCACCTCAATCGAGATCCCAGGACCTATGGCTTTGATGAGGCCATCACCGGATGGGTTCGCTCTTACTACCACCCCTTTTCGCCTCAGTATGAGAAAAACCTTCCTTCGCAAGAGGGGGATTACTTCACCGATCGACTGACGGATGCGGTCATCGATTTCATCGAGCGGAAAAAAGATCAACCCTTCTTTGTGCATCTCGAACACTTTGCCGTCCACGACCCCATCCAGGGGCGCAAGGATCTGGTTGCCAAGTATGAGGCCAAGCGCCGGGCACCATCGCCCTCTGCAGGGCCGGCCTTTCTTTTGGAGCCCAACCCGGATGGTCCGCTCCCTTCACCGGAGGCGCTGAAGGCCCTGCAGACCAACGATACACTTCAGGCACATCAGGATCAGCGTGTGTGGTGGGTGAAGCAGGTGCAGGACAATGCACAGTTTGCGGCCATGCTGGAGGCGACCGATGAGAGCTTGGGAAGGATCCGAGCCAAGCTCGGAGACCTGGGACTGGCGGAGAACACCATCCTCATTTTTACGGGAGACAATGGTGGGATGTCTGCTTCCAATCAATACCGAGGGGTGCATCAACCCCGAGAGGTGCTCGATCGCCGCTTTGCCTCTTCCAACTTGCCTTTGCGGGGAGCCAAGGGGTGGAACTACGAGGGGGGTATTCGCGTGCCGCTGATCGTGCATTGGCCTGGTCGAGTCAAGGCAGGAAGCACTTCTCAGGCCATGGTCATTGGCACAGACTTTTACCCCACTCTGCTTGAGATGACCGGTCACCCATTGCTTCCCCATCAGCATGTGGATGGGCAGAGTTTTGTGCCGGCCCTGCTCGGGCAAGCCCATGATCGTGGGGCCCTCTTCTGGCACTTCCCTCACTACAGCAACCACGGCTATCAAAGCCCGGGAGGGGCCATCCGCCTGGGAGACTACAAGCTCCTGGAATACTATGAAAATGAAACCGTTCAGCTCTTCAACCTGAAGACCGACCTTGGGGAGCAGCAGGATCTCTCCAGGCTTGAACCAGCCATCGTGGAACAACTCCGCTCCCGGTTACATGCCTGGCGGCGCGAGGTCGATGCGAAGATGCCCACTCCGAAGCAGGGATCATGAACGCTTCGCTGAAGTGGAAAAGGGTTCACTGATGACTCTGATATCGAAGCCAATAACTCTTGCCTCTCTCAGGTGAAATCATCAGAATTTGGCCTCCCAATGAGATCGCAGTTCCTTGGGTTCGGTGGCCCTGCCGCTCATTGATTGGGTAGATGCAACACATCGAATTTTTTTCAATACATACTAGATTATTTGTCCATGGCTGCTTCAACTTCCATTCTTACGAATAAACTTCACGAATACCCTCAACAGGATGTGATCGATGGATCCAGCGCAGGACCGGATTCCGTGCTTGAGGATTGCCTCAACCAGCACGACGGCGTTCTGCAGCTGCTACACCGTTATGCCGGCCGGACCTTCTGCACACCGGGTAAACGACTTCGCTTGGATGCCCAATCGTATTATCCGGATTACATGAATGGGACCGGACTCGATGAGCTCTGGATGTGCTGCACTGTTCCCATTGTGACCGGGGTTATTGACACGCGCACCAACAAGGCACCCTTTCGTGAGGGTGAATCACACGTGCTGACCCCAAATGGCCAAGTTATCTCGCTGCAGGACTTGATCGTCGCCAGTCCCGAAGCCGTGATCGGTGAGAAGATGGCAGCGTTTTCCAAATCGCTGCTCGGAAACCCAACCTGGCCTATCGTATCCAAGAAGTTTGACAACTTGAATCCGATCCCACATCACCTCCACTGGGCCAAATGGGAGGTATACGATATCAATTCCTACGACAACCCCGGGGTCAGTCCCTCGCACTATCACACCACCGCGATGGGCTTGTATCCGTTCGTGACTAAGGATGAGTTCCTGGCATGTATGAAGCGCTTTGGAAAGGGCGCTTATAACGATGTGCGGCATTTGTCACCCCATACCATGATGCATATCGATAATGGGTTTGTCATGCCTAATGGTGTGCTGCATTCGCCGACCGACCTCTGCACGCACGAACTCCACGTCACAATGGATGAGCACTTTCTGGCTGAGGATTTGACACTTGATGGCCGTATTGGCGCCGCCGATGCGTTTTACGCCTGCCGAGAGGAAGACTACCCCAAAGACCGACATGAAGATTGGGAATTTCTGGTGGATACGTTTGACTTCACCGCTAACCAGGACCCCGACTTCGTCCGCAAGAATGCCCGACCGGCCATCCCTGCCGACAAATTTGCTGAAGACGGTGTGGAGGCAAAGTGGATCATTTACGGTGATTTTCTAGGTGATCAGAAATGCTCCATCCTTCGTCTTATTTTGGCGCCCGGCGCCAAGACCCAATTCTGTCCTGAGAGTCCTGCGCTATTCCACACTAATGGAGGCAGCGGCCGGGTTGGAAAACTCGAAGTGCGCTATCACCATGACATGAAGCTCGGTGAAATCTGCCCTGAAATCGGGTTCATCACTCAGGCCGCACTCGCACGCGGTGGTGTCGAAATCGCCAACACGGGCAGTGAGCCACTCGTGCTGACCTTTGATTTCCCCCAAAACGCGCATTCCCAAACTCCCGGGGTGGCCTCTGCGAAATAGGGCAGGTTATCAATGGATTCGATAGGGGGTTGAACAAGGGGTTAGCTCTCTCGGGATGTCCCTTTAACGACTCTTTTCTTTAAGGGTGGATACCCAATTGGGGCTTTTCTTTGGCTGGCGCGAAGTGAGGTATTGGGTGGAATGTGTTATTCTATTACATAAAGAATTGCTTTGTCCTCAAAAGCCCATAACGCCAGTGCAATGCATCAAATCAGTGTTTCTGGCAGCCAAGAGATCCTTGGCGCTAGTTTGCCCGGCTTTGACCGCCCAGACTGAGTGACTCAGTCGTTTGGATCATCACAAAGAGAAAACTCCCCCCATCAGCTATGGCTGGTGATTTAGGGGGACCATTCTTGCCACGTTCAAAAAAAAAACCATTTTTTACTCTGCACGGTTCATTTAATTCCTTATAAAGACCTCATCCCCTGTAATGGTTACCACCGAAAGGTTATCTCTATGAACGCGTATACCCGTGTCCCCAGCTCGAACATTCGATTCAAAAACCGCAACGCCTTCACCCTGATAGAACTACTTGTTGTGATCGCCATCATCGCTATTCTGGCGGGCATGCTACTGCCGGCCCTAGGGAAGGCTAAAGCGAAAGGAAAATCGATTGCCTGCATCAACAATCTCAAACAAACCGGATTGGCCATGATGCTTTATTCGGATGAGAACGATGATTACATTCCAAGAGGGAACGGGTACCCGTGGTTTTTAGTATACATGCCTTACATGCCTGAGGGCGGCACGGATGAGAATTTTAGCGGTATTCGAATTTACAAATGCCCCAGTTATCCCAACCGTGATCCTAAAAAAAGACAGATCATTACTTACGTCATCAATGCATGGAAATTTGAAGGACCCAATGATCCGACGGGAATCGAACAGATTGGACCATCCAAGTTGACTGCTTTTCAGGAGCCAAGCAATACGGTGCACATCGGCGACAATGAGAACGGCTCCTGGCGTCCCATTGTCACAGGGATCCAGGATGCTGTCATGGATCTTAATGACGTATTTCGTCTCAATCAGCTACCGCTCAATGAACAGAGCGGTCAATTAAACCCGGAGCGACGGATTGCTGCCAAACGGCATAACCAGGGATCCAACTGGGTATTCCTGGACGGGCATGCGGAGTATCTGAATTCGACGCGTGTGGTCAGTAATCTTTTCAGGGAGGAAAAAAACCCCAACGCAATCACCCGGATCACGCCTTCAGGTCGTTAATGGATGCCTCTTCGGCAGTCTTTATTAGCCAACTTTCCCGGATTCTGGTTCAGGGTGGAGCTTGTTAAAAGGACTGCCAGGCCATGGTTTTGAAGCATACTACTTCAAACCAAGAAGAGCATGGTGCTCCTGCAGGGACTCGAACCCCGATCGACGGTTTACGTGCAGCCCGAGCCTTGCTGGGCTTGAGTGGTGCAGCTCCCAGCCTTTCAGCGTCGCCCTTGTTCAGTTTGACTTTGGTTGGAACTTCAGTGATGGCACTCGCTCCACTGTTGTTTCAGCTTTTTGGCATATGGCTTAGGGTTTTTGGGGTTACTTGTTCAGCTTGTATTTGGTTCTGATTAACTCCCGGACGAACTGCGCGCTGTAGGCTATCCCAGCTCCCTCAGGCTTCTCTTTGAAGCACACTACAGTGTTGGCTTACTGGGCTTACTCATAGTGTAAGTATATCCACCGTAGTTTGTTGTGGTTGCGTTACCGAAAGTCATATTCCCAGACGTGTAGGCATTGCCTGTCGTATACGATGTGGAAGGAGTTGAATGAGTGCTGGTGCTTGTTTCGCTGCCAGCTGATGCGATGACGAAGTGACTTTAACCGTTTTCTAGACAAAGTTCTGCACGCCGAAGCATTTAGAGGTCAGTGCTCCTTCCTCTGCCAGTGCAGCGATTGCCAGTGAATCTTACCGTCCAGATGTTTTCGTCTAGGCGGGTTTCTGAGAAGCCTCCAGTGAAGCCACTGTTCTTATATTTTGTTGCACAAGCTGCGAATATCGATGCCAAACCAATCGAAAGTAGTATTCTTTTAATTGTTACCTTTTAAATAGTGATTGTCGCTTCAGCTGATGAAAAAATTTCAAGCTACAAAGTCCACAATACCGACAAATTGGCGCGTTGGTAGTCTTGTTTGAGGTTTTTCCACGGGAGGCTAAATGCGTTTTGGGGGTTGATTTGGAAGCCGTTTTCACAGCCCCGCCCCCCTGAATACTCAAAACTTGCAACCGCTCTATCAACCCTATGGATGTGATTTGAGATCACACCTGATAATTGACAAGGATTGATATAATCTTGAATATTATCATAAACCCCTTTTCAACAACACTCTAGGAGTTTACTGAAAACGTGTGATGATTTAAGACAAAAAGGGGGAAACGAATTACCTATCCCAGAAAATGCTCTCACGAATTAGCTCGTCTCGCCCTTCTTGGTTTTGATCCATCATGCGCATAAGCCTCTCCTGCGCTTCGTGTTCCCTCTGCTTGTCGAGATGTGTTCGCTTTCGCTCATGTTCACGCTGAGCGTGGCGAACTGACTGGTAGATCTCTGAACCCCTATTCCAACCGACCCTTGAGATGCCGCGTGAACCTGAATTTTGACCGGTTTTCAATGCACAACCAACCGATAAGGAAAAAATTGTAGAGAAAAACAAAATATTTTTCATAATTTTAAGCTTGCTGCATTGCATTCAGGACAAAGAACGAATTATTTGACTGGATCTTATTTTAATGGAAACCGATTTAAATAAAAAATCCCCACTAACTGAATTAGTGGGGTGAAATAAGTTGCTCACATCATTTGGGCCTTAAAAACCATTTATTCAGGCATTGCAGAAGAATGGTGTTCGATGATACGCCAGTTTTGACCATTCCATCGGTAAACATACGAAAATCTAGCTTGCACGCTTGATCCATCCTTGAAAGTGAAGGTGTAGACCCCGGAATTGATCGCAACATCATTAAATGTTCTAACATTTGATTCATCGATCTTGCCCACTGGACCTTTCGCTAGGAAGTTAACAAAATAATCTGCGATCTCTTCATGATTGTGACGAACTTTGTTGGAAACCGTAGGCAACAATATGGCATTGGTTTCGTAAAGCTCTGCAACCTTTTGTGGGTCACCCGTTTGCAGAGCATTGTTCCATACTTCAAATAGGGAGGATATATTGCTTTCACTCATAACTTAATTCTATGTTATTAATTCACTCTAAGCGTTTAATGTATATTTAGTATTCGATTGTAATAAGGTCTTGTCAATTAACATTTACGTTAATCGCCTTTTTGATACTCACTGGTTTTGGCAGTAGCACTCAGCCATTAGGATCTGCAAAAATTAATCTGACATTATGTGCCATCTTATCTACACCACAAAGTTTCTCAACGCTTGTCAGGGCGAAACACACAATTGCGAACAAAGCAATTAATGTAATAAGATAATTCACTTAGGGCCTCCACCGAATAGAACCAATCTCGAGACCTAAATCCTCAACCAAACCGAAAAAACCCTCACCTAGTGAACTTTTCATAAATTCTTTCATCTCGTAGCTAGGACCCTCTGTGACGCGAGCAAAGCCGTCATTCGCATTCCAGATAGATATTTGATCAATATCTCCAGAGATTGCTCGAAAAACAACAGGTGTCTCCCCGCTCGTCTGGACAACCTCATCCATCAAGCTGAAAGCCTTTTCATTAGAGGCGTGTTTGAATTTAGTGAAGTAGGCATATATCGGAGTGTATTGGGCATTTAAGTTGTAGTAGCGAGGTGTAAGCGGCGGCAATTCTCCAACAATCGTGAAAAGTTGAGTTATGGAATCCGCAATAAGTCTTTGAAATTCCTTGTCTAGTGCAGCCCGCTTCGATTCACCCAGGCGGTTGTTTGCGCTTTCTATCCATTTCAATGAAACCGAATCAGTATGGTTGAGTTTATCAAGCCCTTCCGTGGGGTGAAAAAGCACCACATTATCCCAATAGCCGGTTGTCAGCTCAATGGGTATCGCTAGCCTTTGGACAGCCTGATCGGTTGGAAACCAGAAGGATTTTACGATTTCTTGAAATCTAGCAATCTTACCTGGCTTGACCTTTGAAAAATAAGCCTCGAATACCTTTGGTGCAGAATGATGGTGATCCCCCAGGATGGTTGAAGAGAGTGCGACTGATAGAATGGAAAGTAGCAATTTCATAATTCTGATCTTGTCTATCAATCAAAAGGCAACAGCCCCAATAAGATTTTTGCCCGTATTTGGATTTTTAGATCGTCTAGTATTTAAATTTTTTGATTTAAAAACAAATTAATATGAAAGAACATATTTCAAAATCCATTATTGTATCAGCTGCAATTCTAGTTGCAGCTTCGTCAGCTGCCCTAGCTGAAGACCAAGGCCTCCAATGACTCGTTCAGCTAGCTTTGAAAGTAGCTCAAGCGCCCGTTCTCGCTATAGAATGGCATCAATACGACGAGGCATGGGAATCTGACGGATCCAGTCCAATGTGTCCATGACATCCAAGCTCATGACCCATTCGTACTCAGCTGGCACTTGGTCATTGTCCAAGTAGTCGTTGCACGGTCGATCCAGGCCCTCAGGGGCATCCCACATGTAGCGGCGCTTCCATTCGCGGATTGTCCCAGGTTTTATGCCCAGCAAGGCCTCGACCTCGGCCGAGGTCTTGCCAGTTTCGATGAGCTCTTTGCCCTGTCGGCGAATGTCTAAGGGTAGGGTAGACATAGCCAAATGGTGGCAAGAGAGGTCGGTAAGTACAAGGGTGCTTTGTTAGGTAAACAACTTGTCCTTCTCTTTGGGGCTAAGCTCAAACTCCAATTCGTTTTCCTCTGTCTGAGTAAACTCTGACACCGACAACCGTGTCCCTACTGTTGGATACTGAGCAACGGTTTTTTCGTGGCGGGATTAGGTGTTTTGTGGCGTATATGTGATATGGGACTCAAAAATGAGAAGAATCCAAGGAAGGGGACCTTACAACGGTTCGTGATTTTCTTGGCCGAATTTTTATTTTGGCAACCCTTCGCTACGGGGCAGCAATTTTCTGTAGAAGTTTACCCGCATCAGATTCATCGAGGTTATACGAATAAAGACGGACTACCTCCAGGTAGTATCGAGAAGATTGTTTGTGATAGCGAGGGAATCCCTCACATTTACGCTGCCGACACATTCTTTGTTCTTAAAGATAATGGCTGGGTAGAGGAAACAGGTGGGTCCCGGTGGTTTGAAGCCACTCAAGAGGTGGATGATTTTTTTCCGCCAAGTATCCTCAAGGTAGGAAAAATCCGACAGGTCGCACGGCTTGGCTCGGAAGTCGTGATAGCGGGTGAAAATGGACTTTTTAGTCTAAGCGACGGTGATTGGAAACTTATGTTGCCTCGGCAAAATTCCATTCGGTGGGCGCCGATAGATATTCGCGCAACTAGTTACGATCCAGCTGGGCTGCTATGGTTTGCTTGCCCTCAAGGAGTAGGGCACCAAATACGAGATGACCAATGGGAATTATTTACAGCGGCGGATGGTCTGCCTTTCAATGACTTCACCTGTATGGCAGCTACCACCAATGGGGTTTGGTTTGGCACCACTAATGGAGCTATAAGGTATTTTCGGAAGCATTGGGAATTTCGACATGGAAAACGTTGGCTCATTCATAACCACATTAATGAGATTGCGAGTGGCAAAGACGGAACAATTTGGTTTGCAACGCGAGGAGGGGTTTCGCGAATCGAGTATTGCTCCCTTAGTCTTCAAGATAAGGCACATTATTATGAGGATGAAATCGAACGTTACCACCTGCGAACAGAGTTTAGCTATGTCTCTCCGGTTCTCCTGAAGGAGCCTGGGAATAAGGGAACAGCAGTGGCGCAATCTTCAGATAATGATGGATTTTTCAACGGTCTTTATCTCGGAGCTATGAGTTTGGCTTATGAGGTTACCAAGAAACCTGTATACAAAGAACGAGCGAAAAGAACATTTCGAGCTCTTAGCTTTCTCAGTAAAGTAACTCAGGGAGGATCAAATCCCGGTCCTTTTGGATTAATTGCTCGCACTGTGCTCCCAACAGAGGGCCCAAATCCAAACTTAAGGGATAGTCCAGAGCGTGATCGTCGCATTCAATCCAAACAAGATAAGCTTTGGAAAGTCATTGATCCGCGCTGGCCAGTAGATAAAACCGGTAAATGGTATTGGAAAAGCGATGTTAGCGTAGATGAGCTAATTGGGCATTTTTTTGGTTACTCCATCTATTTTGATCATATTTGTGAATCCAAAGAAGAAAAAGAACAAGTGCGCGCAGTCATACGTCGGATTATTGACCACCTTTTGCATCATGATTTGCAACTCGTCGATCACGATAAACAAGCAACACGGTGGTCAGGACTCTCTCCTGAGGAACTAAATTTCAATTCAGATAACTGGGAGGAACGCGGCCTAAATTCCTGGAGCATGTTGACCTTTTTATTGATTGCTCATCATATAACAAATGAATTGAAATATAGGGATGAATATGAAAATTTGATAAAAGATCACGGTTTTGCTCTAAATGGAATGACTCAGCCTCAAATCATAAGCGGTCCAGGTTCATTCCACCAAGGTGATGATGATATGTCTTTTTTAAATTATTATCACCTGCTTCGCTATGAGAATGATGAGTCGATTTTGAACAACTATCAACTAGGGGCTTTCTACCACTGGAGAGTTGAACAATATGAAAGAAATCCATTTTTCAATTTTGTATATGCAGCAGGTTGTTTAAACCAAAAGCGAGAGGATCATTGGGGTGTAGTAGACTTATCACCTACTGGGCCTTGGTTAGAAGATGCTCTTGATACGCTCATCCGCTGGCCCTTAGACCTAATCGATTGGCCGCTATCGAACGCCCATAGAATTGATATGGTATCATTGTTTACACATGCAAGAGAACCAGGTAAAGCAATCGGCAAAGGGCATAGAATAGGAGGCTACGCATTTGCTAGAGATGAACAAGCATCGACCTACTTGGAAGATGATGTTTGGCAACTTCGGTTTGACGCAGATGGAACCCAACTGCGACCAGCAACAGCATATTTGTTATCCTATTATTTAGGTCGAGCCCACGGATTCATCCCTGGTTTCGATCACTCTAGTGATAAAAGCGATTAGCAGAAATAAAATGGATGTGCCTAGAGACACGTGTTGTAGACTGGAAATTGCATTTTTTAAAACTCTTTGACTCAGCTGTCTAATCTTTTCCCCGGGATTGAATGCGAAACAATGGGTTAGTTGAAGATGACTTGTAGAGTTTTTCTTGGAGTGATTCGGGATTCTATGGCGCGTATGTAGGTGTGGAACAAGAACCCATGTGCGCCAAACTATGTGATGAAAGCAATGCTTTCAAACATCGGTAGGGACAGTTTTTTACAATCCTTGCATGGCGAAGCTATACGCCTACTAGACCTGGATCGTCCTTTTTCGCTATGCTTGAGTTTCCATCATCGGACACTAGGAGGTCGCTTTGGGTTGCGTTAAGGGAATTATTTGTTACAATGAAATTAAGCGCTCGCCGTGAGGTAAAGGTGGTCTCGACGTACAGAAATCGCCTGCAACCGAATCACTCATCAACGCTACTTGACTAGAAGAAACAACCTATGATTCGAATCTTAATCTCTGTTAGTCGCCGATTGTCGTTTCAAATCCTGCTGTCATTGTTGCTAACAGTAGTGGGCTGGGAAAGTTTTGCTCAGACACTGCAGAAGGGCGCGAGCGTTGCCAAAGTGAAAGACGCCAAATTACGTATTGAAAAGATTGAGTATCGAGCAGCCAGTTGGGAATCTAAAGCGCTGTATGAAGTCGAGCAAGACACCCCCAATCGCGGTGGACTGATCCATGTGTATGTTAAGAACATCACGCAAAAGCCAGTCAGTCTAACATACTATCAATTAAACGGTAAAGACGAGTCTCATTGGCTTTTAGGCCGCTTTGTGGCTTGGCATCGATACATGGATCGTCAACTAGCCCCTAGTCAAACGACCGTTCTTGAAGTCAATGCTGTAAGTGAACTCTTCTCGGAAGGCAAACCCATCGAGGTGACGTTGATGGATCGCACTTGGACGCCGGCCGTTCGCTCAACCTCGGTTCTGGAAATGGACAAAGCTCGCATCTCATCAATCATCCTTACCGAAGATCTTCGCAAAATATTATTTCACTTCCGATATGTTGGCGAAGGTGATGTCGACGTTCTATCGGCGGAAGTTTTAGGTCACTCTTCCGATCGTGTTAATTGGAAAAAGCATGCTGGAAAAGGATCCACCCACGCGATCGGAGAACTCACATTGGACAAACCATTAGATCCTTCCGCATTAGTAATTCTCAGAGTGCAACTTGAGCAAGATGGAAAACAACGCTACGTTTACGCTCATCGAAGGGCACACCCAGACAGATTTCCGATTGGCCTATGGACGGGCACTCCGGATACGTTTGCGATGCAACGCAGAGTTCACATCGATACAATTGTGCAGGGAGGTAGTTCCAATGATTCGTATTATGCGAAACACATTCCCCGCTATGGCTTCCGCACTATTGTTCCTAACGGCGCGGGCCGAAACAAGGCCATGATGAAGGACCTAGGTTCCAAGCCTGGCGTTATTTGCTGGATGCTTCAGGATGAACCGGATTGGGTAAGGTTGCCATCTACCATGCTCTTCGCGGACGAGTCGACAAAAAGCATCAATCGGACCATTCCCACTATGATCACGCTGTGCCGCAATGTTAAATTCTTCGAATATGCTTCGATACCAGATATTCCCTGTATGGATCATTATTGCGTCGGGGCGCCGACTAGTAGTAATTGGCCGCACAAGTATGGCACCCGGCTAGAGGAAACGGGCTATTATACTCGTGACTTGAAGGAAGCTTCCGAACCGAAACCGATTTGGGTCTGGTCGCAAGGAATCGCAGACTGGGACGAGCGGCCTAAACGCTATGTGCCAACACCTGGGGAACTAGCGGCTCAGTTGATGTTAAACCTTGGTCGGGGAGCCAAAGGGATTCTTTGGTTCAACTGGTCGGTAAAGGCAGCGGATGACTATCCAGACGCCGTTGCGGCCATGGCGCATTGGGGACGCGTCATGCGTTGTATTCGAGGCGACTTGTTGCGAGCTGATCCAATCCGGCTGAAGACGGAAAGCCCGCCCAAGTTGGATGTTGCAACGCTTGCTTCTCCAGAAGCATTGTTCCTTTTCATTACTAATCAGGACTATGAAATCGACGATCAGTCGTATCCTTTTCGAAAGCAGCGCGACGTTAGGGTAAGCGTCGAGCTGCCTTCCTGGATCACAGCGAAAGATGTCTATTCCATTACGCCAAACGGAATAGAAGACCTCCCTTTCGAAGTAAACAAGGGCAAGGCAATAATTCGACCAGGAGATATTGAGGTCTGCCAGCTAGTGGCAGTTGTTCCTGAAGGAACGAGCAAACAGCGGCATCAGCAGGAATACGAAAACGCACTGGCTGATGAGACACGTAAGTTTTGATTGAAGAGAAAGAGCACTGCTGCTTCTAACGGCCCTATGGACAAATTCAATCTTTCGATGTGCGGTTTGCGAATGGCAAAAGCAACCTGATTGCTGAGCTGACAAAAGCTACATGAGTTATACGAAAGGTGACTTCCCAACTATTGCTTTTTCCTCTGTCTGAGTAGACTCTGAGGCCAATACCCGCTCCTGCTGTTGGATACTCAGAGGCATTCTTTTCGTAGCCAATTTGCTTCTAGATCACCTCAGAGTCGAAACATGACCAAGCAAGTTTGTCATTGGCTGGACCTAGTGGTCTAGTCGTTGAATCATAACAAAGTAAATGGACCTCCATCGGCTTTGGCTGATGGGGTTTTTGTTACTTTTTCCAGCTTAAAGAATTTTTGTGTTGGGTGCAAAATGGTGGATCTGTTCTTAACCAAATTGCGGCAATACCGAGTTAAATTCGTAGCAAAATAGTAATGTTCCAACGGAGCATCCAAGCTCCTTAAATGACCTACGAATGTACCGAGGTGCGCTGTTTTCATGGATTTTGATTGGATTAATATGGATTTGGGTAGGCGCGACCTCTTTGCCTACAAGGAACTGAACTAAGCTCTTTGTGGCTCGAACTTCTTTTTGTGCTAATTGAATTATCCATCGCCATATGCATTCAGTCATCTTCGATGATGGGGCGAGCTCTTATCTGTACTGAATAAATTCAAAGTTAGGATCTTCAAACCAGCACAATTTTCGATACAGCCGATTGTACCAAGGATTCGAAGTACATTGATGAAACGCAACCAGTATGGGGAGGTGAAGACATGAGTATGGTAAGCCAAATTTGGTCACCCCTACTTTTAACAGATGGTGCCAAGACACAAGCTTGCGTTACCGTTTCTAACGGCCATCTTCGTTTGATGTTGTTTATCCGACTCGCCGATTCAAAGTAGTCCAGAAAATTATTTGGGGCAGTTGCGCAAAGCGTCCCCTAAACGAGACTCAGCTCAAGAACTGAGTTGAATACAAGTTGTAAAATGTTGGGAGACAGGGTGCTCCTGCAGGGAATCGAGCCCCGATCGACTGTTTAGGAAACTGCTATGCCGCCCCCATTGCTCACGGCAACAGTTTTGGTGTACCGGGTAACCCGAAGTATGGAAAAACCAGCTTATGGAAACGGTTTGGTGAGATTGAAGAGAGAGATGACTGGAGATTTGAAAAAGGTTGTATCGTATTTGGCCGGCAGTATTTCCGGGTAGACTTCTAAAACCAAACAAAAAGGCTGAAAAATCATGCGAACTTGCGAATTTTTCAAAATGAGGGGATATGCTTTGGTTGCAATTTGTATAGAAAAATCCCGATTAAGTTTAATCTGGCATGGCCAAACACCAAAACAGCAACTATTCGAAGGTAAATCGCAATCCCCAAGAAATACCTGGATTTAAATGATCTAAGGTAAAGGAGTGGAGCCAATCCGGTCAGAATTAGTAAACTATTCAAAAATAGTCACATTAGATTGTGGTAAAGATGCCCCTCATGAGGCTATTTGCGAATCATCTTGCAATAAAGATTATTTGTGTAGATGCCGCCAAGTTACCGAGAAAGAAATCGATTGCCTAATCAAGAGTGGGAACTGTAATTCTTTAGAGCAAGTTGAATGGAAGACGAATGCAGGTTCGGGTTGTGGAGCTTGTAGAATTAGAATAAAGAATCTTTTAAAAGGTGCAGAAGAGGGTAAGAAGTATAATTTTTCCTATTGCGAGAAATGTTGTTCGATTTCTGCACTTTGTGTTTGTTCCTACAGTAAAGTACATTCTAACTAAAAATATTGATTCTAGTGGTAATTGAAGGCAATTATCGGTAAGTAATAAAATTAAGAAAATATAATTTTATAACTAAAAGTTAAATCAAGCGGTATTTGTTTTAAGTTCAAAATCAAGAATGCGATAATCAAAATCAAAATTCTTCGAACTTGCCACGTGTGCTACACAATCTTTGCACGTTGGTACTTCTTTAACACTCCACTGACTTTGAACTGGGTTGTTACGACTGAGGTTGGATGAGATTACTTTTGGAGAAACGGAAAGCCCTACTCCTTCAGCTTTTAGAATTGCTTCCTTGAAAGTCCAGAATTTAAAAAACAATTTATCCTTATAATTGCTTTTATTGAGTAGCTGAATCTCGTCAAAATTTAATACTTCAGATACTAAATCTTCGGGATATGGTTTTACTCTTTCGATATCAATTCCTATTTGGATTGCATCCGAACAATCTGCTACTGCGACAATGACAGCTCCGTCGGAGTGTGAATAATTAAATCCACCGTAATCTGGCAAGTAAGGTTTACCATAATTTGTTAATTTAAGTTGGCCTACCACCTCTGCCATCGAACAACCAATCTTAGAAGCCAATGCATCATAAGTAATTAACTTACTGGCCGCTGCCATTTGGAAATCGAGCCATCTTCGATATTTATCAAAATTGTAAATTCCAAGATCAGCTAAGCTTTTTAGAATATTTTTTGTAAAGTCTTTTCCCCATTTTTGGCTAACATCTGTTTGGTAAATATTTAATTTTAACAATGGATTTATCCCTTAATATAAACGGATCAAATGGTATGTATGGATCAGGGTTGCCTGAAAATCTAAAATGAATTAACTTGAAATTGCATAATATAAAACAAAGATTTTTCAATTCTT
>CACEMW010000017.1:0-44491 GCA_902560705.1 uncultured Verrucomicrobiota bacterium
GATATCCCGCAATAATCAATCCGCCAGCCCACATTCCGGGCACGAGCCCCTGCCCGATAACTCCACCACGAGTAATGGCCTCCTCCCTGCTCGAAGACGCGAAAGGTGTCGATGAAACCCGCATCGATCAATCGATCGAAAGAAGCCCGCTCCTCGGGGCTGAATCCGGGGTTTTTGACATTTTCTTTAGGACGGGCCAGGTCGATTTCCTGATGGGCTACATTGAGGTCTCCGCAGAAAAGAACTGGCTTTTGCTCCCTCAAAGCACAGAGGTGCTTCAAAAAAGCAGCATCCCATTCAAGGCGGTAGTCCAGGCGAGCCAGTGCATTCTGGGCATTGGGGGTGTAGACATTGACCAAAGTGAACGCATCAAATTCCAGATTCTGCACCCTTCCTTCCTGATCGTGCTCCTCGAGCCCGAGGCCGTTCCAGACGCGCAAGGGCTTGATGCGAGTGAGCACTGCCGTACCAGAATAGCCTTTTTTGACCGCCGAATACAAGTAGCGGTGATAACCCTCTGGCCAGGGAAGTGCATCCAGCTGATCCGGCTGCGCCTTGGTTTCCTGGAAACAAAGGATGTCGCTTTCCACGGTAGGAATCCATTCCATGAGCCCCTTACCGACGGCGGCTCGCATGCCATTGACGTTCCAGGAAATCAGTTTCATGAGTCAGCAGAGTTTTCTTGGGAGGGCGGCCGAGCATCCAGACCAAAAAAGGCTTCGGCGACTTGAGTGGTTTCTTGGGCCAATTGCGTGAGTGGTTTTTCAACACATCGTGCAATGACCGCAGCAATGTGGGCCAGATGCATCGGCTCATTGCGTTGGGTCTTGGGCTTGGGATCCAGGTCTCGAGGCATGAGGTAAGGGGCATCCGTCTCGATCATCAATCGGTCGGAAGGGATGCTTGGAACCAGCTCCTTGAGATGACGCCCGCGGCGCTCATCACAGATCCATCCTGTAATGCCAATGTGGCAATCCAGGTCCAGCAAACCAAAAAGGGTGGCAGGATCGTCGGTAAAGCAATGCACCACCGCCCGGGTGACCCTAGGGCGATAGTCCCTCAGGATGGAAAGGAAGGCATCACTGGCGGCTCGCTGATGCAGAAAGAGAGGTAGACGGTTTTCGACGGCCATTTCCAGCTGCTCAATGAACACTTTTTCTTGAATCGGACGAGGGGAAAAGTCGCGAAACCAGTCCAAGCCGCACTCTCCTACGGCCACTACCTCGGGGCAGGCATGCAAGGACTTGAGCTGATGAGCTGTGTCCGTATTCACCTCTTTGGCATGGTGGGGATGGATACCTGCGGTGGCAAATAAGCGACCCGGATGAGCGCGTGCCAGCTCCGCTGCCTGATGGCTACCCTCCTGAGTGGCTCCGGTAAGAATCATTCGACCAACTCCTGCAGCCTGAGCGCGTTCGAGCACTGTGGCTCGGTCCACATCAAAGGAATCGTGGGTAAGGTTCAAGCCAATGTCGATCAGATCAGGAAGTGTATCACTCATCACTTGTGCATAGAACCCAGTTCATCTCCCTGGCGGCTCTTTCCCTAAAGGCGCCCTTGATATACCTGACTGGGCCCACCACCCACGCCCACCTCAGCAGCAAACAAACCTCCCGCCAGAGGTTGTTGAACCCATCCCTCCTTATCCAGGTCTCGGCTGGCAGTGGTGATGTAGAGCGTTTGATAATCGGGCCCTCCAAAACAGCATGAGGTCACACATTCAACGGGCAGTTCGACTTTGCCCAGCAGCTCTCCGCTCGTGGGGTCCCAGCATCCGACTCCCCAACCTGCCCAAAGGGCAACCCAGAGTCGGCCTTGAGCATCGATGGTCATGCCATCGGGGTAGCCCATGCCATCGGGAATCTCAAAGGCCGAGCGGCGCTGAGAAATCGAACCGGTTTCAGGGTCAAAATCGAGAGCATCAATCCGTCTGGTCGGGGTGTCGATGTAATACATCGTGCGCTGATCCTGTGACCAGGCCAAGCCGTTGGAGATGGTGATGCCATCGAGCTGGGTGCTCACCTTCCCTTCCAGATCCATGCAATAGAGATGGCCCACCCCTACGGTCTCCAGACAGGACATGGTGCCCGCCCAAAGGCGGCCCTGAGGATCACACTTGGCATCATTGAATCGATTGTCCGGAAGTTGGGCTTCCGGATGCTCGAGCTTCTGAAGTTGCCCACTGGAGGGGTCGAGCAGAAAAAGGCCCTGCTGTCCGCCTGCCAGCAGCGCATCGGTTTGCGTTTGAACCACAAATCCCACGCGCTGACCAGCAGACCAGCACTCATTGCGTTGCTGGCCAGGGTAAAAACGACAGATCTTGCCCTGTTCGATATCCACCCACACCAATGCCTGGCGCTGCTCGTCCCATCCGGGTCCCTCGCCAAGGGTGGCCTTGCCATCAAACACACATCTTGCCTTGAAGGTATGCATGAGATGGTTTTAGAGGGTTCGGGCTCTGGCTGCAAGGTCCTGCTGGCAAAATGAATAGTGCTAGCTAATAAGGAGGTTTTGCTTTTAGTGTTGTCACCTGATGCGCATCTGCCGATTCCGTACAACGACCGACTCAAGCCCCCGCCTTGGTGCCTTCCGCACGCAGGCAACTGTGGTGGATCTCAGCCTCATGGGATGGCACGAGGTAGCAGGATTGTTTGAAGGCCAGGCTCAAGAGGCCATTCAATCAGCATGGGAAGCACCTGAAGCCGTCACCCACGCACTCAAGGACATTACCCTTCTGGCTCCAGTCGACCATCAGGAGGTGTGGGCCGCAGGGGTCACCTACTTGAGAAGCAAGACCGCCCGCATGGAAGAATCGGACTTCAGCGCTTCGGCCTACGACCGAGTGTATGAGGCCCCAAGACCCGAAATCTTTTTCAAATCGCTCCCGCAAAAGGTCGTGGCCCCCGAGGATGCGGTGGGTATACGCAAAGATGCTCATTGGAATGTGCCAGAGCCTGAACTGGCATTGGTCATGAATGCTTCGGGAGCCATCGTCGGTGTGACGATCGGCAACGACATGAGCTCACGCGACATCGAAGGGGAAAACCTGCTCTATTTACCTCAGGCAAAGACCTACGATCGCAGCTGCTCGCTGGGGCCCTGGATGGTCCTGGGTGTTGACGAGACGACCGTACGCAACTGGACCATCGGCGTGCATATTTTCCGAAACGAGCAGAGTGTTTTTAGTGGTGAAACCTCCATCAGCCAGATCAAACGTTCCTTCGATGACCTTGCCGGTTATCTTTTCCGCTCCCAGCGTTTTCCTCGTGGAGCCGTGCTCATGACGGGAACCGGGGTCGTACCCAATGATGACTTTACCCTGGAAGAGGGCGATCGAGTCGATATCCACGTCTCTGGCATCGGTACGCTGAGTAACTCCGTTGTCCGCGTGTGATGGTTAGGTTGACCCAACCAACGTTGCGTTGCGTGAAATCGTGCCTCCAGGAATGGTTGCCGTGAGATAGCATGATTCAGGTCGAACACCTCACCAAACGATATGCCGGTCATACGGCTCTGAATGACCTCTCCTTCAGCGTCGAGAAAGGGCGTATTGCCGGATTTCTTGGCCCCAATGGCGCTGGCAAGAGCACAACGATGCGTATCCTCTCCACTTTCATGCCTGCCACCTCGGGGCGGGTGGTGATGGCAGGATACGACATCCTCAGGAAACCCTTGGAGGTGCGCCGTCGCATTGGTTACATGCCTGAAAACAATCCCCTGCATTTGGACATGCGTGTAGCTGAATACCTTCGTTTTCGCGGGGGCCTCAGGGGCATGTCCGGACAGGCACTGCAAAAGCGCACCGAAGAGGTTCTCGAACAGTGCGATTTGAAGGAGGTTTCGAAAAAAATCATCGGTCAAATGTCCAAGGGCTACCGCCAACGGGTGGGTGTCGCCGATGCCATTCTCCATGGACCCGAAGTGATCATGCTGGATGAACCTACCATCGGTCTGGATCCCCATCAGGTACGTTTGTTTCGACACATGATCGCATCCCTGGCTCAAAACCACACAGTGCTCCTTTCCACACATATTCTTTCAGAGGTAGAGATCCTTTGTGATCATATTCTCATCCTTCAAGGTGGGCGACTTCTGGCCAATGACACACGGGAGGAAATCCAGAAAAGAGTGGGGAGCATGACCCAATGTCTGGCTGAAATCCAGGCGCCCTGGGAACCGCTCTCTGAGACCTTGCGCTCCATGGATTCGGTCGCAGATTTTGATATCCAGGATCTCGGCGAGGGATTTCTGCGATGCAAGATGCATTCCAAGGATGGCAACGACCTGCGACCCATGCTGTTTGAAATGATCAAGCAAAAGGGCTGGAGCCTGCGAGAACTCACCCAGGACCAGCCCAGTCTTGAAGACCTCTTTGTCCAACTCACCCATGTCGGCCGAGTCAACCGAGAAGAACCCTCCTGAGCCATGCGCGTCTTTCTCACATTGTTCAAGCGAGAGGTGGGCCTGTTCCTTTCCACACTCAGTGGTTATGTGATCTTGAGCATGGTGCTCTTCCTCATCGGCATGAGCCTATTGACCGTGATTCTCGCCTACAATGGCAGAGCCATGGATGCCCCGCTGACCGAGGCCTTCTACAGCACACCGTTTTTCTGGTTCATCCTCCTGCTGGCTTGCCCTGCGATCACGATGCGTAGCTTTGCCCATGAAAAATCAACTGGGACCTACGAATCTCTCATGACCACCCCGGTGACTCCACTGCAGGTCCTGGGTTCCAAGTTCATGAGCTGCTGGCTTTTTTATGGGCTGCTCTGGGTTCCACTCTGGCTCATGATGATCTGGCTAGGGCGGTTCTTCAATGACCCTGGCTACCTCGACGCGGGCATCATCGCCGGGACCAGTTTGGGGGTCATGCTGGTAGGGGCCTTGTTTCTTTCCATGGGCTGCCTGGCGTCCGTGCTCACCCAAAGTCAGCTGATCGCAGCCATGATAGCCCTGACACTGGAGATGGCCCTGTTCATGTTGAGCTTTGTCATTTATCTGCTTCCCGATCAATCGGGATGGCAGGCTGCTCTCTTCGAGCACATCAGCTTGTTCAACCACATGAGTGACTTTGTTCGAGGTATCGTCGATGGACGTCATCTGACGTTTTATCTCTGCGCCACGGCCCTGAGTTTGTTTGCCACCTGGCGATGGGTGGAGAGTCATAAGTAAAACCAAAACCATGTCGACCCTACTAAAACCCAATCCCCACCCCTCCAGACGCCGTCTGCGGGATGGCAGCGTGTTCTGGTTGGATCTTTTGATGGCCATCGGTGCCGTGCTTTTGATCGGCGTCTGTCTCAACTTTCTGGCCTTACGCCACCCCTGGCGATGGGTATGGCATGAGGACCCTGCCCTGGCGCTGTCCACCATGAGTCAGCAGTGGCTTCGCTCCGTCAAGGACCCGATTCGTGTGGTGGTGTTTCATCATCCTGAAGAAAAGGACACGCCCCTTTCCCGCATCATGGGTCTGCTCAAGGAATACCGTGAGGCCAATCGGAACATTCAGGTGGAAGTTGTGGACTATCTCCGAGAACGCAGCAAGGCGCAGCAAATTCAGATCCAATACCAAATCCAGGAGCCCTTGGAGGAAGAATGCCTGCTCTTTGCCACAGGCAATCGGTCTCGCATGATCTCCGTCAAGGAGCTGACTGACTACGGCCTCACACAAGGGGAAGAGGATGGAACCATGGTGATGAAGGCATTGGGATTCAAAGGTGAGATGCTCTTTACCTCGACGCTGATGAACCTGATCGATCAACGTCCATCGGTGGTTTATTTCACCCAAGGGCATGGGGAGCATGATCCGAACAGCGAAGCACTGGATGGTTATTTATCTCTCAGGCAGTCTCTGGAGGGACGAAATCTGCAGGTTCGATCCCTCTTGCTGCACCAGGAAGGATCCATCCCAGAGGATGCTGCTGCCGTGGTCATCGCCGGAGGAAACCAGCCCTGGAGTGGCGAAGACCTCGGTCTGCTTCAGGCCTACCTAGCACGAGGAGGGCGCGTGCTGGTTGCCTTTCATTTCAAATCTTTTGGGATGCTGACAGGCCTGGAAGATTGGTTGCGCTCTTGGAGCCTGCAAGTCGGCCAGAATGTCATCGACGATGTTACCAAGTTTTCAGGAAGTGAATTGCTGGTGGGACAACTGGCTCCCCACCCCATCATGAACCCATTACTCGGCACAATGACCCCACTGGTCATGCCCCTTCCGCGTTCGGTCACCCCCATGAATCGACCGCTGGAAGACTATGACCTTGAGATGCAGTCACTGGCCTTTACCACGACCAATGGCGTGGCCAAATCGGAATTTTCCAGGGGAGCCTTTCTACACAATCCGCGTGTGGACGCTCGAGGTCGTATTTCTCTGGCATGTGCCATGGAGGCAATCCCCTCTGACCAGAGTGGCCTGGAAAAAATTGCTAGTCGCTTGATCGTCCTGGGCGATTCGCAAAGCTGGAACAACCTGCATCTCAACAAGGGCGGCAACCGTGACTTTGCCAGCTTGTCGATGAACTGGTTGTTGGAGCGCGACACTCTCATGGGCGGGCTGGGGCCAAGGCCCATTCGGGAATATCGTATGGATATTCCTGAACAAACCTTGAAACAGCTCCAATGGGTGTTACTGCTGATCCTGCCCTCGGGAGTCTTTGCTGTTGGCTTCCTGATTTGGCTGAAACGTCGTTATTGATTTTGAAACCCTGAACCCTTTTTGTGCCTGTGATGATTCGTCAACAAACCCTCTGTCTATGGCTGGTGGCCATTGCTTTAGGGGCAGGGGTCTGGTGGGTGGAAAAGCCTCTTGAAAATCAGGATCTTACCATGAGAGGTCCCGCCACCTTGATGGAACCATCGACACTGGGAAGATGGGATGGCCTGGTGGTGGCTCAGTCGGATCAAACATGGGTTTTTGAGAAAAATTGGCGTGGCTGGAACCTCCAACAGCCTATCGCAGATCTGGCGCATCCTACCCGTATCACCCAGCTGCTCAAGACCCTCACTCGGGTCGAGGTCCAGAGTCCCATTCGAAAGGAGGACATTCAGACTCAGGGAGGCTGGGAAGCCTTCGGTCTTCAGGAACCCACATGGACATTGCAATGGAAGCAAGGTGATCAAGTGGGTGTGCTTTTGCAAGTGGGCCAAAAAGCCTCCGCAGGCCAGAAAGTCTATGTTCGAATCAATGAGGAGGAAAATCTGTGGGTGGTGGATGCCTCATGGTTCGATCAGCTCCACCCTGAGCTCTCCCAATGGAGGGACCCGCGTGTCGTCTCGCTACCAACCGAGCCCATTGATCAACTGGAGTGGCTGCATGCCGATCACCATATCGTCATCCAGCGAGATATCCAGAAGGGAGCCTGGAGGCTGATGGAGCCGGCTGCCTTGGCGGGAGTTCGACCGAACTTGGTGCGTCTGAAGACACTGATGGAAAAAGTCCTTCCCAACTGGCAGGCCCTTTCCTTCCTCCCGAAAGAAGAGACGCAGGATCGCCTGCTCCTTGGACTTGAGGACCCTGTCTGCACCTTTGTCCTCAAAGCAGGCGAAAAGGAGGTCGATCGCATTGCTTTTGGTTATCCCGACCCGGAGAATCCGGCACTGCGCTTTGCCTACAGCCAGAAGCGGGACGTGGTCATGAGGGTCTTGGAAAACCTCTATGATCAACAATTTGATCTTCCCGCTTCGGCATTTCGTGATCCTTTTCTCATCGAGCCGGGTTACGCCTGCAATGAAGTCATTCTCAAAGGCCCCACAGGATTCACCCTCGCTTATGATGCCAACACCACCGCCTGGAGTTTTGTCGATCCGTCAGACATGCCGACGGATCCCACCTTGGTCCAGACCATGTATCAGAACCTGGTCAACCTGCAGATCATGGCCTATCACGACGAACTTCCTCAGAATCAAGTAGAAGCTCTTTTCGAGAAGCCCAGCCTGCAACTCACGCTGGCCACCCGACAGGGAGAAGCGCTGATCCAGTCCCTTGACTTGAGCTTCAGCCCGGCGGTTGGAGGATCCATGTTGGTGAGGCGCTCGGACGAGACCACGCTTTACGAATTGCCTGCAAGCAAATTGATGGATTTGCCCAATCATCCGATCAAACTCAGACGCCAGACTCTCTGGCGGGTCGCACCCGCGGACCTGGTGGAAGCAACCATTACAATAGGCGGGGAGCGCACGACCCTGAGAAGGACCAGCACCGATGTCTGGATGGTAGGAGAGCAACCCATGGACGAAGCTCATGCAAAGGACTGGTCTCTCTTTATCGCGCAGCTGGTAGAACCCGAAGTGCGTGAGTGGGTCGAAGCAGATCATCAACGCTACGGTGCTTTCGGGCTGACAGATGCAGACCAACCCATGAAACTGGTCGTCCGCTTTTCACGCGAGGGTCGTTCGGTCGATCGCTCCATGGTGGTCGGGCGTCAAGGACCCGACGCCACGTATTACGCCGGAAGCGAGGTCGAGACTGGGCCTGTGGTATGCAAGGTGTCGCTTGATCTCGTGGAAATTCTTCGCCAGGTGCATGCATGGGGACATTGAAGACATCGTCCAAAACCCAAGCGCCAGAGCGTCAGCGCCCTTGGCTGAAACGGGGGATTCGCGCACTTCTATGGCTACTGGCCTTGAGTGTATGGATCACTTTTTATGGACGCTGGCATCTTGAGAACCGGGGGCTCCCTTCTTGGATCAAGGAGCGCATCATCGCTCAGCTAGCAGAGAAAGGATGGGATGTTTCCTTTGAGGGTATGCGCTGGCTCCCGGATGAAGGTTTGGTCATCGAGGACAGCCGCATCGTCTTGCAGGGAAAGACACCCGGGACGGTCACTGCTGAAACAATGGCACTGAACATTCAACCGTGGGCATGGCTCACCTCTGCCTTCGAGCTTGATCACGCCCTGCTCAAGAATGGGCGTTTCGAAATGCCGTTGGGTGAGGACGGGGTTGCGCCATGGGTGATCGATGGCATCACCTCAAGGATCCAACTCCACTCACGTGATTGGTGGGAACTGGATTTTTTGGAAGCCCAGGCCTTTGGGGCGCAATGGATCCTGAGTGGCAGCATCACCAATGCAATGGCCATCCGCAATATCAGCCCGCCAAAAGGCTCCACCAAGGCATCCGATCGATCGATGGCGGACATCCTTCAGCAGATTGTTTCGCTACGTCAGCGATTGACCTTCGGTGATCCGCCAGAATTGAAAATGCATCTCGATTTGGATGCATCCGAGTTGGAACATTCCTCGGCCCACATCGAGTGGTCCATCGGGCCCACCCGCGTGGACGCCTTGGAATGGGATCGTATTCGATTCGATGCCGATCTCCCGGTAAAAACCCCATCGCAGGATTGGGAGTTTTCCTGGCAACTATCGGCGGATCGCCTGACGAGCGCAGACGAACTATCCGTGGATATTCAATTGGGTGGAGAAGTGACGGTGGATGCCACCCAGCTTCAGCTCACCAAAGGTTCATGGAGGGGCGAAGTGAGACACTCAGAAGAAGGTTCCTTGCGTGGAGAGCCCCTTCATCTTGAGGGGATGTTTCTGGCGCCATCCCAAGAACAGCCTCAATGGGAGCTTTCTGGCAACTTGCAGGCTGGACCCATGCAGTGGGAGAAGGCGTATTCCATGGCGTTGGATCAATTGAATGCGACCGTTGAGCTGGCGTGGGACCCGGGCAACTGGCGTGATGGCAAACTCCATTGCAAATGGAGCATGGATGAACTTATCACGCCATGGGTCAGCCTCAGGGAGGGGACGGTTTCCGTGGACGTTGAGCCTCATGGGAACCCTCCCCAACCCGAGGAGATGCAAGACTGGGCCTGGTGGACTTACCTAGCACCTTATGACATCCAGGTGGAGAGCCAACTCGAGGGACTGAAGGGTAAACTGCTCGAAGCGCAGTCCTTGGCGAGTCGTTTGCGATGGCAGGCTCCCAATCTCCAGATGGAGAAACTGAGCGGTACACTCTACGAAGGCGGGATGGACCTCAAGGGCCTGATCCATGTCCCCAGTCGCCTGGCAAAGGTCGAGGGAAACGCTGACTTTGACGCTCGCCGCATCCGACACCTGCTTTCAGAGAACGGTCGACGATGGATCGATCAATACACCTGGGAAGTACCACCCAAACTTCGGGCAAAGGCCAGCGCCACCCTACCCATGTGGACCGACTCCAACCCTGATTGGCGAGGTGAGGTCAAACCCACTATGGCACTTGAGGCCCAATTTCAGGTTGGCAAGGCCGCCTTTCGAGAAGTCCCCGTGGAAAGTGCCTCTTCAGATATTAGCTTTGAATTCATGGAATGGACCCTTCCCAACCTGGTGGTCCACCGGCCGGAAGGCCCTACTCATCTCCAATATCAATGTGATGCCAGGACCCAGGATTATCATTGGGTCGTTCAAAGTTTGGCGCAGCCCAAAGTCCTCCGTCCCATGCTGCATCCAAAAGCACAAAAAGTACTCGATGAGCTGGTTTTTGAGGATCCTATTTCCATCGAAGGGGAAATTTGGGGGCGCTGGAGGGACCGTGAACGCACTCGAGGACACGCCATCATTGAGACAGGCAGGGGAAGCTATCGCGGTCAAGAGTGGCTTTCCCTCATCACTCAAGGAAGCTACACTAACCGTCTCCTGCATCTGAAAGATCCCAAGCTGGTTCGCGCTGAAGGGGAAGCGAGCGCCGAGGGCCTGCTCATCGATACTCAGGAACGGTTCATGTCCCTGACCCATGCGGTTGGCCGTATCGACCCCATGGCGGTCGCCAGGGCGATTGGCCCACAAACCGCCCGTACTCTGGCACCTTACCGTTTTGCCAAAGTACCCCAAATATCCATGCAGGGAACCATTCCCTTTGGGAGAGCGCTGGAAACTCATCTGCAATTCGAAATCGAAGGAGGCCCTTTTTCTTACTGGAAATTCAAAGTCCCTCACATCGCAGGCATCATTGACTGGCAAGGGAAAGATTTTCACATTCGAGAACTGAAATCTGATTTTTACGAAGGAAAACTCGAAGGAGGGATCCGCTTGAAACTCAAGGAGGGTGGTGGTGCCACCATGGCGTTTGATGCCCGGGTGGAAGAAGTCGATCTGAAACCCTTCATGAAGGATGTGGTCGACCCAAGCCGAGAGGCTGAGGGCAGCCTCAGCGGTGAGCTGAACATCACCTCGGCAGAAACCGCTGACTGGGGAAGCTGGCAGGGCTTTGGTCATGCCAAACTGGAAGCCGGCCGCTTGTGGGATACCCCGCTATTTGGCATTTTCTCCCGCCTTATGAATGCAGTTTCTCCCGGGCTGGGCAATAGTCAGGGTGCCGACGGCCAGGGCAATTTCACCATCGAAGATAGTGTCATTCGGACGCAAGACCTGAGCCTTCAGGAGCGAAGCGCAAGGCTGGCCTACGATGGAAGCGTCGACTTTGAGGGCAAGCTTCAGGCACGCGTGGAAGCCGAGTTGTTACGTGACACCCCCATGGTTGGAAAATTCTTTAGCCTTGCCTTGTGGCCTGTCTCCAAATTGTTCGAATATAAAGTGGAGGGGGGTCTGGGAAAACCGGATATTCAACCTCTTTACATGCTGCCCAAGTACATGCTCCTGCCCTTCCAATCGCTCAATCGTATCGAATCCCTCGTCCCTCAGGAATTTTTGACCGCTCCTTCATGGTTTCCCTCGCGTGAGAGCCGTCCGGAGAAGGAAACCAGCCCAGGTAGCTCGGAAGAACCTGTGCAATCTCCCTAGGACGTCCTCGCCATCGTTTTTTTCAATTTTTGATGGCGCGTAGGAAGATGGCAAGAGGATGGATCCATCAGGCCTCCAATGTCCGATCGGTTGGGGAGTTCCATCCGATCTTGCTTGATTGTTTTGTCGCAGCGATTAAACCAACAAGATCCAGGTGCGACAGCTCAGGCCTTTTCATGACCCATGAACGCCAGAACCGACCATCCTCAAGCGAAATCATTCAACAAACTCACTGATCATGAAATCATCCAGACTTTTTCATTGGACTGCCAGCCTGGTCCTGGCAAGCCTCTGCCTTGGCGGATCCGTCGAGGCAGCCTCGAAAAAACTACTTGTCGTGACCGTCACCAAAGGCTTCCGACATTCTTCCATTCCAACGGCCGAATCGGTTCTGGGCGCCCTGGCGAGAGGCTCCAGCCATTTCGAGGTGGACTACGCTCGCACCGACGAGGAGATTGCCGAAAAAATGAATCCTCAGGCGCTGCAGCAATGGGATGGTGTGGTTTTTGCCAACACCACCGGCGATCTTCCCATCCCCAATCGGGAATATTTCATGGAATGGCTCCACAGCGGAAAGGCTTTCATTGGCATGCACTCCAGTTCAGACACCTTTCGTGGCTTCCCCAAGTTTGTCGGTATGATCGGCGGCGAGTTCCTGACCCATGGCCCTCAAGTGGAAGTCACGGCTCGCGTGGAGGATCGCCACCATCCTGCATGTCAGCATTACGGAGAATCGTTTCAGGTGTATGATGAAATCTATATCCTCAAGAATTTCCATCGGGAGCGGGTGCACGGGCTCTTGAGCCAGGACAAGCACCCCAACACCTGGGCTCCCGGAGACTACCCCATTGCCTGGTGCAGTGAGTATGGATCCGGCAAGGTTTTCTACACCTCCCTGGGCCACCGCGAGGACATCTGGACGAGCGATCATTATCAAAAACACATCCTGGGTGGAATCCACTGGGCTCTGGGACTGGCCGAAGGGGATGGAAAGCCTCTTTCCATTGCCTATGAAGTCAGCGAAGAGGAAGCCAAGGAAGGCTTCAAACCCTTGTTCAACGGCGTCAATCTCGATGGCTGGGCCCTGCGTCGCGCGGATGGGCATCCAAGCTGGAGCGTGCAGAATGGCATGATGGTCAACACCATCGGAAAGGACGAGCATGGAACGGACATTGTGACCAAGGAGAAGTTTTGGAACTTCACGGTGCGCTACGAATACCTCATCCCAAAAGGCAGCAACAGCGGCTTTTACTTGCGAGGCCGTCATGAAATTCAGATTTTTGATGACTACGGCAAAAAACCCGAAATGGGTGGCAACGGAGCCATTTACAGCGTGAAACCCGTCTCACTGATGGCTTCACGCAAAGCCGGCGAATGGCAAGAGGTGGAAGCTACCATCAAAGGCAATCGAATAAGTGTGACCCTCAACGGCGTCCAAGTACATGAGAACGTTGAAGTCAACCGGGCGACCGGTAGTGAGTTGGATGCCAACGTGGATCAACCCGGCTCCCTGTTCGTTCAAGGGGACCATGGGGCCGTCGCATTGAGAAACATTCGCATCAAAGTGCTGGATTAATAGCCCTTTTTGGGACACATTGATCATGGCTGATCGCTACCCCGGACAGACTCCTCAGTGGGTCTGCACGGGTTTTTTAATCTAAGTGCCTGATAGACAATTATTTTATGAAGGAACAAACTGAGAAGGTCGATTTGAACCGTAGGAATTTCCTGAAAGGTGGATCCATGGCGAGTGTCATGGCCGTGATGGCAAGCGGCAAGGATGTCTTGCAGCCCTCCCCATCGCTCGCCCAGGCAGCTTCCACCAATGCGGGGCCTCCCGTCAAATTCGGGGTTATTGGATGCGGATATCATGGTCGAGACATCGTGGGCACACTGGCGGTGCTTCCCAATGCACCCGTGGTCGCGCTGTGTGATCATTACGGAGCCTTCCTTCGACGAGCGGGTCGCTCGGCACCCGATGCCAAGCAGTATGCCAACTACAAGGATCTTCTGGCCGATGAGAACGTCGAAGCGGTCGTGATTGCCACTCCGAGCCATCAGCACAAGGAAATCGTTCAGGATGCGCTGAAGGCGGGTAAACACGTTTACTGCGAAGCGCCCCTGGCCAGCACCATCGAGGATGCCAAAGCCGTTGCCATGGCAGCTCACCAGCATCCCAAACAGTATTTCCAAGCGGGCCTCCAGTTCCGCAGCGATCCGCAGCGTGATTTCCTCGTGGATTATGTCCGCACCGGAGCCTGGGGACAGACGGTTTCAGCCCGTTCTCAATGGCACAAGAAAACCAGCTGGAAACGCGCAGCTCCGACCAACGAGCGAGAAAAGGAAATCAACTGGAGACTCGACAAAAACCTTTCTACCGGATTGATCGGAGAAATCGGCATCCATCAGTTGGATGCCAAATCCTGGTTCTTGGGCAAACAACCTCAGGCCATCACAGGCATCGGCTCCACCGTGCTGTGGAAAGATGGTCGCAGTGAACCTGACACCGTTCAGATCAACTTGGAATATGAGGGCGGCATCCATGCGGGATTCGACATCACCTTGTGTAACTCGTTCGATACCGACTATGAGATGTATTACGGCACGGATGCGGCCTTGATGGTACGCGGCTCCCAGGCCTGGATGTTCAAGGAAGCCGATGCGCCCATGCTCGGCTGGGAGGTCTATGCGAAGAAGGACACCTTCTTCAAGGAAGTCGGTATCTACCTGGTAGCCAACGCTACCAAGCTCACCACCGTTACGGGGTCTGGCGAAGATGATGCCAAGGACAACCCATACAACGATACTCCGCTGTATTACGCCTTGGAAAACTTTGTGCACAACGCCTATGTGCATCAATCGGGAGTGGAGGATTTCATTGCCGGCTTTGGTGACGAAGACGAAGATGTGCTTCGCGAATACCTGGTGGAACTGGAAGGGTCCAAGAAACCTGCGGCCAACTACAAGCACGGTTATGAAGCCAACGTGATTGCCTGCAAGGCACACGAAGCCATCCTTGGCAACAAACGGATCGAGATACCGAGCGAACTTTTTGAATTAGCTTGAGAGAAACCAAGAACCATTTCTAAACATCGGAGAATCTAATGAAATTGAGTCAACGAATTATCTGTTACTGGAGCGTGTTATCCCTGATCTGGGCTTCCACGCTGCTCAGCCAAGCCCAGAACACCACCTACAAGGGAATGTTCCGCGGCAGCTCCATGAAGGTCGACGGCACCTCCACAGTTCACGACTGGACCATCGAGAGCAAGTTGATCTCAGGATCCATCGAACTGGAGGGAGCCTTTCCTTCCAACCTGGCGGTCAGTGCGGTTCCTGCTTTGAGCGGCACACCGAAGGCGGATGTCAAAATCTCCGCTAGGTCCCTGAAAAGCGGAAAACCCAAGATGGACCAGGTGATGTTGGCAGCGATGAAGGCCGACGATCACCCTTGGATCACCTACAGCCTCAAATCACTGGCACCTTCCAAGGCTGAAAGGAAAAGCGGCGATGCCCTGGCCTATGACTCGTTGGGCGAACTGTCCGTTTCAGGGGTGAAAAAGGAAATCAAGATGCCTGTCACCTTCACTCCAACCGAAAAGGGAATGAAGATCAACGGAAAGATCCAGATCAAGATGACCGACTATGGCATTGATCCTCCCGCGCCAAAGATCGCCCTAGGGTTGATCACCGTAGGAGACGAACTCGATCTCACCTTCGAGTGGCACACTCAGAAGAAATGACGCTTCGAGCTCTTTGACTGCTTAAAAGGCCCTCCACCAGGAGGGCCTTTTTGCTTTCCCCTTTCGGGACTTGCAAGATTACCGAGAAAACTTTCGATCGTAGAATTGAACCCCTTTGGGAGGCCGGATGGGAAGCACTAGACCACCGCTGGCCTCGAGTTCTTCAAAGAGTTGGTTCCGCATGGCAGCAATGCGATCCTGGAAAGCAGGTATTTGAATCAGATTGATCTGTTCGTGAGGATCGGTTTCCAGGTCGTAGAATCCATTGCGATCCCAGACACCGTGGTAATAAATGTATTTGTAACGATCTCCCCGGATGGCCAGGGTGGTGGGGGTGGCTGGAAAGTTCCACTCCCAGTGGTATTCATACAGGATGTGATCCCGCCAAGGGACGCTTTCTCCTCGCATCAGCGGTAACATGGAACGCCCATCCAGAGCCATGGCCTCTTCAAGGGCAATCCCACCTACTTCCAAAAAGGTGGACGCCAGATCCATATTCAGCACCATGGCATCTTGCTGAGTACGTGGCTGGATCAAGCCCGGAGCCATGGCCAGCATGGGAATGCGAATCGACGTCTCAAAGGCATCTCGCTTGTCATAAAACCCATGCTCCCCAAGGGCAAAGCCATTGTCTCCCAGATACACCACCAGAGACTCATCCAACAATTGCTGCTCTTCCAGCTGGTCGAGCACCCGACCCACATTTTCATCCAGTCCGTGCACGGTCTCTGCATACTGATGGTAGAGATCATCAAAAGAGGGCACCGGATCCTTATCCAGCGGACCCGTCTCCATGTGATCGATGCCATGGATCCCGTAGCGTCGCGCCCGAATCCAATTGGACTGGGTCTGATAGTTGGCCTCGGTGTTGGCCATCGTCATGGGATAGTCAATCGCCTCGGAAGCATAGCGGCCCAGATGGCGGGGCGCCGGCTGAAACGGGTAGTGAACGGCCTTGAAGGACAGGTAAAGGAGAAAGGGCTGATCGGAATCTCGAGTCTTGAGCCAATCGATGGCCTGATCGGTCAGCACATCGGTCGTGTAACCTTCCAAAACCCGCCGCTGACCGTTGATGTTGAGTTCAGGATCCGCGTAAGTGCCTTGCCCCTTGAAGCTGACCCAATGGTGAAAACCGGGCCTTGGATCATCGTGATCATGTCCCATGTGCCACTTGCCGACAAAAGCCGTTTGATAGCCTGCTTGCTGCAAATATTGGGGGAAAAACCGGGTTCCTTCGGCAACGGGTCGCTGATTATCGACCACTCGATGGTGGTGCATGTATTGCCCTGTCAAAATGGTGGCGCGACTGGGACTACAAAGCGAGGTCGTCACAAAAGCGTTTCGAAAGTGAACTCCCTGGGCTGCCATGCGATCCAGATGGGGTGTTTCCAGAAAGGAAGGGCTCTGCTCCATGAAACTCATGAAGTCGTATCGATGATCATCGCTGAGAATAAGGATGATGTTGCGCGGAGCCGCCTGAGCCAGGAGCAGGGTATTCCACAAACAAAGCAATATCCAAAACTTGAGGGGGGATTTCACTTGGCTTATCCAGTCAGGAATCTCTTTTCGGGGCAAGTCAGAAAGCGTTCCACACACATTGGCGTTGCCTTGAAAGGCATCCTGAGTATGTTGATCGAAAGGTCACCTTGAAGGTGTATCATCGGTTCAAGCATTTATGTCATCAGAAGCGCCACTCGAGAATCAAACCGGTCAGGACTTCATCCGGGAAATCGTTCATCACGATCTTAAGGAAGGCAAACACAGCGGTATCGTGACCCGGTTTCCGCCGGAACCCAACGGTTACCTCCACATCGGTCACGCCAAGTCCATCTGTCTGAATTTTGGCGTTGCCCAAGAGACGCATGGGGCCTGCCACCTTCGCTTTGATGATACCAATCCGACTCGCGAGGACACCGAATATGTGGACTCCATCATGAAGGATGTTGCGTGGCTGGGTTTTCAATGGCGGGATGAACCGTTTTATGCCAGCAACTATTTTGAAAAGCTCTACGGCTATGCTCAGGAGTTGATTCGCGCGGGAAAAGCCTACGTATGCGACCTGTCCGCAGAAGATTTCATGCGCACTCGCGGGACACCCACGCGAGCGGGCGAGGAGAGCCCATGCCGTGAGCGCAGTGTGGAGGAGAACCTCACCCTTCTAGAAGCCATGCGGCGGGGCGACTTCGAGGATGGCGCCAAAACCTTGCGAGCCAAGATCGACATGGCTTCTCCCAACATTCATTTGCGGGATCCAGCACTCTACCGTATTCGCAAGGTGAACCACCATCGTACGGGAGATGCCTGGGCGATTTACCCAATGTATGATTTCGCTCATTGCCTGAGCGATGCCATCGAGGGAATCACTCATTCTCTGTGCACCCTGGAGTTTGAGGTGCATCGTCCCCTTTATGACTGGATCCTCAAAGAGCTGGGGCTTCCGGATCCACGACCTCGGCAAATCGAGTTTGCACGACTCAATCTGGGATACACCGTCATGAGTAAACGCAAGCTCTTGCAGCTGGTGCAGGAGGGACATGTGGATGGGTGGGATGATCCTCGCATGCCAACCCTTTCAGGTTTGCGTCGAAGAGGGGTTCGAGCCGAGGCCATTCTCCACTTCTGCAAGCGCATTGGCTTGACCAAATTCAATGCCCTGACCGACATTTCCTTGCTGGAACACAGCATTCGGGAAGATCTCAATCAATGTGCCATGCGAGTGATGGGAGTGCTGAAACCATTGAAAGTGGTGATCGAGAACTTGCCAGAAGATCACGAGGAAATGCTCGAAGCCATCAATCATCCAGAACATCCCGATCTGGGAACGCGCCACCTAGCCTTCGGTCGCGAGATTTACATTGAGCAGGATGATTTCATGGAAGACCCCCCCAAGAAATTCTTCCGTCTCAAACCGGGTGGTGAGGTACGTCTACGCTACGCTTACATTCTCAAATGCGAGTCGGTCATCAAGGATGAGTCGGGGAATGTGATCGAATTGAGGGCCAGCATTGATCCAGACTCCAAACGGGGAGGGGCGACCTCCGGCCGCAAGGTCAAAGGAACTATTCACTGGGTCTCCGCCAAACATGCCGTCGATGCGGAAGTACGTCTTTATGATCGCCTTTTTACGGCTGAAGAGCCCGATGGACAAAAAGACGGCACGGATTATCGCGAGCTGCTGAACCCGGATTCCAGGGTCATCCTGAAAGGGTGCAAGCTAGAAGCCAGCTTGAGCGAAGCTCCAGCCGAAAATCGATATCAATTCGAACGCACGGGTTATTTCTGTGCCGAAAGCAAGAGTGACAACCCCTCGGAGCGCGTCTTTCATCGCACCATCTCACTGAAGGATCGTTGGGCAAAGGCCCAGAAAGGTTGAAGACGATCCCTTGGATGAGCATCACCGAGCCTTGGGCAAAGGGTTTGGCTTGGGGGGCGTCGGTAATTGCCCGCATCGTTCCTTTCTTACCCGGGTGGAGAATCGGAACACCCTGAGTACACAAAAAAGCCCCGCTAGTGCCGTGGGCAACCGTTCCTTGGAACGAGTTACGTAAAGGTGGGACTGGCCCGCCGACTTTCGACTTCCAGTCAAGGCCTGACGTGGGTCGACTCCTAAGGCGTGGTGCCCCATGTTTTTTATTACGGTTCAAGGATAGCTATACAACACGAGCATAAGCAGGGCTAAATTTGCAGGACGCTTCGAGAGAGGCGTCGATGGTAAAGATCAATGGGCTCACTCATTCGAGTGATGGGTGTTATCCTAGGATTCCACCCCATGCAGTGAAAGCTTATAATCGACACTGCGCTGAGGCCAAGAGGCGCTAGACCCAACCTGCAACATCGGTTGACATTGACAAGGCCCTGATCCAAGAAAAAGTTTCTCATGATCCTTCCTTCCAACCCCTCTTGGCTTTCATCGATCCTGAGATCCTCCGCGGTTCTGGCAGTGTTGTGCGCCCTGGCTTGGTTTGGGTGGCAGTCTTCCTCAAATCGATTCTCAGAGGAGGTGTTTATTCCCATTCCCAAAGTAAAGCATCTTCATCCCATGGTCTCTCTGGAATGGGACAGTCAAAAAGTGGATCCCCATCAGGCACGCAAGGCGCCCACCGCTCATCCGGGATACCCGTTGGCTCTGGCCCATTGCACACGATGTCACGGGTTGCCGACTCCCCAACAGCTTCCCCGTGAAACCTGGCCGTTTGTGATTACGTGGATGTCCAACTACCTGGGTTACACCAATCTTTATGGCCCCTTTCAGAACAACGTGGACAGCATTCAAATTCCTTCCCAACCCTTAGTGAGTGAATCGGAGCTTCAAGCGATCTCGGAATATTTTCTTCTCTACGCGCCCTTGGAGATTCGCCCCGATGAAAGAACCACAGCTCTTCGACCCGGTTCTCTCAAACAATTCACTCCCCGGCCTCCTCCCATGCAAGTGCCCGAGGACGAAATCATCACCCTGACACATTGGGATCCTTCCCGGCATCAGCTTTATCTGGGACGGGCCTCCCACCGCAGCTTGCAGGTATTCGACGCCGAAGGTCAGATTCTTTTGCAAAAAGCCTGCGCTTCGGAACCCGTGGATGTCACCCCTTTACCCAACGGTTTCCGACTCACGTTGCTGGGACATTTTCTTGAGGACCGTTTGGGTGGCACCGTGATGGATGTCTCCGTTTCGGATGCATCGTTTTTGGACACCCAAACGCATGTGGAAGGATTTCACCGGCTCACCCAGTGTTTGAGCGAAGACATCAACGAAGATGGCTACACGGACTTGCTCCTGGTGGGCTTTGGGGCGGGGATCGAAGGACGCGTTTCCCTCTTCTGGGGTGATGCGCAAGGCACTTTCAAGGAGGAGAGCATCCTGCTGGATCACGCTGGAGCCCTCTGTGCTCGCAGTACGGATCTCGACCAGGATGGTTTGATGGATCTATTGATTCTCACCGCTCAGCAGCATCAGGAGCTCCTGCTTTTCATCCAGCAAGTAGACGGAGACTTCGAACGCAGCGTATTGATCAAGCAGGGAGCCGGGTATGGATACAATGGTTTTGAACTGGTGGACTGGAACCAGGATGAACGAGTGGATCTACTCATGGTCAATGGCAACAACATGGAAATCCGCAATGCGCCGATCAAAAACTACCATGGCATTCGCATTCTGCAGCAAACCCAGAAACGCACCTTCGAAGAAGTGCTATTCTATCCCTTTCCAGGAGCTATCAAGGCCTTGGCCAAGGATTTTGACCAGGATGGCGATCTGGATGTAGCAGCTATTGCCTTTTACCCAGATTGGTCGCAGGAACACCCTCTGACCTTTATTTATCTGGAACAAGAAGAAGGAACTTTGAGTGCCTCCACCACCGCACTCAAGGACTGGGGTCGTTGGATGACCATGGATGCCGGTGACTTCAACCAAGACGGCTACCCCGACTTGATTCTTGGGGGAGCCTATGTAAAGCACGGCGTGCACGACCTCCACCAGGCGCATTACCAGTCCCTTCCACACCCCTCGATCCTGATGCTGGACAACGTCGGAGCGCGCTAAGTAGAAGCTTTGAAGTCTACCGTCGTTTCAGGAAGTCCTCGCTGGCATACTTCGTCTGCGCCAAGTCATGGATACGCACCAGAGTGGGTTCGTCAAACGGGACATCGGACCATTGAACGGAAGGAGAGGAAGCACGCATCGCTTTTTGCCAAGCCATCCGCTGGGTCTGTATGACGGTTTCGGAAAGTTGGATCGAACCCTGAATTAAAAGCCCCTGACGGCTGCGGCGCTGGGCAGCTCCAGCCACCTTGAACCCGTTCAACAACACATCATCCTGCTCGGCTCCAAGGAAGCACTGGCCTGGCCCCTTGAGGATGGGTGCGGGTGCCAAGGAAGGGTTCAAGCCCAATGCCACAAGGGATCGATGAACCCACTGGTGCATCTGGGAGTAGCTTTCTCTTGCCTTCAGGGCATACCATGGGTGAGAGACAGGGATGGCCAAAGCATACGTCCAATCGGCGACATGCGACACCAGCCCCCCCGCCGTCCATCTTCGCACCAGAGGTCGGACCTGCGTGAGGTCACAGATCTGATCATGGGATTGAAAATAGCCAAAACTCACGGCTGGCTGATCCCAGGCATAGACCCTCATGAACAAACGCTCATGGTGGCACGCTTGCTGCAGCAACACCTCATCCGCTGCCATGTTGAACCAAGGCGATGCGGGCCCAGAGGCAACGAAAAACCCTTGCATGCCACCAATATGATCATCGCCCCTGCAGCTTCAAGTTCTCTCTGTCATCCCAGATAAAAATCTTCCAGAATCCGGTGCGTGAGCCAGACCCTGTTAACCCTCCTGAAGCAAGCCATTCAAAAGGATGGGCCCCTGCCCCTGGATCGATTCATGGAGATGGCCCTCTACCATCCCGAACAGGGTTACTATGAATCCACCGCCCACCAGGTCGGACGCGAAGGTGACTTCCAGACCAGCGTCAGCATCGGACCTCTCTTGGGTCGTCTCTTGCTGCACCAGTTTCTAGATTGGCAGCCTGAGGCAGCAGACTGGAAATGGGTGGAGTGTGGCGCCCATCATGGGCAGCTCGCCGAAGACATGCTCCAGGCCCATCAAGCTTTACCGGCAGGGAAATGGCCTGCATTGAATTATCTGATTTTCGAGCCCTCCACCAAACGAAGACACATCCAGCAGGAACGCTTGCGGCGCTTTGGGAATCAGGTCCACTGGGTGGAAACATGGGATCAGCTGGCTGGCTCCTTCCAGCAAGGTGTCCTTTTCTCCAATGAACTGATGGACGCCATGCCCATGCTTCGCTATCAGTGGTCCAGGCCTCAGAAACAGTGGCTGGAAATGCGCGTGGGGCAAACGGCTAAGGGCATTGATTGGGTACTCGTGCCCGGCAAGGAAGCCCTGCGTCTGGACTGGATCTCCGCCGAAGATCAAAAGACTCTGGAGGGTGCCTTGCCAGAGGGATACATCATTGAGGTTTCCCCCGCCGCAGAAGAATGGTGGCAACAAGCAGCATGCTTGCTGAAAAAGGGTTTTCTCGTGACCATGGATTATGGTTTCAAGGATCTGGAAAAATTTTCACCTTCCCGCACCCAAGGCACCTTGCGCACCTACTCACAACATCGATTGGGAGACGATCCTTTTGAGGCAATCGGTCAACAGGATCTGACCGCTCATGTGGATTTTCCAGCCCTGGAACGGCAAGGTCGTCAACAAGGCTTGGAGACGCATGGGTGGAAATCACAGGAAGCCTTCATGCATCAATGTCTGGAAAGCCTGCTCAAGACGGGTCAGACACTCGATGCCCATGAGTGTAAGCACTTCAAGACCCTGATGCACCCAGAACACTTTGGCCATCGCTTCCAAGTGCTGATTCAGCAGCGGGGTATGAAAGGCGATGGATCCACACCGATCCATCCCCGCAAGAGTGACCACTGGGAAAACGGCCAAAACGGCTGAGCTCCGCGGGATCAGGCAGAGGTTTCCATCGAGCCCTTATCCACCTGCTGGCTCACGGCAGTGTGCAAGGATTTGGTTTCCAGCCGTTGACGTGGATTGAGGTCATTCTGCAGACGCAAGGCTTCGAGATGTGTGCGTGCCTCCTTCCACTGACCTGCATCAATCGCCTTGAGAACGGACTGCACCAATGCATTTGATGGCCCTGAAAGGGTATCCCTTGAAGGTTCCTCGTTACCCTCCTCAGCCCCGCCTGAAAAGGCTTGGACAAAACCGTAAGTATCCACCGGAGCGACCAGCTTGCCACACCCCGTTCCCCAGACCATTCCACCGATCAAGGTCACCAATCCTGCCAACCTTTTCCACACTTTGCCCTCAAACAACCTCATATGGCTTAGATAAACACGTGTTCGTTCCAAGAGTTGCGGCCCTTTATCGGATGAAAGCTTCGCGTGAAGCGCTGGACAGGCATTTGATCGGCCCCCTAGGATATGCGACATGGCTGGACTGGAAGATCACGCTGGCGACATGGTGCGAAAAAGCCGTGTTGGGCTGGGCATCGCTGCAGAGGAAGTGGCAACCCTGTTGGGCTGGAGCCTTTCTGCATTGAAAACATTTGAAGATGAGGGTGTGGCACCTGCCACCGAGACCTGGCAAAGCGTGTGCCAGCAACTGGATCTTGATGCCGACAAGTTGCTGTCGATTTTGCAGGGTTGGGAGCCTTCTTCTGTCGAGCTTCCCTGGCTTACAAAGATTGAAACCGATGATGGAGGGATGGCGGTCAACGCTTACTTGATCAAAGATCCACAAAGCCGAGAGGCCGTGCTAGTGGATACGGGCTGGTCGTACCCGGCACTGAAGAGGTATCTGGAGGCCAACCAAGTCGATGTCCGCCAATTGTTCATTACACATGCCCATGGTGACCACATCGCTGCATTGACCGAAATCCGCGAAGCGATCCCGGAGATCGAAGTACTGGCGGCCAGCCAGGCCTTGGCAACAAGTGAGCCGCTGAAAGCAGGGCGCACCTTTTCATGCGGTAGATTGACTATTGCGGTGCATGAAACGCCCGGGCACGCCGAGGATGGACTTACCTTTATCGTTACAGAAAAGTATGGTCCGAGGTTTCAGGTAGCATTGGTGGGAGACGCCCTTTTTGCCGGCTCCATGGGTGGGGCCCCACGGCATTTTCACCTAGCCAAGGAAAAGGTGCGCCAGGTGATCCTTTCCTTGGCGGATAAGACCGTGATTGCCCCTGGTCATGGTCCCTTGACCCAAGTTGGATGGGAGAAGCAGCACAACCCGTTTTTTTGATGGCAAGTTGCGCTTCAGGCCATTTGGAGCGATATTGTGGAGAGGATCGCATTGGCTTGTGTCTGGAAGCAAGCTTCTCCAGTGATGGGAAAGGCTGGGCTCACAATTAGGGCTTGCGACCCCCTTGGTTTTAGCTTTGACTGCTGATCCCTTGGGAGGGGCCCTGACGGCATGCTGCGATAGCCCAAGACATTTTATCATGGAAATCTCATTTTTACTCGGCACTTTGGCCTTTGTTCTCATTGGTATTTGTTACGCCTCCTTTGCCGAATGGTCCTTGCATCGTTTCGTGATGCACAAACCGGTGCCCTTCTTTCAGTATCCTTACAAAGCTCACCACTGTGTGCACCATCGACTTTTCAAGGCTGACCACTCCTACCACCTCGAGGGTAGAAATGACATCGCCTACCTGATTCCCATGGCATGGTGGAATGGCCCTGCGCTGATCATCATTGCCTCCTCTCCATGGCTTTTGGCCTCGCTATTGACGGGCTACTGGCCCATGTATATCGGTGCCACCCTTGCAATTGGCCTCTACTACGCAACCTACGAATACCTCCATTGGTGCATGCACTTGCCCAAGGAGAGGCGCGTGGAGAAAGCAGGTATTTTTTATCGTCTCAACGGACATCACCTCCTGCACCATCGCTACATGCATCGCAATTTCAATGTGGTCCTTCCCTTGGCTGACCTGATCCTTGGCACCTTAATGGTTCGCTCCAAGGTCAAGTTCGCTCAAGCCACCGGCACACAGGTCCCCGATGTGCAACCGATGGATAAGGAAATGGCCCTTGGTGCCAGCTGAGTTCGACCCCGGAGCTCCCAGCTCCCAGCTTCCAAATTTGGATCGGTCCGGCTCTCCACACTCAAAAGACTGCTTGGCAATGGAACCCTTCAACGGGTGCCATGAGACGAAGCTTTCAACCCTGCGGATTGAAAATGAGTCCCTTCTCTTGCTTTTCTTGAAATCCCTCCTGTCCTTTAAATGAACATTATTGATCTCAACCCTGCGGACGGCATCGGAGCAAGCGCCTGGATGGTCGAAATGGCCGATCACCGCATCCTCCTCGATGCCGGCATCAACCCCAAGCTGGAAGGGCTGGCGGCCATGCCGATGTATGATCGGGTCAAGGACCTGGAGGTCGATGCCATTGCCCTGACGCACTGCCATCATGACCATGTGGGCTCCCTTCCTGTGGCCATGCGGTATTTTCCCACAGCCCATGTGCTGATGACTGAGTTGAGTTATTTCCTGATTGAGCGCATCCTGCACAATTCGGTCAATGTCATGAAACGGCAGCGAGAAGAACTGGGGATTCGTGAATATCCCCTGTTCTCTCACAGGGAGCTCGATGAAATCGCTCACATCTTTCAGGGATACCGCTACAACAAGGAAATCGAATGGGCCTCTCCTGCCCTTGGGCACCCACAACGTCATTCTCCGACACTCGAATTCTATGATGCCGGTCATACCCTGGGTTCGGCAGGCATCATGCTACGCTCGGATCGCGAAACTCTCTTCTACAGCGGAGATGTCTGTTTTCAGGATCAAACCATTCTGCGGGGGGCTCGCTTTGGGGACGTGCAGGCCGATGTTCTGATTCTGGAAACCACCCGAGGGGAAAGGGCCACTCCAGATGGTATGACTCGGCAAACCGAACTGGATCGACTCAAGAAAGATCTCCAGGAAGTGCTGAAAAACAACGGGAGCGTGCTCATCCCCACCTTTGCGCTGGGACGTACTCAGGAAATCCTGGCCATGCTTGCTCTGATGACCCGCGAGGGTTCCTTGCGCCAGCAACCCATTTTCATTGGTGGCATGGGACGCGTGTTTACCGAAATCTACGATCTTCAGGCCCACCGCACCCATCGCAACCATTCCAACATGCAGCTACATGAGGCCCTGAACCTCACGGTATTGGATTACAAACAGATGCAAAACATGAAGTTGCGTGGGGGGCGTCTCTTCGTGTTAACGGCAGGGATGATGAATGAGAACACGGCCGCGCACGAATTGGCTCTGCGCATGGCGGGACAGGAAGATCATGCCATCTTTTTTGTGGGCTATGCGGATCCATCCACACCCGCAGGCCGGCTTCGCGCTGCCAAGGAAGGTGAGCCGTTTCTCTTCAGTGCCTCGGGGGGCGAACTGACTCGGAAATGCCGCATGGAAGAGTACGATCTGACGGCGCATGCGAATCGAGAGGAACTGCTCGACTTCGTCGGCACGGTCTCTCCCAAGACGGTCATTCTGGGTCACGGAGATCCCGGAGCCAAAGCATGGTTTGCCGAACAAATCCAGGCAACCTACCCAAAAGTAACCGTTGCCTGTCCCAAACCAGGAGAGTCGACGGTTGCCTGAAATGAGCCTCGCCAATGGTTAGGAACGGCGGATCCTTTCTCCAAGGTTCTAATCCTCCTCTTCCAATCGATCGCAGGCCCATAAAAGGCCACGCCCGACAGCCAGAAGGAATGCCGGATCCCGGAACGTTCCATCATTGTGACCATAGGTGGTCCCAAAGACCTTGGCTTTTCCAAAGGTGTTGACCCAGATCACCGGGTGAGCCTTACCATCCCGCTGACTGATCGAAACCGTCAGCGCCTGGGCTGTAGGCCAGAGTTTTTCCACGATGTAGAGTTCGTCCTTAGGGGAGGTCCAATCCTCAGGAAAGCCCTTCATGATGGGATGATTCGGGGCCACCACTTGAACCGGGTATTGATCCTGATGATCATGACGTCGACTGGTCACTCCCAGAAATTGGCGCCAGTCATTGAATGGAGCTGCGCGGTAGGTGTGCATTGCACAGTGAATCACCACGGCCGGCACCCCTGCCTGATGAGCCTGGGTGATGCGCTGGACATAGGGTTGGTCCTTGGTGTCCGCAAAGCATTCATTGTGAACTACGACGTCAAACTGCTTGGCCCAATCCTCCTTTTCATACAAAGCAATCTTTCCGCGGGTCCCGTTTCCACCCTCGTGAATCACCGTCCAGTCAATTTTGGCATAGGGCGACAAGCCTTCTTGAAGCGCTTGGGTCTGGGCAGGGTAATTGTGACAACAGCCGCCCGTCACCAAAAGGGCCTTGATCGGATGGTTCTCACCTTCATGATGTTCGCCAAGAAGGGTCTGGCCCAACAAAAAGCTTCCAAGAAGGGCGCCAACAAAAAGCGCAAAGGGTCGATGCATGCCCTCAGGCTGCCTGTCGAGACCTGTAAAGTCCAGCGTGCAATCGGCTTGCACCCACGTGGCAAACTTCATGGTAAGTGATGTGCCATGCTTTGCATCAGAGGGAGTTCCAGCTCCGAGACCACCTTCAGACTTTCCGTCCAGGAGAGGCTACGCCCCGGGGCAATCGTGGTGAGCGCTTCTTCCGAAAATCCATGGACATTGCCATTCCAAAGCTCGATGTAACCCATGCTGGGGATGGCTCGAGTGAATTCGCGCATGCGGGCTTCGGTCGGTGGATAGCCCCACCCCCAGATATCAAAACCGGGTGTCTTATCGAGAGGAAAAACCCGCAACAACCCCTCTCTGCGTTCATGGGCATACACCCCGTAGAAACCCTGAAGCAAGGGCGTGGCCATCAGGTCGCCGATACTCTTCCATTGGCCAACCCATTTGAGGGGTGAGGTTTCCGTTGGGCCCACCAGGGGCGGCATCCAGTCATTGAAATCACGCTCATCAGGCACAAAGGCCTTGGCTGGAACCACCAGCTCGGTGCGAGGGGATACTTGCCGGCCTCCACCAGGGGCCAAGGTCGACGTGGTCCAATGAGAAAATCGCACTGGATGCGGATGGGGGTTGCTCACCTGAATATGGGCATGAAGAAAAGGATCCTTGGGTCTGATGGCATAATCGATTTGATGCTGCAGACCCGTCAGAGGCTCCACGGTTTGCATCCGAACGCGTTTCTCCTGAGGAGTATCGATGACGATGCGGCCATCCCACTTCAGGGCATGGCTCGTCCCATGCTCTCGGCTGGGCATCACGTGTTCGATCCCTCCCCAGGTCATCCAGAACCCAGTATCATTATTGGCCCCTAGTGGGATGGCGACGGGGTTGATCCACAGCTGTTCGCGACCCGAGCCGGGATGAATAAGGGAGTGCACCCGCCCCATGGAAGGAATCAGCATGGCTTTTAGGTACGCGTTTTCAAGAACCACTGCCCGACGAGGACGCGTCACCACCATTTCCGGTGCCTGACGGAATCGCTTCCAGTCCATGACCGGTACGCCCTGTGCATCCTTTTGAACGGCGAATTCATATCGCACATAGGTGAGCGAAACCTCGCTCTGGGTGCAGGAAAAGGCGTCAGCACGCATGGCCTGTAGTTGCGAGGTGAGAGCCACCACCCAAAGGACCACGGCAAAAGGAGATCGGAACATGGGCAGGATCATGTTGGATCGTTTCTGAGGGTGCAAGCCATCCTCTGCTAACAAAAACTCCATCACCCTTTGGAAAATTTGAAAAAGGATGATGCCCAAGAAAGGATTATCAGAGTCGAAGGTTGCATGCGTTTTATCTTTTCTTGTCCAGCCACCTGATTACTCTTTGGCCGCTACGTATCAGCATGGAAGCGAACCTCATCAGAAATTTCAGCATCATCGCTCACATCGATCACGGAAAGACCACCCTTTCCGATCGTCTGTTGCACTTGACCGGTACGATCTCGGATAGGGAAATGGAGGCGCAGCTGCTGGATTCCATGGATCTGGAAAAGGAACGTGGAATCACCATCAAGGCCCATCCGGTGACCATGTATTACAAGGCCAAGGATGGTCAGCGATACGAGCTCAACCTTATTGATACCCCGGGCCACGTGGATTTTTCCTATGAGGTCTCTCGAAGCATGAGTGCCTGCGAGGGAGCCTTGTTGATCATCGACGCTGCTCAGGGAGTCGAGGCCCAGACGGTGGCCAATCTCAATCTGGCCATGAAGCAGGACCTGACCATCATCCCGGTCATCAACAAGATTGATCTGCCTCATGCCAATCTCGAACAGGTCTACACACAGCTTGAAGACATTTTGGCCATTCCGCGAGAAGAGGCCATTCCGGCCAGTGCTAAAAATGGCATTGGTATCGAGGAGATCCTGGAAGCGATTGTCGAACGGGTCCCACCTCCCAAGCCCACCGGAGCTCCTTCAACCCAAGCACTCTTGTTCGACTCTTACTACGACACCTATCGAGGCGTCGTCACGCATGTGCGCGTGTTCAATGGGGTGATGAAATCGGGAGTCCCCGTCAAGCTGCTGCATTCCGGAAAGAACGTTGAAGTCAAGGAAGTCGGGAGCTTCAATCCAAAGCCCTACAAGCGCGATCAGCTCACGGCCGGGGAAACGGGATACTTCACGGCCAACATCAAAAGTCCACTGGATATCAAGGTGGGAGACACCTTGACCGATGCCAAGCAACCTTCGCCTCCACTGCCTGGCTTTCAGGAGATTCACCCGATGGTGTATAGCGGGATCTACCCAATCAACACCGCCGATTACGAGCATCTCAAGGCCAACCTCGCCAAACTTCAGCTCAACGACGCAGCATTTGTCTACCAGCAGGAGACTTCAGTAGCCCTTGGCTTTGGTTTTCGCTGCGGATTCCTGGGGCTGCTTCACCTGGAAATCATTCAGGAACGCCTGCGCCGGGAATTCGAGATGGACATCATCGCGACCTATCCCAGTGTGGTGTATCAGGTCACCCTGACCGACGCTACGGTGGAGGAAATTGACAACCCAGCTCATCTTCCTGCGGTCAATCACATTGAGACCATTGAAGAACCCATGGTGAAGTCCTTCATCATCTGCCCCAATGACTACATAGGAGACATGATGGCTTTGGTGGCTGAGAAGCGTGGGATCCTCATACACACCGAGACGCTGGATGGATCAAGGGTCATGTTGACCTGTCGCATTCCTCTAGGAGAAATCCTCATTGATTTTCATGACCGCATCAAAAGCCTGACCCGAGGGTATGGTTCCATGGATTACGAGCACGATGGGTATGAAGGTTCGGACATGGTGAAATTGGACATGCTGGTCAATGGAGAGTCGGTCGATGCGTTTTCCTGCATCGTGCATCGATCCAAGGCGGAATCCCGTGGCAGATCTCTTGCGGCCAAACTCAGCGAGGTGATCCCCAGACAACAGTTTCAGGTGGCCATTCAAGCCGCCATCGGTGGTAAGATCGTGGCCAGAGAAACCGTGCGAGCCCTGCGCAAGGATGTCACCGCCAAGTGCTACGGCGGAGATATCACCCGCAAACGCAAGTTGCTGGAAAAGCAAAAAGAGGGTAAAAAGCGTATGAAGTCGGTGGGATCGGTAAACATCCCGCAGGAAGCCTTTGTGAAAGTGTTGAAATCATGATTGCTTTTGCCATCCGATGGTTGAGTTCCAAAAAGGTGCGCGTAGCCACCCAAATGCGCCACCACGTATGGAAGTACACCAACGCCCAGCGTGACTTGCTCAATGATGAGGCCATTGGGCACTTGGAGGATTCCATGCAGCGGGTCCGCCAAGCCATCGTCCAACCAGAAAACCCTACTTCGCTGGAAGAGGCTCTCAACCATCTGGAGAAGACAGCCAACAAATGGCTCAAGCCCTACCCCAATGCATCGATTCGGGAAAACATCGAGGTCTTCCTCGTGGCGGCGGCAGTCGTTCTGGCCTTTCGATCCTTCTTTTTTCAACCCATGGCCATTCCAACGGGCTCGGCTCAACCTGCCTTCTGGGGCATCACTCACGAAGATTTGAGAGGGCAGCCTGAGTCAGCCATCCCCAGGGGTCTCAAGAAGTATTATTTTTCATGGATCAAAGGGGAAAAATATTACCACCTCAAGGCCAAGACATCAGGTACGCTACGATTGCTGGATCCCAAACCCGTCCGTGTCATCCCCTTGGTCACCAAACAGCGACTGCAGATCGGAAACCAACGACACACCATTTGGTTCCCACCTGAAAATCTCTGGGATCGAGCCAGTTTGCGAAGTGGTATGACCTTCAAGCAAGGAGAGGATGTGATCCGTCTCAAGGTGACCAGTGGAGACCATCTTTTTGTCGATCGCCTGACGTATAATTTTCGGCGACCGACGCGAGGTGAAACCATCGTGTTCAAATCCACGGGTGTACCAAAATTGACTCAGAACACTCATTACATCAAACGCCTGGTGGGCATGGGCGGGGAAACCATTCGCATTGGAGATGATCGCCACGCCTACATCAACGGCCGTCGCCTGGAAGCAAGCGACCCGGGGTTTAACGGGGTGTATTCCTTTGGGTCCAAGCCACCGCAGGACAGTGTTTTTTCGGGGCATGTCAATGGCAAGGTGGCTCGCAAACATGGCAACATGAGTATTGCGTTGCAGACCGAGTTTCCCGATGGAAATGCAAGCTACAAAATCCGCGACAATCACTACTTTGTCATGGGTGACAACACCATGAACAGCTACGACAGTCGTGCCTGGCTGGATTTCCCTCGTGAAAAGGTCATTGGCAAGCAGTTCTTTGTTTTCTGGCCCATCACCGACCGATTTGGCTGGCACAACAAATAGATGGGAGATCGTTGTTGCCGGGTTTCTTGGGCGCCTTCGCCTGGATCCACTTTTTGCTGGATCACCAGCATCCATGGTTCAATATGTCATAATGATACGTCGATTGAGCCTATCAAAGTTTCGCCATCACCTCAGCGCACTGGCAGGGGCAGCCTTACTCGCCATGTGGGCTACCGGATGTGGAGGGGATGGATCCGTTCAAGCTGTTTCCAAGGACATCGATGTGGTTGCCCTGATGGAACAACTGGAGAGCACCAAGAGTGCAGACCGTCTCAATGCCCTCATTGAATTGGGCGATGGTCGAGAAAACTCAGCCCCTGCTCTGGATGCCATTCTGGAAGTGTTGACTTCAGACAAGGATGCCAAGGTGCGCGAAATGGCAGCCTATGTCTTACTTCAAATGGGTGAGAAATCTGCCAAGCCCGCCATTGCAACTCTCAAGGAAGCCTACGCCAAGGAAAAGAATCCAACGGTCAAATTGAACATCGTCAATGCCTGGAATGCCATTGAGCCGGAGACCTCGCCAAGTCAGGGGATGAACGCTACAGGGCCCTAGGATCCTCATTTCAAACGACCCCGATTTCATCAAGCACCCCTGGTTTCAGGGGTGTTTTTTGTGCCTTGGAGATTCCAGGGAATGGAAAGCTAAGGAAGAGAAAGGAATTGTCCGGGTGGGAATTGTACATGGAAGACCTGACCAAAAAGCCCTTGGATCGTCATGGCCAATGCAGCGGCCACGAGGATCGCCACCCACCACCGGCTGCCTTGGACCCACAACATCCATGCAGCGAAGAGGGCACTGGAAAGAATGAATCCCACCTGGGGCATCAGCCCCGGATAAATCAGTAGCGAAGGAAACCACTTCCAGAAGTTGACTCGTCCGGCCATTCCCTTGGAGGTTGATTCGGAGTGGGTCTCGGAATGTTGGGACGTCTTGCCCGCTCGAATGCTGAGAATGAGACGCCAAAGACCTGCCAAAAGGAGCAAGGAGCCCAGGAGAATCGGAAAAAAAGCAGGCCCGGGGTCCTGATTGGTCGCGAATCCTGGCTGGCGAATCCCGCGGGAAAGCAATAATGCAACGGCCCCAATGCCCGTCCAAAGCAAGGCTGCCCATCGGGAATCTACCCGAGCTTGAATGGAAGGTTCGCTCATGGGTTTTGAGCGTATCCCGTTGCCTGGATCACTTTCTCCCACTTGGCATCTTCAGCAGCCAGAAAGGCCTCAAAATCCTCACCATGTCGGATCTCCACCCCAAATCCATTCTTTTGCATGAACGTTTGGTAGGATTCGGATTGGGTAATTTCCATCAGGGCATTGGAAAGGGTTTCCACAATCGCATCAGGAGTTTCCTTGGGAAGCACCAACCCTCGCCAGCCCACCATCTGCCACTCAATGCCCGATTCACGTAGGGTCAGAATTTCAGGATACGCTGCCAACCGCTCCTGCGACATGACCGTGAGGACACGCAACTCCCCTGCCTCCACTTGGGCGGCTGCTTCTGGGATGCTGCAACAAACCGCATCAATGTGTCCCCCCATCAGCTCCACCAAGGAAGGAGCTGAACCCAGGGTTGGAACCCAAAGCACCGCATCCACCGGCAGATCCGCAGCAAGCTGAAAGCCCGCTCGTGCCAAGTCCCAGGCACCGCCTGTCGCTGTACCAGACATCTGCACCTTGCCCGGTTGAGCCTTAATGTGTGCGATGAACTCATCGACCGTCTTCCAGGGAGCATCCTGGCGCACAATGATGGCAGCTGCATCGGCATTGACCTGCATCAAGGGGCGATAATCGGCATAGGTCAAATCGGAGATCCCCATCCAGTGCATGGTGCTCAGCTCAAAGGTCCCCATCGTCAGGGTGTAGCCATCTGGCCTGGCATTGGCCCCAAAGGAGTGGCCCACGGCGCCACTGCCTCCCGTTTTGTTCTGCACCACACAAGGAGACCCCAATTGCTGCTTGAGAGCATCGGCCAGAAAACGAGAAACCCGATCGGTGCCGCCGCCCGCATTCCAGGGGCATATCACGGTCATCGTCTTGCTGGGGTAGGACGCCCTGTTCCCGCCCGATCCAGCTGGATCACTGGGGCCACAACCTGAAAGAAACACGCTCAGCATCAGGGCTCCGAAAAACACAGGAGCGCATCTAAGCCTCTGCCAAAGAAATGAAGGAATCGGTGACATGGTAGTGCGTGGAAGTCTGGGTCAAGGCCTGCGTGCTGACAAGGCTCCAGTGACTTCAACTGCTGAGCAGCTGTGACGAAAACCCTTTCGAAATAGGCATGTTCTTTCCTGCGGTCTCTCTAGTCAGGACGCACCTGATCCCCTGCCTTGGCCTCTCCCTCCACCAGATCTGCGGCAATATGAGAGCCTTCCTGCGGGCCGGTGATCTTTACCATGCCCACCTTTTGTTTGCCTCGATAGATGAAAAGGCGCTGGTCCACTTCAGGCATGGCATTTAACGGAAAGTCCAGGATGACAAATCGCAATGCCTGATGAACGGAAACCACCCCACCCAAAGGCGCATTCAGCATTGGAATAATAGTCGGGGTTTCACCACCCCCCTTTTCACGATCTCTTTTGGAAGGTGACTCCAAGGAGCCATCCTGACCCGTCCAGACGGGGTCATCATCCGTCCAGGGAAGCGGTGGAAGAGTGCCCTTCTGACACCCCGACACCAGCAACAACAGGCAAATCCACCACCCAATGACTCGCATCCAAGCACTTAACGAATGGCTCATGGAAAAGTCAAGTCATGGACCCATGACGAAAAAAGGGGTCTGTCTGAGATCCCATCGATCCGCCCTTTGCATTCCAGGAAGGCTGGTTTACCGTTTAAAAGAGTCTCCTGAAAAAAGGAATGCTCGCGAGATCTCATGAAACATAAACCCATCGCTTTGACCATCGCGGGCTCGGACAGCGGGGGCGGTGCAGGGGTTCAAACCGACCTCAAAACCTTTGCCAGCGTCGGCGTCCATGGCACCTCCGTTTTGACCTGTGTCACAGCACAGAACCCCTCAGCTGTGCTAGGAGTTCAATCCATTTCGCCCACGCTGATTACGGCTCAATTTGATGCGCTCCAAAACGGGTTGAAGCCCAAAGCCATCAAGTCGGGCATGCTCTACTCCAAACGCATCATGCAAGCTGTGATTGACGGGCTGCATGGATGTGCTTCGGCACGCTATGTGATGGACCCTGTCATGTTCGCTACCAGTGGAGCCCCCTTACTCAAGCCCGATTGTATCGCTCTCATGACGCGCTCCCTGATTCCCTTGGCAGACCTGATCACCCCGAACATTGCCGAGGCAGAGGCCCTGATTGGGGGCCGTATCACCAAGGCCCAGGAAGCCATGGAGGCCGCTTACGCCATGGCTCAGAAATTCGAGACGCCGTGTCTCCTCAAAGGAGGGCATTTGCCTGAAAAAGGAAAGGTGGTGGATTATCTAGCGATAGGAGCAGAAGTACTCTCCTTTTCTTCAGCCTACATCCCTCGCCGACAAACCCACGGAACGGGCTGCACGTATGCTGCAGCCATCACCGCATACCTGGCACAATCCTATCCTTTGAGTGAAGCGGTTGGCCTAGGGAAGCAATTCATTACCTCAGCCATCCAAAACAGCGTCCGCGTAGGATCCTATCAAGCCCTCGACCCCAGCAGGCATGGATCGTCATGAAACCTCTCTACCTAGACTACAATGCGACCACTCCCCTGGATCCTTCGGTACTAGAGGCCATGCTCCCTCATTTGCAGGAGCATTATGGAAACCCATCGAGCATTCACCAGCTGGGGCGGCAGGCTCGATCCTTCCTGGATGAGTACCGATACCGCATGGCGGATTGGTGGCAATGCAAACCCAGTGAGGTGGTATTTACGGGGGGTGGCACCGAAAGCAACAACTTGGCTGTGTTTGGCACCGCACGTCTGCGCAAGCCCAAGGGTCGTCACCTGATATGCAGCGCCATCGAGCATCACGCCGTTCTGCATGCCTATCAACACCTGGAGGAGAAGGAAGGCTTTGAAGTGAGCTATTGCCCGGTGGAGCCCACGGGCCGCGTGGATCCAGATCATTTACGATCGCTCATTCGGCCCGAGACTCAACTCGTGTCGGTCATGGCAGCCAACAATGAAACCGGAACGCTGCAACCCATTGCCGAAATCGGTCGGCTATGCCGCGATCATGGCGTACTTTTTCACACCGATGCCGTGCAGTGGTTCGGCAAGGAACCGGTCGAGCACATCCATCAATTTGAGGCAGATCTGGTGACAGTCTGCGGGCACAAGTGCCATGGACCCAAGGGCGCGGGCGCTTTGTTCATACGATCCCCCTTACTTCCCGAGAAAATCCTCTTTGGTGGCGCTCATGAAAATGAACGCCGCGCAGGCACGGAAAACGTGGCTGGCATTGCAGGCTTGGTCCAGGCTTTGGAGGTCCATGCCAGAACCCCTGTTTTTCGCGCTTCACCCATTGAACAGGCGACTTTGACATGCCGCAGGATTTTGGAATCTTTGGAAGGAGTGACTCTCCTGAGCCCAGAATCTGGATCCTTGGTCAACACCCTGACTTTTACCGTTGAGAGCGCCGACAGTATCGGTCTGCTGGCGGCACTGGACCTGGAAGGGATTTGCGCCTCCAGTGGCTCGGCCTGCTCGGTGGGATCGCTGGAACCCTCTCATGTCGCTCTAGCCATGGGAGCTTCTCGAGAAGAGGCCAACGCCATGGTGCGGTTTTCCTTCGGAAGGGAAAACGATCTGGAGCAAGTGGCGTTCGTGGCCGAGCGTCTGCCAGACATCCTTTCACGGTGTCAGCGCACGCATAAGTCAGCCAACAGCCTGTGAATAACTTTGTGAATAGTGTTAATAAGCTGACTAAGTTTTGTAACGTGGTGTTTATCACTGCTTTGTTCACACGCCAAAGTGGTTGTAAATCCTTGCTGCCGTATTTGAAAGTGAAGACCATTTGACTTATTCACCGACCTTAATTTTAATACATTTTGTTCTCTTCCTGAGAAATAGTAGATACCCCAAGCATGAAAATCACCATCGCCAAAGAAGAATTCATCCGTGGTCTGCAGTCGGTTCAGAACGTGGTCAACCCGAGAACCACGCTACCGGTCCTTTCCAACGTGCTTCTCGAGGCCAATGATGGCAAATTACTGCTGTCTGCCACCGATTTGGATGTCACCGTCTCATGCACGGTCAAGGCGGACGTCTCTGAAGAAGGTCGGGTAACCCTACCAGCCAAGAAGCTTTTTGGGATCGTGAGAGAGCTTTCGACCCCCGAAATCGAGTTGAATGTGGATGACAAGCAGATCTGCAGCCTGCACGCAGGAGCCTCCTTCTTCAAGATCGTGGGCTTGGCAGCCAACGAATTTCCTCCACTCCCTGGCTTTCAGGAAGCGCATCGCATCACGATTTCTCAGGAACGCTTAAGGGGCATGATCAAAAAGACTGCCTACGCCGTTTCCTCGGAAGAGTCGCGATATGTCCTCAATGGAATTTTTTTTAGCATCAAGGAATTCAAGCTCACATTGGTGGCCACCGACGGTCGTCGGTTGGCCCTGATCGAAGAGGAGCTAGAAGAAAAACCCGAGGTCCGAGAGCAGTTTATCCTACCCACCAAGGCCATCAACGAACTGAATCGGCTCTTAAACGACGGAGGAACGGTTCTGGTGCAGTTTCAGGACAACCAGGCCTCCTTCCACCTGGAAGGGGAGGATGGGGCCTCTACGCTGCTGATTTCGAAGCTCATCGAGGGGAGTTATCCTAACTACGCACAGGTCATTCCCAAGCAGTGCAAGGAGCGTGTGTCGCTCGTTCGCGAAGAGCTGCTTCATGCGCTACGTCGCGCAGAGATCATGACCAGCGACAAGGCGCATTCGGTGAAGTTCGCTTTCTCCGAAAACAATCTCCAGATCACCGCCAACACACCCGATGTGGGTGAGGCACGGGAGAACATCGCCATCAACTACTCGGGGGAAGACATCACCGTATCGTTCAATCCCCTTTACATGATGGATCCACTCAAAGTGCTGGAAGACGATGAAGTCTTCCTCGAACTTTCTGACGAGCTGAGCCCAGGTGTGTTGAAGGTGCAATCCCCCTTCATCTATGTAATCATGCCCATGCGCACCAATCCTTCTGCTTGAGGGTTGCGGTGAACTTTGGTCGAGTTGGTATGTAGCATCCATCAGCACTTCTCTGCATGCAGCTGAGGGAAAGGTGCGCAAATGAGTCCTTCAACCATCGCCCAGCATGATTAAATCACTCCAAACCATCGCCCGGCGAGCAGGTGAAAGCATCCTGTCGTTTTACGGCCAGCCTATTCCTGCGGAAAAAAAAGCGGATGACAGCCCTTTGACGCTCGCTGACCTGGCGGCACACCGAGTCATTGTCGAGGGATTGCGCGATTTGGACAGTGCCATTCCGGTGCTCTCAGAGGAGTCGAGCGAAACCGACATCCTGCATCGTCGTTCTTGGGAAACCCTCTGGGTGGTGGATCCCATGGATGGCACCAAGGAATTTATCAAGCAGACCGGTGAGTTCACCGTCAACATCGCTCTGGTGCGCTCTGGAGTCCCGCACTTGGGGCTGGTGTATGTCCCAGCCAAGAAGCTTTTTTACTGGGCCGAAGCAGAAATGGGTGCGTTCAAGCAGGCCGACGGAAGTGCGGTTGAGCGTATTCAAACGCGAAAGCCCCATGCAGATTCTTTGGACATCGTGGCAAGCCGCGATCATGCGGGGCCCATGGTGGCCGATTTGCTCTATCGATTCCCCACCGCCCAGACGCGCAGCATGGGGAGTTCTCTGAAGTTCTGTCTGGTGGCCGAGGGCGTGGCTGATCTCTACCTACGTGATTTCCCCACCATGGAATGGGACACGGCTGCCGCCCAGTGTGTGGTGGAGCAAGCAGGAGGTTGTGTCCAGGATTTGGAGGGACAGACGCTTTCCTACAATCGTGAAAACCTCCGCAATCCCAGTCTGATCACCATGGGCGATACCTCCTTTGACTGGCGAGGTGGCAGCATGGAAAAAGCCGCGACAGACAGCATGGTCGATCCGGAGGCATGACATCCACTCTCCTCCTCACGAAAGCCCGTAGTTTATTTGCGCCACATCTCGGTGGCGGAGCAACCCATCTTCGCTCGATGGCCGGTCCTTCGCTCAGAAAGGCATGGAAGCATTTCCTCAAAACGCATCTGTCCGTCGCGGCCAAAGCCTCGTCGACGAAGAAAGGGATGTCCTAAAGCAAAGGACGCACTTATTGAAGCACTTTCATGGTGACGCGCTTGATTCTATTTGAGGCCTCTTTGCTCCTGGTGGCCTGGCTGCTTGCCTGGATGATGAATCTGCCGCTGCGACCTCTATGGCAGATGGATGCCGTCGGAGTTGGGATAGGATGGACCTCCACCCTTCCGCTGGCTGCCTTATTTTTCTGGATGATCCAGTCGTCCTGGGAGCCCTTTGCGGCCCTGCGGCGCGTGGTTCAGGAGCAACTGATGCCCCTCCTTGGAGAGGGCACCTTTTTTCAGATCATCTTGCTTTCTGCGCTAGCCGGCATTGGCGAAGAGGTCTTGTTTCGTGGAGTCATTGAAGGCGGGTTGACCAGCACCTTAGGGCGATGGCCTGCCATGATGATCGCGGCTCTTCTCTTTGGTCTCTGCCACGCACTGACCCCGCTCTATTTTTTTTTAGCCACCATGATGGGTCTCTACTTGAGTCTGGTGTGGATGGCCAGCGGTCAGTTGATCAGTCCCATCATCACCCATGCGGCCTATGACCTTCTCGCCCTGGGCTGGTATGTCCGTCAACAGAAGCGGAGCTAAAAGACACTCGCCAGTCTCATGCAATCCTCGTTTAATGCCTTTGTTGCATTACTTTGACCACAACGCTACCGCACCCATGAGCCCTGTGGCCCGACAAGTGTGGATGGGCGCTGCCCAGGAGCTTCCCGGGAACCCTTCCAGTTTGCACCGCATCGGCTCGCGAGCCGACAAGGCGCTAGAAGATGCTCGTCAGGAGCTGGCCAGCATCCTCGGGTGCACTCCGTTGGATGTGGTCTGGACTAGTAGCGCCAGCGAATCCAACAACGCCATTTGGTATCATTTGAGTCAAACCCTGGACCCTGAGAAAACCGTCTGGGTTTCGGCCATTGAGCACCCATGTTGTCTGGAAGCCGCTCAGCATTGGCTCGGGGATCGTTGTCGATGGATCCCGGTGACGACAACTGGGGAAGTCGATGTTTCGTGGATGGAGGCCAACCTTGAGACACAGCAGCCCGAAGTGGTGTGCGTGATGGCGGCCAACAATGAAACTGGTATTCTGCAGCCTTGGAAAACCCTTCATGCCTGGTGCCAGTCCCGAGGAATTGCCTTTTTCTGCGATGTTGCCCAGTGGATGGGAAGGCTTCCGGCCCAAGGTCTGGGTCAGGTGGAATGGCTCAGTGGTTGCGGCCACAAGCATGGTGGACCCAAGGGGGTTGGCTTCATCAAGTGTCCTCCCAAGGGACGTTTTACCCCTTTACTCCTCGGTGGCCCTCAAGAAATGAATCGCCGCGCAGGCACCGAAAATGTCGCGGGCATTCTGTCGATGGTGGCCGCGCTCAAGGACCGTGAGAGCAGCATGAACTTGGACAGGCTGGAGGAACGTGCGCAGTGGCGCAATGACTTTGAAAACAAGGTATGTCGCACCCTCCCGGGTAGTCGTGTTCTCGGAGAATGTGCCAAGCGCCTGTGGAATACCTCGACCCTCCTGATGCCGGAAATGGACTGCCGTATGCGGTGGGTGGTCAAACTGGATCGGCAGGGATTCGCCGTGTCCACCGGTTCGGCCTGTTCCAGCGGACAGGAGAAGCCCTCGCATGTGATGGAGGCCATGGGGCTCACGCCCAATGAGGCAGGGCGTGTCGTGCGATTCAGCGCGGGCTGGGAATCCACTCCTACTGATTGGGAAGGTCTGCATCAGGCTCTCATGGCTGTCTATCAAGCAGCCCAGAGAGCTGACGTTGCACCCAAGGAAGCCTGATGAGGCATTGGATCCACGGGTTTACTTGTCTGCTTCTCTTGAGTCAGCTGCCGTTGCAATCGGCGGAGATCGGATCCGCGGAGGCAATGAGGCTGGCACTGCAGGATGAGCCGACACGCGACCGTGATGGGCTTCTGGACTTTTTCTACCTGCCCTTTCCTTGAGAGCCCGAAACCCATGCAAGCCGTGAAGGATCCAGGGTCCACTGATTCACCATTGAATCCACCTCGGATGCGATTACATTAACCTCATGAAGGCTGATGCATCCATGGATGCAGTGATGGAAAAAGTGTGGGAAGGCCAGCGGATGAACGCTGCTGAGACCGCACAACTCTACCAGCTTCCCTTGGAAGTGCTGGGTTCTCTGGCGCATCGTCGCCGCGAACTGGCCAAGGCAGAGGCTTATGACGGGCGCGGCAACGAGATCATCACCTACAATGTCGATCGCAACATCAACTACACCAACGTCTGCAACGTCTACTGCAAGTTCTGCGCTTTTTATCGCACCGCCAAGGACGAAGATGCCTACGTCATCACCAAAGAAGAACTAGATCAGAAGATCGAGGAAACCGTTGCCCTGGGGGGAAACCAGATCCTCATGCAGGGTGGACACCACCCTTCTTTGACCTTGGACTGGTATCTGGACATGCTCTCTCACATCAAAAAAGAGTTCCCGCAGGTCAACATCCATGCCTTCAGCCCGAGCGAGTTCATTCATTTTCAGAAGGTGTTTGATCTGCCCATGGAGGATTTGCTGCGACAATTCAAGGAAGCAGGTCTGGGATCCATCCCCGGCGGCGGAGGAGAAATCCTGGTGGACCGCGTGCGTCAGCGCATCGCACCGCTCAAGGCCATGAGTGATGAATGGCTGGGGGTGATGGACGTAGCGCATCGGATGGGCCTGAACTCCTCGGCGACGATGATGTTTGGTCATGTCGAGACGCTTGAAGATCGGATTGAGCACCTCGAGCGGGTGCGGGCACAGCAGGATGCCACCGGGGGCTTCACCGCCTTCATTGCCTGGACCTTTCAACCCGAAAACACCCGTCTCAAGGCCAAGACCGTTGGTGCTCATGAGTATCTGCGTATGCAGGCCCTGAGCCGCATATACCTGGACAACATTCCCAACATTCAAAGTTCCTGGGTCACGCAGGGCCTGGAAGTCGGGCAGGTGGCCCTGACTTATGGATCCAATGATCTGGGTAGTATCATGATCGAGGAAAATGTGGTCAGCAAGGCAGGCACAACCTTTCAGATGACGGTGGAAGACATGCACCGCCTGATCAAGGACCTCGGCTACGAACCCCGCCAGCGCAACAACTGGTATCAGCTGATAGCCTAAGATTTTCTATGATGGATGAGGCTGCGGCCAGGCATGTCTGATACGGCTTTCACTAGCGATCCATGATCCAAATTCAACCGATGCCCAGGGTGACTTTCAGATTAAACGATCGAGATTACGGTCGTCTCAAGGCTCTTTTCGCTCAACGAAAGACATCGTGCTCTGCGATCATTCGAGAGGGATTGAACCTCCTTTTGCATGGCAAGCAAAAAGCCTCTCTGGCTCGGCGAGAAGCAGGGGTGATCGGAGGAGCCTCAGGGCCTGCGGATCTTTCAACTTCAAAAAAATACTTCAAGAGTTACGGCAGCAGTGGACAGAGTTGACTCCAACCATCTTTGATGGACCCATCATGAGGTTCAATGGGTCGCCTGCATCGGTGAATCTCTTTGGATCGGTATAGGCGCACGCGTCTGCTGGTTTTTCTCTTTGAATTATGGCCCTGACCACCTAGATTGAACGACTTTTGAAGAAGGCAGCTGTATGGCCCTCAAGAAACCTGACATCGAAATTTACGACACGACCCTGAGGGATGGTACCCAGGGTGAAGGTATCAATTTCTCGGTCGCTGATAAGATTCGGCTGGCCGAGCGCTTTGATGTCTTTGGCATTCACTACATCGAAGGGGGTTGGCCTGGCTCCAATCCGCGCGACATTGAATTCTTCCAACAGGCTGCCAAGAAGCGTTGGAAGCACTCCAAGATCGCTGCTTTTGGTTCCACCCGGCGTAAGAAAATCACGGTAGAAGAAGACCCTCAAGTAGCCCTGCTTCTGGAAGCCAAGACCCCTGTAGTGACCATTTTTGGCAAGACCTGGCTGTTGCACGTCAAGGAGGTGCTACGAACGACTCCCTCGGAAAACATCGCCATGATTGCGGACACCGTGGCCTTCCTGAAAGCCAAGGGTCGTCAGGTGTTCTACGATGCCGAGCATGCCTTTGATGGCTACAAGGATGAGCCGGAGTATGCGCTCGCGACGTGGGTTGCGGCTGCTGAAGCTGGTGCCGATGCCGTGGTGTTGTGCGACACCAACGGTGGATCACTGCCTTCGGAGGTGCGAAGGATCACTCAGGAGGCCCAGGCCAAAGTGCCCACTCGGATTGGGATTCACACCCACAACGATATTGGTGTAGGGGTGGCTAATGCCCTCGAAGCACTGGAAGCTGGTGCTACTCAAGTGCAGGGCACTATGAACGGTTATGGAGAGCGCACGGGCAACTGCAGCCTCACTTCCGTCATTCCCAACGTGGCCCTGAAGATGAACAAAACCTGTGTGCCGGCTCGTTCACTTCCCAAGCTCCATGAGCTGTCCCACTTTGTGGATGAGATTGCCAACATGCGGCATGACCCTCGACGCCCCTGGGTGGGTTCCACTGCCTTTGCGCACAAGGGAGGCATGCACGTCAATGCGGTGCAGAAGGTGGCTCACAGTTTTGAGCATAGCGAACCCGAAGCGGTTGGCAACCAGCGCCGTATTCTGGTCAGCGATCTGGCTGGGCGGAGCAACGTGGTGATGAAGGCTCAGGAGTTGGGCTTTGGGGTGGACAACGCCACTCCGGAACTCAAGCAGATCCTTCAGCGGGTCAAAGAACTGGAGCATGAGGGTTATGAGTTCGAAGCAGCGGAGGCCTCCATGTCGCTTTTGATCCAAAAGTCTTTGAGTCACGCAGAGCCCCCCTTCAAGGTCGATGCCTATCACGTCACCATGCGCATGGATCACGACTTTGCCATCTGCCAAGCGACCATCAAAGTGCAGGTGGGCGAGGAAGTGGAACATACCGTTGCCGAGGGCGATGGCCCGGTCAATGCCCTGGATGCCGCTCTACGCCGTGGCCTGATGCGCTTTTTTCCGCGTCAGCTCAAACCCGTCAAACTCACGGATTACAAGGTGCGCATTCTGGACAGCTCTGGAGGCACTGCCGCCAAAACGCGCGTGTTCATCGAATCCACTGACGGACGGGAATCCTGGTCGACCGTAGGAGCTCACGACAACATCGTGGAAGCCAGTCTGCGTGCTTTGATCGATAGCTTTGAATACCGACTCACCCGTAAGAAGAAGTCCTGAGTTTCTATTTTCTATGAGTGAACTTCCCAAGGCGTATCAACCCGCCGAAGTTGAATCCAAATGGTATCAGACATGGCTGGATGAGCGCTTTTTTGAAGCCGATCCAGCCTCGGAAAAACCCGGCTTCTCCATCGTCATCCCTCCGCCGAATGTCACCGGGGTATTGCACATGGGCCACGTGCTCAACAATACCATTCAGGATATTCTGGCTCGTAAGGCCCGCATGGAAGGCAAGGAAGTGCTTTGGTTGCCCGGCACTGACCACGCCGGCATTGCCACCC
>CACEMW010000018.1:0-43774 GCA_902560705.1 uncultured Verrucomicrobiota bacterium
TATGGGGATGACGGGTCTCGCATTGTTTGGCTTTGTCATTGGCCACATGTTAGGCAATCTCCAAATTTTTCTCGGTTCCGACAAGATCAACGCTTATGGAGCTTTCCTGAAGTCCATGCCGAAGCTTCTCTGGATTGCCCGCATTTCCCTTCTGGCATGCGTTTTTCTGCACATTGCTTCAGCCATTTCTCTTGTCAGGGACAATCGTCGTGCTCGGCCTGTCGCCTACCAAGTGAAGCAGTCTCGCAGCACCACCTTCGCATCCCGAACGATGATTTGGAGTGGGCTTATTGTTTTGAGTTTTATTATTTACCATCTTTTTGATTTTACCATTTCTCCCGACTACAAGGGCGTGGACAGCGAAGGGCGCCACGATATTTTTGCGATGGTGGTTCGGGGATTCAGCAACCCTTTGTCTGCTGCCTTCTATATTTTGGCAAACACCTTATTAGCGATTCATCTCAGCCACGGAATGCAGAGTTTGTTTCAGTCCCTCGGATGGAGCGTCGGGAGATTCCGCCTAGCCTTCCACAATTTTGCTTTGCTGGTTGGTTGGAGCGTTTTTATTGGCAACGTATCGATTCCAGTGGCTATTTTGCTAGGCTTTGGGAAGGAGGCACCTTAATCATGCAGTTGGATTCAAATATTCCGTCAGGCCCTTTGGCAAGCAAGTGGGAACGTCACAAATTCGACCTCAAGCTGGTCAATCCAGCCAATAAGAGGAAGTTTGAAATCATTGTTGTGGGTTCGGGGCTTGCAGGTGCCTCCGCTTCAGCGACCCTTGCTGAGCTTGGCTACAAGGTAAAATGTTTTTGTTATCAGGACAGCCCCCGAAGAGCCCACTCCATTGCCGCTCAGGGGGGAATCAACGCCGCAAAGAACTACCAGAATGACGGCGACAGCGTGCACAGGCTGTTCTACGACACCATCAAAGGGGGTGATTTCAGGGCCAGGGAGGCCAATGTGCATCGTCTCGCTGAAATTAGTCGTAACATTATCGATCAGTGTGTGGCACAGGGGGTTCCCTTTGCTCGCGAATACAGCGGATACCTCACCAATCGCTCCTTTGGTGGTGCTCAAGTGTCCCGTACCTTTTATGCACGAGGTCAGACGGGGCAGCAATTGCTTCTTGGTGCCTACCAGGCTCTGAGTCGACAGATTGGTTTGGGTAACGTGCAGATGTTTCCCCGGACTGAGTTTCAGGATCTCGTGCTGGTCGATGGTCACGCCAAGGGCGTGATCGTGCGTAATGTCACGACGGGTGAACTCAGTCGACATTCTGCTGATGCGGTGATTCTCGCCACCGGTGGCTACTGTCCGGTCTTTTACCTTTCGACCAATGCAGTTGGCTGCAACGTGACGGCCACCTATCGAGCGCACAAGATGGGAGCTACTTTTGCCAATCCCTGCTACACCCAGATTCACCCTACCTGCATACCTGTCAGTGGCGATCATCAGTCCAAGTTGACTCTTATGTCCGAGTCATTGCGCAATGATGGTCGCGTTTGGGTTCCCAAACAAAAAGGCGATCAGCGCAAACCCTGGGATATCCCGGAAGCTGAGCGTGACTATTTTCTCGAAAGAAAATATCCCAGTTTTGGCAATCTGGCTCCCCGCGATATTGCCTCTCGAGCAGCTAAGGAATCATGCGACGCGGGTCTTGGAGTTGGACCTACCGGTTATGGCGTTTTTCTGGATTTTTCAGATTCCATCCAGCGAATGGGTGAGCACTCGGTCAAAGAAAAATACGGCAATCTGTTCGACATGTACGAGCGAATCACCGGGGAAAATGCTTACCAGCAGCCCATGCGCATTTACCCGGCTCCTCACTATACCATGGGGGGGCTTTGGGTGGATTACAATCTCATGAGCAACATCCCAGGCCTCTTTGTTCTCGGAGAAGCCAACTTTTCGGATCATGGGGCCAACCGCCTTGGAGCGAGTGCCTTGATGCAAGGTCTTGCTGATGGATATTTCGTCATTCCATACACCATCGGTCATTATTTTGCTTCTCACTCACAAAACCGTCCTTCTACCTCTCACGATGCCTTTGGGCAGGCCGAGGCTAATGCGCAATCTAAAATTAATCGACTTCTCTCCATCAAGGGCAAACGTTCCGTTCGCAGCATGCACTGGGAACTCGGCCGAATGGTCTGGGAAAAATGTGGAATGGCCCGGGATCGTCAGGGTCTGGAAGAGGCCATTGCGACCATCCCCAAACTGCGGGAACAATTCTGGCATGAGGTGAGTGTCCCCGGTGAGGCCAAGGGCGTGAATCCGGCATTGGAGCAGGCTTCCCGTGTGGCTGATTTTATGGAATTTGCCGAGTTGCTTTGCCGAGACGCCTTGCACAGGGAGGAATCTTGTGGTGGTCATTTCCGAACCGAATACCAGACTGAAGATGGTGAGGCACTGCGCAACGACGATGATTTTGCCTACGTTGCCGCATGGGAGCATCAGGGTGAAGACCAGACTCCAGCTCTTCACAAGGAATCGCTGAATTATCAAGAAGTCAAAATGACCCAAAGGAGCTACAAGTAATGAATCTAACCTTGAATGTGTGGCGTCAAAAAAATGCCGGCGAACCTGGAGGTTTCGTTTCATACGAAGCCAAAGACATACACCAGGACATGTCCTTCCTGGAGATGCTGGACGTTGTCAATGAGTCCTTGATGTCAAAAGGCGAGGAGCCCATAGCCTTTGATTCTGATTGCCGCGAAGGTATTTGCGGTACGTGTTCGGTGGTGATCAATGGAACACCCCATGGAGACCAGAAAGCCTCGACTGCCTGTCAATTGCACATGCGGCATTTTCGTGACGGGGAAACCATCACCATCGAGCCATGGAGGGCAAAACCCTTTCCAATCGTGCGTGACCTCAGGGTCGATCGGTCTGCTTTCGATCGAATCATTCAGTCAGGCGGTTTCATTTCTACCAGCACTGGAGGCACACCGGACGCCAATGCCATTCCTGTTCCAAAGTCTGATTCCGATAGCGCGATGGATGCAGCCCAGTGCATTGGCTGTGGCGCATGCGTGGCTGCCTGCAAAAACGCTTCTGCCATGCTTTTCGTCTCCGCGAAAGTGGGCCATCTAGGGCTCTTGCCTCAAGGGAAAGTCGAAAAAGATCGCCGCGTTCTTGCCATGGTCGGTCAAATGGACGAGGAAGGATTTGGTAGTTGTACCGTGACGGGTGCGTGCGAAGCTGCTTGTCCCAAAGAAATCAGTCTGGATTTCATTTCCAAAATGAATAGAGATTACGCTGGAGCACTCTTCCGTTCTGCCTGCGATCCATCCTGACTCACGTAGGGTCCCAAAACATTCAAATCCTGACTCCTGGGATCTAGGATCTCACTGATCTAAAACACCTCGTACAGGGCGTTGAACCGGCGCCGGAGTCGTTGTTCGTTGTTGGTGATGGCACCTCGAAGTTGTGCCTCGCTGATCGTTCCGTGCTGAAAGCGTCTTTTCTCAAAAATGGGCATCTCGATTCCGGTGACAGCCTTCACACCCCTCGCAACGATGTCTCCTTTCAGATCATAGAGTTTACCGTGATGATAGTCTGTCAGATCGATGTAGGGAATGCCCTCTGAGACGCGAATGACTGTGGGACGGGTGAAGGGGCTGAAACCCTCGAATCCCAGGCTTTTTCCGGGGGCATACGTTCTGGTGTATGATCGGCTCAGGCCTCCACTGTAGGTCAGGGAGTGTTTGATTTTTCCTACACCCCAGCCCTCGTGATAAAGCATTTGGTTGTGCAGGACACTTTTGATGGTCAGTTCAGGATTTTCCTCGATGGGATAATCTTTCAGGTTTTCATCGCCTCCGTCTCCGTCCACCATATAGGTCCAGCCTGGATATTGGGCCCGAATGCAGCGGTGAAGAAGCAACCCCATGGCCGCACACTCCACATCCAAAGGTTTGTAATCTTCGATCGTCTTTAACACTTCCTCGACCCTTACGTCATGAATCGAGGCCTGCATTTCTTCCAAAAAGAGCGCATGTCCGGTTTGCGCCAGAAACGAACGGGCCTGATCGATATCGGCTCCTCCACCCAAATTGAGTGTGAATGCTTTAAGACGGCTCAAGGGGGTTCCCATGCACTGCATGACGTGATGGGTTGTGAGAAACACAGCGCCACTGTCAATGCCGCCGGAAAAACAGACGCCGATAGGCTCTTCGCCTGGTAAACTGGAAATCCACTTCTGAATTTCCTCAGCCAGAGCCCCGATGTATCGGGCTCCAATGGTATCCAAATCATTGGGCTGCGTGTTTTTTTGCGGGTCAAAATAGCGGGTGTAAACAGGGTCTGGGTCCGGACAGCCAATCAGCAGGATTTCCACGACATAATGGGCTGGAACCATCCGGGTGTAGCTGGGGTGAAATTGATCTCCCAGGCCTTCCTCCTGAAGCCATTCTGAAATGGCATCCATCCTTTCAGCTACGATCAGCGCAGGACCCTCTTCCCGTTTGGCCAGGAAGTAACGCATGGGGCGATCCATGGACCTTGCCATTCGAACGGTTTTCCCCTCCTTGGCCAGCAGTGCAAAGGATCCATCAATTCCTTCCACTCCGTTGGGGTCACCGGATAGAATTCGTTGCTCTGCCTCCTGAACCGACATGTTGTAAATTCGGTGGGAATCAGGCTTGATCAGATTGACCACTCGCTCTACGTATTCGTGATGCATGACACCATCAAAATTAGTGGGCGAAGGGATGGCAAGTGAAAAGGTGAGAGCATGATTTGCTGGTCATGGAGTGGGTAATTTTTCATGATGTCAGCCATTCATGAACGTGCCATTTGATGATGTCTGGCTCCAGCTTCACCCGGAGGATCAGGTTGCCGTGCTCAAGCGAACACTCAAGAAAGGCGTTCGAGTCGAGCGTGGGGATAAGATCTGGGAAATCCAATCCACGATTCCTGCCGGCCACAAAGTGGCACTTTGCTCCCTGTCCAAGGGTGATCCGCTGCTTAAATATGGTCAGATCATCGGGTTTGCAACGCAGGAGATCCACCCGGGAGATCATGTCCATGTGCACAATCTTGGGATGGGTGATTTTGGGCGCGATTACCGCATTGGTGAGGCCTTCAGGCCTTTGCAAAGAACCACGAGAGAAGAGCCTTTGACCTTCATGGGATTTGATCGCGGTCCCGGGCGACGTTCGGGGACCCGCAATTATCTGGCCATCATCTCCAGCGTGAATTGCTCGGCCTCGGTTTCCAAATACATTGCACAGCATTTCAGGGGAGAGGATTTCCGCCGCGATTTTCCTCATGTCGATGGAGTGATGGCCCTCACGCATAAATCAGGCTGCAGCCTGATGCCTGACAAACCCTTGGAGGTTCTCCAGCGCGTCCTTGCCGGAATGGCGGTGCACCCCAACATTTCGGGATATCTGCTGGTAGGGCTTGGGTGCGAGGTCAACCAAATACCGCAGATTATCCAGCGTTATGGATTACGGGATCCTCAGAAACCGCACGACGATCCTTTCCACATGAATATCCAGTCTCTTGGGGGCATACGCAAAACCGTTGAAGCAGGCATCGAGGCAGTGCAGAAGATGCTCCCAAGACTCAATGACTTCCGAAGGACGCCTCGTCCCATCAGTGATCTGGCCTTGGCCATGAACTGTGGAGGTTCCGATGGCCATAGCGGCATCACGGCCAATCCGGCCTTGGGGGTGGCTTCGGATTGTCTGGTTCAAGAGGGGGGTACGTCCGTTCTGGCAGAAACCAGCGAGATATACGGTGCCGAGCACCTGCTGACTCAGCGTGCCTCTTCTACCGAAGTGGGCGAACGTCTTGTCGACATGATTCATTGGTGGGAGGACTACACAGCGAAATTCGGAGCGACCATTGATAACAACCCATCGCATGGCAACAAGGAAGGAGGCTTGACGACCATTTATGAAAAAAGCCTTGGAGCCATTGCAAAGGCGGGGCAGGCGCCACTTGAGGCCGTATACCAATATGCCGAAGCGATTCAGTCTCGAGGACTTTGCTTCATGGACACTCCGGGAAATGATCCGGTGAGTATGACGGGACTGGTGGCCGGGGGGTGCAATTTGGGTGTTTTTACTACGGGTCGTGGAAGTGTCTTTGGGTGCAAACCCGCTCCATGTATCAAGGTAGCCACTCACACTCCCCTCTATGAGTGGATGGAAGATGATATGGATCTGAATGCTGGCACAATCATCGATGGTCGGGAGACAGTTCAAGAGGTAGGTAAGCGACTTTTCGATCAGATTCTGCGCGTCGCAAGCGGGGAAAGCACCAAGAGCGAATCCCAAGGCATGGGTGACGAGGAATTTGCGCCTTGGATGCTCGGCCCGACACTCTGAGCGGTAATTCATCGGCTCAAAACAAAGGCCATCCATCAATCCACAAAAAAGCTGCGGCCCTCGTTAGAGAGCCGCAGTTTGGTGAAAACAGGATTGAGCGACGCTCTTTACTGAAGGCCCTTGAGGGTTTCCGTGATGGCGTCGAAATTCGGAAGGTCCTTGGGAGTTGGGGTTTGTTCGGAGTATTGCACCACCCCATCCTTATCCACGACAAAGGCGGCGCGGGCGCTGGTGGCTCCGAATCCAAGAAGATCATCCAACAGCACTCCATAGTCGGCAGCGGTCTTTTTGTTCAAATCACTCGCCAAGGCAATGCCGATATTTTCCTTCTGTGCCCAGGCTTCCTGTGCGAAGGGGCTGTCTACGCTGATGCCGATCACGTCAGCATTGAGGTCGCTGTATTGACCCAAACCAGCGGTGACATCACACAATTCAGTGGTGCAAACCCCTGTGAAAGCCAGAGGGAAAAACAGGATGACGGTGTTTTTCTGACCGATATTGCTGCTGAGGCTGATGTCTGAAACGCCTTCGGCATTCTTGGATTTAAGGGTGAAATCGGGTGCTTTGGTTCCAACGGAGATAGCCATATGATTTTTCTATAAGATTTAAGAATGTTCGATGTGAAATCTATATCGGTGCAGGGTGAGCTTGTCAAATGTCGCACACACCTTTTTGTAGCCGCCAAGAGGATAAATCATGATCTGGTTGCGGTTTTTACTTTTTTTTTGGTTAGGGGTGACGTTTCTTTCTCTGGGTATGATAGCTCGTTACGCACGTCCCGCCATGCGGGATATCTGGATCGAACAGCGAAAGCTGGAAATATGGCTCAAGATTGAACTGTTGGCCACCGAGGCATTGGTGGAGCAGGGTCTGGTGCCTTTGCGCGATTTTCGGAAAATGAAGAAAGGGGCAGCTTTTTCCATTGATCGCTGCAAGGAATTGGAGCGAACGCTGAACCATGATGTGATCGCCTTTACCACCAATGTGGCCGAAAATATCAATGATAAGGCTTCCAGATGGCTCCATTACGGTTTGACCAGCAGTGATCTCATCGACACGGCATTTGCCGTGCAGATGGTGGAATCGGTGGACATCCTCCATCAGGACGTGATTCAGCTTCGTAAGGTCATTGCCCGAAAGGCCAAAAAACACGCCTTTACTCCCATGATAGGGCGCAGCCATGGCATTCATGCTGAACCCACCACCTTCGGGCTCAAAATGGCCTTGATGTTCGATGAATTCGGGCGTGCCGAACGCCGCCTCAAGGATATCCGAAAGCAAGTGGCCGTTGGAAAACTCTCGGGTGCGGTGGGGACCAATGCCCACCTTTCTCCCAAGGTCGAAGCTGCGGTTTGCCGGCGTTTGGGGCTCAAACCAGCGCCCATCGCGACTCAGGTGGTTCAAAGGGACATCCATGCCGAATTCATGACGGTGATCGCCTTGGTCGGTGCCAGCATTGAGCGTTGGGCAACGGAGTTCAGGCATCTACAGCGCACGGAGGTGTTGGAGGCCGAAGAATTCTTTTCCAAAGGACAAAAAGGTTCCAGCGCGATGCCCCACAAGCGCAACCCTATTACGGGTGAGCGCTTGACAGGGCTGGCACGTGTGTTGAGAGGCAACGCTCTCGCAGCGCTTGAAAACGTGGCTCTATGGCACGAACGTGATATCAGCCACAGCTCTGTCGAGAGAGTGATTTTTCCCGATTCGTGCACCTTGCTAGATTACATGCTCAACAAATTGTCGGATCTGACGGACGGATTGATTGTTTACCCGGCCAACATGGAGCGAAATATGCAACTTTCTCTCGGCATGTGGCATTCGCAAACCGTCCTTCTGGCGCTCATACAGAAAGGTCTCACACGAGAGGCTTCCTACGCCCTTGTTCAGCGCAATGCCATGGAGACATGGAAGAGCAAGCATGCGGGTGACACAGGTGCTGACTTCAAGAAGCAGCTGCTCAAGGATCCGGAAGTGGCCAAGCACTTCAAAAAGGGGGAGCTTGAAAAGCTATGTTCCACCGATTTTCACTACCGCCAGATCAAATCACGATTCAAAAAGCTGGGAATCGTTTAAGTATCGGTTGGATGTGGCTTCTCCATGAACTTGGAAGGTAAACATTTTCTGGTTGTAGGTGGGACTAGTGGCCTAGGGGCTTCAGCGGCCAAGGCATTCATGCAAAGAGGTGCTCAAGTAGCTGTCTCTGGCCGTGACCCAGCCAAGCTCGAATCAGCGACTTCCTGGCTGGGAACACGAGGTGTGGCCTTGGGAGCTGACGCAACCATGGAAGATCAGGTCAGGGATTTATTTCGTAAGGTGGTGAAGACTTTTGGTCGCCTCGATGGGCTTTACCACGTCGCCGGGGGTAGTGGTCGCCGATGGGGCGATGGCCCTTTGCATACCATCACCGATGAGGGATGGCAAAAGACGCTTCGATGGAATCTGGATTCGGTCTTCTTATCCAACCGTTCCGCTATTCATCAATTCCTTGAACAAAAGACCGGAGGGGCGATCCTGAATTGCGGCTCTGTGCTGGGGCATGCTCCATCCGCAAGGCATTTCGTCACTCACGCCTATGCTGCCTCCAAGGCAGCGTTGGAGGGCCTGACTCGCTCTATGGCATCCTTTTACGCCAAAGACCGTATTCGTATCAATTTGTTGTGCCCTGGTCTGGTTGCGACTCCTATGTCGGCTCGAGCCCAATCCGACGAAGGCATCATGGACTACATCGAGACTAAACAACCTCTGGACGGAGGGCGCATGGGGCAGCCTGAAGACCTAGATGAGGCTGCTGCTTATTTCTTATCGGATGCATCTCATTTTGTAACCGGTCAAATCGTCAATGTGGATGGGGGCTGGTCGGTGAGTGAGGGCATTGGCTGAAGCGAATCGGGGTGCCCATCTAAACGGGCTATTGCGAGGATGATGGGCCTCCTTCATGGATTTTCTTGGTCTCTTAGACTCGAGAAAACCCTGCCGGTGGGCTGCGATTGCAGCAAGGCCACTCCTTTAATGCTGAAAGCGTGACTTTCGCCTGCTCAGCCTCTGCATCTTGCAAAGAGGTGTTTTCAGAGACATCCCAGCGCATGTCAAAAAGCTCAAGTGGGGTTAAATCTTGATTGGCAATGAGTTTACGAGAACCGTGCACCACAGCCCTCGATACCCAATGATCGGGACGGCTTCGGCGGGCTGCCAAACTGGGCTCTCGAATTTTTTTATGCTGAAGGTTCCGCAGGAGGCGCTGCGGTGCTGGCACGTTGGATCAGCTCGGCAGGCAGAATTGCGGACTCCGCGCTTTCGCCCCTCATTAAAGATTCCATGATGTCCATGGCAGCCTCACCTTGTCTCATTTTTGGTTGCCGAATGGTGGTTAAGGGAACGCGAAAATGTTCACTGGTGAGAATGTTTCCGAAGCCAACAACAGATATTTGATCTGGAATGTGGATGCCCTTTTCGATCAGGCGCCCGGCCGCCCCGATAGCCACCAGGTCATTGACGGCTTGGATGGCTGTCGCCTCAGTGTGTTCAGCCAGGAACTGCTCAGCTGCGCGCTGGCCTTCCTCGACCGTGCCTCCGGCCTGAAAGACAAGTTGATCATCCCATGGTATACGCGCTTCCCTGAGTCCCAAGCGATAACCCTCCAGCCGATCTTTGGCCCAAGGGGCTGCCAGAGGGCCGGAAAAAAAAGCGATTTTTCGGTGCCCAAGACCAACAAGATGCCGCGTGGCTTCCCATGAAGCATTCAAGCTATCGGTTTCGACGTGGGCAAACTCCTCACAGAATGGCGCGCGATGCCCGAGTATCACACAAGGAGTCTCATGCTTGCTGATTTCCTTGTAGATGGGCGCATGAGGTTCCAGCCGATAGACGGGCGAGATGAAGAGTCCATCCACTCTTCGAGCCAGCATGCGACGTATGCATGCGGCTTCTCTCTCCGGATCGTTCAGGGAATGAGCAAAAAGGATGTCATAGCCTGTTTGGTGGGCGCGTTGCTCAATCGCCATCATGACGCGGGCATAGATCGGGTTGGTAGCTGCCGAAATGACCAATCCAAAGAGTCGCGTCTTGCGACTTCGGAGTCCTCGAGCTGTGGCGTCTGGAACATACCCCATCTCATCGGCCAATCGACGAATCCGGGCTTTGGTGCTGGCGGAGATATCAGGTGCGTCCCTCATGACCTTCGAGACGGTCATCACGGAAACGTTTCCTGCCTGGGCGATATCTTTGAGTCGGATCATAGCCCGACCTTGATTTGCAAGTTAGTGATCATCCTGCCAAACAATCCTTTTTTAACGGATCCAGCCTGATGTGACAATGCATGAATCGGTCTAGCCTCGCGCAGGAAAGGCTAAGGGAACTCAGGTGAATCTTTCTGCTGATGACTCAGCCAGTCGATGGCGGCAGAAAGAATGATTTCATGGGCTCCGTCAAAGATTGTCAGCCTCGCTTTCCCAGAATGTCGTCTGAAAAGAGGTTGTTTGGGACCGTAGGTGGCATCCGCGATCGATTCGCTGGATTCGAGCATCTGAGTGCCTTGCTTGCTTTCGACCTTTTGAATCCAGGCCGCGTGGATTTGGTCAGCAGGTTTGGCGAGACGATTGAATGCCTTGATGGCGTGTCCGACGGGAACACTCCCCAGGTGCCCATCCATGATGCCAGTATTGATATCCATGGTGACGCCTCGGGCGTTTTCCAAATGAAACAGCGGAGAACGTCGGTAATACTGAAAATCAACCAAAGCACTTTCAAACGGAGGTCCCCCACAGCTCGATTCGATTATGCCGGCGTATTTGAGCCCTCTTTCTCGTGCTTCCTCATGCCAACAAAATAAATCCGAGACGGGAACCCATGCTGAAACTCCCGCCCAGATCCCGGGAGCCCTTGCCGCCATCATCAGCGCTGCCATGCCACCGCCAGAAGCTCCCACGAGGTAAATGCGGCTTTGGTCGACTCGTGCGGCTGACTTGGTAAAATGAACTGCATCGACGATGTCCCTAACGGCAAGATCCGAGCAAGTTGCTTCCGGAACCTGATTAACCCCTCTGAAGTGAGGGTGCATGAAATGCCAGTTCCGTTGAATGGCCTCCCGGAGGTAGGCATGGCCTGCTGCCTGCAGAAAGTCTCCGGACCAACTGTGCAGTGCCACGAGCAGAGGGCGAGGGGTGGTGTCTTCTTCGGCCTTTCGCTAGATGGCGGGTTGACTTGTCTGGTCGATGGTCGGAACCACCCTTACTTTACGAGCCCTGGGAGAGTCCTCCCATGGGGCCGGCAGCGGGTTCTCCTTACCCTGGACCGCCAATGCCGCCAGTAAGTGAAATGACCACCCCAGCATGGTGATCCATCTGAGACTCAAACCTAACACGGACTTGAAGGCATTCATTCAGGTACTTTTGTCACAAAGTCAGATGGCTGCAGAAATCTTTCTATCCCTGATGGTTTTAGGCAAGAGCTTTTCGAAAGCTGCTTCTTGCTTGAAGGCGAGGCTCGATCTGGCTAAGACAAAGGTCCTCAAATGATTTAAAATGCATGCAGGAGTCCTCGAACAAGTTCAACCTATCTGATTATTTGGCACAAAGCACCCGGTTGGTCGATCGCTCTCTCGACTCATTCCTGCCGGGTCCGCGCATTAAGCCTTCGACCATCCACAAGGCCATGCGCTATTCGATCTTTGCTGGAGGCAAGCGTATGAGACCGGCGTTATGTCTGGCAGCAGCTGAGGCATGTGGTGGCAGCCCGGAGCTTGCATTGCACGCCGCTTGTGCCCTGGAGTGTGTGCATACCTACTCCCTCATCCACGATGATTTACCGTCCATGGACGACGATGACTTGAGAAGGGGAAGGCCCACCAGTCACAAAGTCTTCGGTGAAGCCATGGCTATTTTGAGTGGTGACGCCCTCTTGACGTTTGCTTTTGAAATCCTGGCGCAATCCAGCCCGACCCGACGCTATTCGGTTTCGGATGCCATTCAAGAGCTTGCGCGCGCATCGGGTTCCATTGGCATGATTGCTGGCCAAGTGGCGGACATGCAGGCAGAGGGCAGTCAGCAGATATCAGTCAAGCAACTGCAATACATTCACGCCTCAAAAACCGCAGCACTTCTGTCATGTTCCTTGCGCCTTGGGGCCATGAGCGCCAACGCCACCCCTGCAAGACTCCAGGCTCTCAGTGAATTTGGACGGCATGTTGGACTGGCATTTCAGGTGGTGGACGATATTTTGGACGTCACCCAATCCAGTGATCAATTAGGCAAGACCGCAGGCAAGGATCAAGCTGCCGCAAAGGCTACCTATCCAGCCTTGATGGGCTTGTCACGCTCCAGACGCCAGGCGGCAAGGCTCACTCAAAAAGCCTTTGATGCCATCAAGCCATTTGGCGCGAAAGCCAAGGCCCTGCACGCCATGGCCGACTTTCTTTTACATCGCGACTATTGAGTCAAGTTTTGCCTCTAATCACGAGACGCCATGATGAATGGTCTTTATTGAACGGGTCTTCGTATTCCCTGTTCCCATTTGATTTTAGCCCGAAATGGAGCATATTGTAAAGTTGAGGTAAACAAGGCTCATGATACATTCCCATGCTTTCCTTGACCCGAAACAGCTGTTTTCATGCTCAGTTCGCAACATCCTGATACTGCCGTGGACCACCCCGGCGACTGCAATGAGAGCCAGTCAAGACCGATAAATATTTCGCAGAGCTCTAGTGCATTGCTTCTCCTGAATGGATCCTTGTGGTTTTGTTGTCTGTTTTTTCTTGCCAGCTGTCAGACGGCCAACCAAGAAAAGGTGGCATCAGCTCAACCGGTTGAGGATGTCGAACCACCTACTTCTTCACCGCAATTAGTGTCCACTGCTTCGAAGAAGCAAACGGATGATTTTCTGATCGAACACCAAAACAGCAAAGGTTCCAAAGCAGACTACAACCTGAAGTATGACCATGAATTCAAGCAAATCTTCAGTTTAGCCAACCGTGGTCTGTGGGAGCAGGCTGAATCCCTGGCAACCGAGGTGCATAACCTTGAAAGTGCCTCCACTGGTCCCATGGATCCTTCTGTCGAACGTATCTATCGATGGGTATCCAAGCAGGCTCGTATGGTGAGGGATCAAGCCCTTGAGGATAAAATTAGGCAAATAGACTCCAAAAACTCGGTTTTCAGTCCTTCGATTAAGTCTTTGGTTGCCGACCAGACCGACAGGGGGCTGCCTCCACGAAAAGACCTGAGGGATGCCGTGCAGCAAATTGAATCCACCCCTTACGTGCCTGATACCTTCAATAAGACCATGACCATCCTTCGATCCAGTGAAATGTTTGATTTTACAACACAGCAAGGTCGTATGGCGCGAGAACTGGACAAGGAAATATCCGTTAAAATGGACGATGTGGATCTGGAAACCATCATTTTTGAGATTGGTGACAAGGAGGAGGTTAATTTTGTGGCAGATCGCTCACTTGAGGCCTTCAAGCAGAAGCTCAGTGTCAATTTCCAAAAAGTCAGGCTGGGTGAATTTCTCGAATACATTCAGCGAAATTTTTCCCTTCAGTTTCAAGTGGGTGACGATCTCATCTGGATTGTCGATGGGAAGGATGAAACCAAAACCATCGAGGAAACGCGCATCTATCGACTGCGAAAAGGATTCATTCTTCCGGCGATTTTCGGAGCGGATGAGATTACCAAAACAGAGACTCGCCAGAAAAATGGCGATGTGATAACTGTAACCAACCAAAAAGCCAAATCGTTTGTTCGAGATGGTGCCGCGGGGGCGCCAGCAATCGAAAACGCCATTAAAAAGTTTTTCAACGGCTCCTCTTGGGAAATTGACTACGAGCGGAACATCATCCTGGCGACGGGAACTCGCGAACAGCTTGCGGTTCTTGAGCGGATTATTGAAGAATACGATCGGCATCTTCAGCAGGTCTTTATCGAAGCACGCTTTATTACCGTATCTGAGGCTGCCTTCATGCAGCTGGGGGCACTTTGGGAAACCGGTCGAAAAGTGGGTGGCGAAGGGCAAAACCCCAGTGATTTTCTGGGTTTCGGACCTGAAAATATCGGAGCTGGTATGCAGGAAACCTTCACCAGTGTTCTGGATCGTGACAATTTGAGTGTCACGTTGACAGCCCTCGAGCAGGAGGGTGAAACTCAAACACTGAGTGCTCCTCGATTGACCCTTATCAACAATCTTCCAGCGACCATCTCAGATGGGAAGGTTCAATACTACTATGAGGAATACCAGGTAACCCAGTCGATTCAGAGTGGAGATGCCAGTTCTAATTTGGTCAGCCTGAATACCTCACTGGTGCCGAAAGGAGCCCCGAAATCGATCAATTCCGGGGTGAAACTCGATGTCCTTGCCAGCATCGGGGGAGATGGACAATCCATTTACCTTGCGTTGAGCCCGGAAGTGAATCAGGACGTAAAGATTGTTACTTTTGCGGAGGTGACCGATGGAAACAAGAGCTTCGAAATCAAGCTTCCCGAGTTGAGAACACAGTCTTTGGCGACGCGTGTCATCGTCCAATCGGGTCAAACGGTCGTCATGGGGGGGGTTTTGGAACGCGAGCAGTCAACCTACGTGGAATCAGTGCCTATCCTCGGTAAGATTCCTTTTGTCGGATCTGCATTTCGTCGTCGCACCGAAATTAACAAACCTCGTTATTTGCTCATTTTTGTCACAGCGACGCTCGTATCCGAATCAGGTGAATTTCTCAGGTATGATGAACTGCCCCAAGGTGACCCGCTTTCATTCAACAGAACGAGCTTAGCTCCCAATTGACATTGATGCCCATGATCCATCGGATCAAACAAATGCTTTGGCGGCAACGGCGCTTGGTGGTGATGTTGCCAGAGCATGACGCCGTGCGGGTGGGGGTTTATCTCGACGGTTACCCCATTCCGAGTCAGATCGTGTCAGAGCTCTACACGCTGGATACGGCGGTAACTCCCAGAAACGGTTTAAAAAACGCTGAGCACTGGGCCGCTTTTGTCGACCAACACCGAGAGAACTCCTGGGTTATCGTTTTGCCCCATGCCCTGACCATTTCCCAGTCCATCACGTGTGAGGCAACGACACCGGACCTCATCGATCAGGATCTTCAGAAACAAGCTAAAAAGCTCTCGGGGCTCGGGCAAAAGAAAGTGATTCTGGATCATGAGTTGCTGCCATCCCATCAGTCGGATCGATCAACCTACTGGGTTACCTACTGTCAGGATGATGAGATCCAGCAAATCATCCGCGAACATGGCATTGAAAATGTCGCCATTTGCGATGTCATCGGTAGCCATGATGCTTGCTGGTCAGGCATTCAGCATCTCAGACGCCCAAAAGGTAACTGGATGCTTGTGGAAGTATTGGATGGAGGAACTTCTTTGGTGGTGTTTGAGGACCATACCCCTCTGCTATCTCATTTTTATCCCATTGGACATGCCCTGGCCAAGGAAAGAGGGCAATCCGCCAAAGGGACGTATCGATTGGGGGGGGGATCCTCTTCTACAACACCCAAACTTTCACCACTCTCAAGTGGCATTCAAAGCATTGGAGAGGCCTGGGCTCGCGAAATGGAGCGCACGATTCTCGAACACGGCAATCGAGAGGGCAGAGTGTCCTCTTCTGTGGAACGGCAGCTGCCATGTTTGCTGATCTGTGAACCGGGTAGTCGATCTGATTGGGCCTCCCAATTGCAACTTCATTTGGGATCCTCGGTTCTACCCTTTGAAAACTGGGTCCATGAAACCTCGATTGGCTGGAAGTCAAAGAATCTGCGGCAAGATGGAGCGTGCATGGCCACGTGCAAAAAGTCGATATCCCTTCCATCCTTGCTGCCAGAAGAGGTCAAGCAGGCATGGGACCAAAAGCAGGTCGACCTTGCTTTTCGATCAGCTGCATTGGTCGCTTGCTTTCTCATTACGGTGATGCTGGTGGCTGCCTTTATACAGAAATCGATGCTGTGGGATATCAAGAGTGATCTTTTTGAGGAGCTTGATTCAGTGGAGGCAAGGGTTGGCAAAAGTCTTGAGGTATTCGATAGCCTCAAAGAGGAGTATCAAATGCTCAGGCCTCTTCTAATGGCCGAAGATCAGACAGTGGCTGTCCTGAAGACCCTCGAGACTCTTCAGAGTATTTCCAGTGAGGATCCAGGCTGGATGGTCCTGCTCGCAGACATCGATTCTTATTACTCCATAGGAGATCAGCTCCAGGCTCGTGCGCTGGCTGATGATACCAATAGCGTGCTATCAAGCACTACCAATCGTATCGTCATGGATCGCGGACTGGTTTTGGAAATGGTGCTGGATGCAAAAGGGGAAGCCATGCGCCGCAGACTGGAAGAAACTGTGGCCTTTTTTCGTCAATCGGACTTTATTCTCAGGGCAGACACGTTGCCAGGGAATGCGCGTCGTTCCATTGTGTCTTCCAATGTCATTCTTCGCGACAGGCATTTTGCCATCATTCTCGAGCTCCCGAGTGTCTCCGATCAAGTTCAGGCTCCAACATCGAATTCCCGCCAAGAAGAAACTTCATGGAAACGGGTGCAACCTGCTGCTGTTTCCACCAACACCATTTCAGCCGAGGGCTCATGATGAAGGGTTGGTATTATCGACTGCTGGCAGACGCACGTTGGATTGTAGTCTTTTTAGTCCTTTGGTCTGCTCTCTTCATTGGAGTCTATCTGCCATTTGATCGCCGGATTGAGCAGATGGATCAGCCATTGGAGCGCGCGTGGGAACGTTTGTCCCAATCCATTCAGACCAATCGGTTGGGAAGTCTTTTGGCATTTGATCGATTGGGTCAGCTTGCTGAAAATATGGACCAGTCTTTCTCCAGTTTTATGGACTCCGAGGCCGAACTGATCAGCCGCATCCTTCTTACTGAATCAGATCAGCGAAAGTTGGAGAGTGGTTTCCAACTTGTCGAATATGAAAATGCTGTGGCCAATCTCAAGGAGCATCTTCGTCGCGAGGCCAAGGATCAGAAAGTCACTTTGGCGCCCGCGGTGCTTGATGGCATGCCGGAGCCTGTCATTGAAACCGAAAAGCCTTCCTTGTTATGGGTTGATTACGCTTTTGCCAAACATTTGCTTGCCCTGGCAATTGCGTGTCGTCCTACCGAGATTCATGCCTTCCAAACGCTGACGTCCATCGATGGACCTGTGCCCGAAAGGGGATTGAGAACCTCGCAGTTTAGGTTGCAACTGACGGGTGATATGGCCACGATCCAGCAACTGCTTCGAACACTGCCCATGCGAGGAAGCGAAACTCAAGCGATGGGGCTCCCAAGCCCTTATTGGGAAAAACCAGCCCTTTTTGTGGGCGGATTGATGATTGAAAAAACGGGCCCAACCCCGGATGATCAGGTTCGCTTAAATCTTCTTGCCGAGGGGTTTCATTACATCCATACCAGAAACCAATGAAACATCGATCATGAGAGGGGAAAACATATCAGTAAAAAGGCCATGGTCGCGTAACCGCATAGAGTCCATTGTGCTGCTCATTGTGGTCATCATCATGAGTTTTCAGCTCTCATCCCACTTCGGAGGTGAGCTTCCCGATTTTGATGAAACCGATCTCTCCCTGGCCCCAAGCCAGCTAGGTTTCCTCAATCGCCTTGCCGATCGCCCTTCATACACTCCTTCACAAACCAATGCGACCTGGCAAGGAGCGTCCAATCCTTTCTTCACTGATTATTTTACGCCACCCCCCGAGCCGCTGCCCCCACCCAAGCCTACGAACAAGGAAGTGACCATCCTTTTCCATGGATGGTTTGAGAGCTCACAAGGGCAACTAGAGGCTTTTGTTTCCCTGGATGGCAAAAAGGCCAAAGGTGGTGTGAAGGACTCGATTGGGGAAAATCTTATCATTGAGGCCATAGAATCGGGGCAACTGACCGTGAAGTCCGCCGACGAGAGTCAGCATGCCATTCCTTTCAAAAAACCGACTAAAATCAACATTCCCTTGCCATGAACATGGAAAGCCAGATCCATCCCAGATTTATGGATGTGGGTGATCTCCTTCTGGCCAATGGCGCCATCAGCGAAGAATTGCTCGTCACCGTTCGAGCGCAACAACAGGAGTCGGGCGCTTCCACGGCACAGTGTCTGGTTTCCACCGGGAATGTCTCTGAAGAAACCGTCATCAGATCTCTGGCAGAATTGGAGCATGTCGAGTTTCATCCGCTCGATACTTATCAACCGGAGGAAAAACTCATACGTTCCATCCCGGCCAAACTCATATTCCACTATGAAATGCTCCCACTTTTGGTCGATGATAGAGGCATCTCCATTGCGTTTGGAGACCTTCCAGATCCATTGGAACTGGGGAATCTTCGATTACTGCTAGGCAAGCGAATCAACGTCGTCCTGGCTCCTCCGTCACGCATTCGGGCACAAATTCGGGAATGCTTCGGGCTTGGCGCTGAGACAGTGGATCAAATCGAAGAAGATCAGCTGACACCCGAAACGGATGTCGAGCGGATTTACGAAGTCGCTTCCGACTCGAAAGGCAGACTGAGCGAGGGCGCCATTTCCAAGCTCGTGGATCAGATACTCAATGAAGCCCTGGAATCACGCGCCACGGATATTCACATTGAGCCCTATCGCGATACCATCCGATTGCGATATCGAATCGATGGTATCCTGCAGCGTGTCCCGTTGCCTGCTGATCTTAAACAACTCTACGGTGCCATTGTATCGCGCCTCAAGGTCATGGCGGATCTGGACATATCAGAAAGACGTTTGCCTCACGATGGACGTATTTCTATGCGTAACCGAGGGGAACCTTTTGATTTGCGGGTTTCGGTGATCCCAACCAAGCATGGAGAAACGGTGTGTCTCCGTATCCTGGGGCGTGAGAGTCTGTTTCTTAAATGGGATCAGCTGGGAATGAATGCACACCAGGAAGCGCTCTTCTCTAAACTGGTAAGTCTCCCTCAAGGCTTGATCCTGGTAACGGGGCCAACGGGCAGTGGTAAAACAACCAGTCTTTATGCTGCCTTGGCCCAAGCCAATGACGAAGGGCGGAAGATCGTCACCATTGAGGATCCTGTGGAATATGAGATGGACGGCATTTCGCAGATTCAAACTCGGGACGATATCGGACTCACTTTTGCCGGTGGTCTGCGATCCGTCCTGCGACATGACCCAGATTTGGTGCTGGTGGGCGAAATTCGGGATCACGATACGGCACAGATTGCCGTTCGCGCAGCCCAAACCGGACACTTAGTCCTATCCACCTTGCATGCCAATGACAGTGTCGGTGTGATTCCTCGATTGATTGGCATGGATATGGATCCTTACCTTATCGCAGCTTCCCTCAAGGCATCGGTGGCTCAGCGCCTGACCCGGCGCCTCTGTGAATCCTGTAAAGTCTCTGAAAACAATCTTGATGCGTCGCTGGTTGCTGAAATGACCCGTCGACTTGACATGGAAGCTTCAGCAATAAGGGCGTGGAAAGGTGTTGGTTGCGACGCGTGCCAGGGTAGGGGATTCCGTGGCAGAGTGGCTGTCTATGAGTTTTTAACCATGAATGATGGTTTGGCCGAAGCCATCACGCGCGGGGCTTCCCTCAGTGAGATCAAGCGGGCAGCTTTGCAAGATGGTTGGCAGACGCTCAGAGATCATGCCTTGGAAAAAATTCAAATGGGCACGATTGGGCTTGAAGAACTATCAAGGGTTACTTGGCGTTTGGAACCCACGTCATCCCATACGAACTCAGGGCGCCTCCTCTGATTCTGGGAGGGTGGGTGATCCTTGTATGGAATCCTGCCCCATGCCTTGGGAAACAACCTCATAAGTATCTTTCTCCTCGCCTTGCCGGATCATGAGCCATTGTTTTCCCATAATGTTCTCCAACAAATTTTCGGTAAGCTGTGTGCCATCAACCAACATGGCAGTGGTGAGTACGTCACTGGAAAGAGCGTTTTCATGAACGATGGCAGTGAGCCACTGATCGGAAACAGGGTAGCCATTTCGTGGATCGATAATATGGCCGAATGTTCGATCTCCTGATTGAAAGGATTTCCCCCAAACAGCAGATATGGAGAGGCTCGTGTTGATGAGAGCGACACTTGTCAGCAAATCCGATACACTGGAAGGTTGTGCGGTAGCTGAACTGTCGGCAAAAGGTGATGCGAGATCTTTTTCCGGGCGCACGATACCCACATGCCATGCCACATCTTCAGGTGGAGTTCCAACCGCGCAGATCGTGCTTGTGCCACCGTGAATGATGGCGCTTTCGATCTCATAGTCTGCCAAAATCTCCTTGGCTCTCTCCATGGCATAACCTTTTCCGACAGCTCCCAAATCCAGGGTGACACCCTCGGTATCAAATGAAATCGTATGGCTACCAGGCTCCAATTGGATGTGATGAATGCCAACATGTTCCAATGTGCTTTCAATAGTATCTCTTGATGGTTCGCGATACTGTCCATCGGTAAACCCCCAACATTTCAGGAGAGGGCCTGCAGTGATATCGAAGGCCCCCCGGGTCTGCTGATGCCATTGAATGCAATTCTCCAGTAGTTGAAAGATTTGAGGGTCTAATTTGACTGGCTGAAGGGCGGCGAGTCGATTGGCTCGCGCGATTTGACTGGTGGGCATGTAGCGGCTGAGCTGAGACTCAATCCTGTCGATTTCATCGAGGATTTCCTCCGCGACGGACTGGAGCCAATCCTTCCTTTGATGACTGTGAAGAATGATCTCAAAGCGTGTTGCCATCGCTTTCCTGGCAGCGCGAATGGTGTTCAAGATGATCGGTCCCCTTGCGGTAATCAAAAGAAAAAAGGGTTCCATCCTTTGAGATGGAACCCTTCTGATTGAGTGAAAAAATATTAAGACAAGTCCATCGAACCGTAGGTGATGGGTTTGACTTCTTTGCCATCTCCTGTGGTGATCTTGCGGTTTTTCTCGTCGTAGACGCACATGATGTTCAGGCGGTCGGACATTTCGGCCAGCGAAATGACCGTCTGAACCTTGATAGCGAGATCAATGCCACAGTTGGGCTGTTTGCGCGTGCGAATGCATTCAATCCAGTTCTTTTCGTGGTGAGAAATGGCTTCGCCTGGCAACAATTCGTCGAAAACTTCAGGATCAATTTCATCCGCAAAGCGACGTTCAGGGCGTAATTCAATTTTGACGCTACCCAGACCACCCATGAGAAGAGTGCCATGATGACCACGGATAGTTTCGGTCATATTATACTCATTAACAGTGCTGCTCGAGACTACGAGGTTGAAACCACTTGGGAATTCAATGATGGCCTGGACATTTTCGTCTACATCACGCTCGTAGGTGCCGGGAGTGTTCTTGTCCGTGCGAAGAGCTTTGTTACCCAGACTCACTACGCGAGCAGGAAATTCAGGGCTACCGGTAGCCAACATGTAAGGATGCAGCAGGTGAGGAAGGAGGTCACCCAGCAATCCGGCACAGTAAGGATAATACTTTCTCCAGCGGAAATAGTGGTCCGCATTGAAAGGGATCTTCTTGTCTACCGTGCCCATCCACCGCTTCCAATCCATGTCATTGGGTGTGGCCCAGTCCTGAATGGTGTAGTTCCATTCTCCCTTTGGATTGTTGCGCATGTAGGAGGTGGTTCCCATGACCAGAGGCCCGATCATACCGGATTGAATGATTTCGGCAGCCTTGTGATACTTCCGAGCGGAGCATCCCTGTGAACCTACCTGCACTAGTCGGCCTGTGCGCTTGCACGTATCCTGGATTTCCCAAGCTTCGGTCAAATAGCGGGTCATGGGCTTTTCCACGTAAACGTCTTTGCCAGCATTCATGGCATCCAACGAACAAGGCGTGTGCCAGTGGTCTACTGTGGCAATGCAAACGGCATCAATATCCTTATCTTCAATGAGCTTTCTGTGGTCCTCGTAGCGAGCGACCTTTTCACCGATGATGCCCTCAGCCTGATCCATGCGGGATTTGGAGACGTCGCACACGGCAACTTGAGCCAGATTGCTCTCGCCTTTGTGACCTTTCATACTGCGCACGTGCGCCTGACCCTGACCTCCGACGCCGATGTAGCCTATGTTGACCCTTTCGTTGGCTCCGATCACTCTTCCGGTGGAAGGTGCCTGACTCTGCCCGTAGACAGGGGTCTTGATGATGTTTGATGAAGCAACGACCGCCGCAGCAGTCGAGGTCTTCTTGATGAATCCTCGGCGTGAATCTTCACTGCCGACCTGAGATGGGTTCTGTTCGTTACTCATTTTTGCAAAATATGGTTTTCTGAGAATGAAATTGGTAAAAGAAGATTAGCTAAATCAGCCTGTGGGTCAATGCCCAACATCGCATCGATCTCTTTTTCTTAAACGTCCCAGCCGCGTTTTTTATTCAAATCCCTCCTTAGGAAAAGGCTGGCCCGCCGAGACGACATGATCCCATTCAGGGATGGATTCGATGATGGAGGCAGCCGCATCTTCCGGCTTGCCTCTGTAGGGTGTTGAAATCCAGTCACATGCCATCCCAGGTGCCAAGCTGCCTACCTTTTTTTCCAGGCCCAACACTTTGGCAGCCTGGAAAGTGATCATTCCCAGTGCCGTGGAGGGCTTCAGGGTCGGAAACTGCTGGAGGGCCTCTTTTGCTTCGTGAAATAAATGAAAGGGGTGGATGGGTGCCGGTTTTTTGATGGTTGCAAGGCTATCGGTCCCCAAGGCCACTGGGATGCCTGCCTGCAAGCATTCATGCAAGGGAAAGGGAGGGTGATCAAAAAAGGCATGGCTTCTTGGACAGTGAACCATGGTTGCCTGATGGAGCGCCAGGATCTGAATGTCCTTTGATTCCAAAATGTTGGCATGAATGGCAAGCATCCCATGCGGGATGAGCTTGCTTCGATCCAGAAGCCTGATGGGATGCCCTTTACCCCAGGTGTTTTTGATGCCAGCACGGCTCAGCCAATCGAATAAGGGGCCTTTTGCCTCTTGAAAGTAGGAGATTTCTTCCACTGATTCGGCCAGATGAACCGAGCAAATTCTTTCTGGATTCAGAGGCAGGTTGCCGAGTGCCTCCCAGAGAGAGGGCGTTGTTGTGTAGGGTGCATGAGGCGATGAGCCTGCCAAACCATCGCTCCATTGGTCGGCAAGGGTCAATGTATGTTGCATCCGGTCCATACTGCTGGAGGGAAGGGGAGCATCCTGGGTGTGAATCCATTCGAGGAGAATCTTGACTCTAGGGCCCCTGGGAGGTTTCGCCATGCAGCCAAGCAGGGCATGGTGCGAAAGGGTGTCGGCGAGAGTGGTCGTCCCGCAGGGGATTTGCTGCTCCAAACCCTTCAGCCAGGAGCGTTGATACTGAACTGGCTCCCAGGATCTTTTGAGTTGAACCATTTGATCCACCCAGTTCGTAAAACCCTGCTGGGAGGGTAGCTCTCCAAGCATGTCCGTGTATTCGAGATGAACATGAGGGTTGACCAGTCCTGGTAAGACCACCCGCTCTTGCAGATCGGTGATGGATCCCGTCCAGTCTTGTCGAAGATCTTTCCATGGACCCACAGCCAATAAAATACCATTGTCGGCAATGAATGCTGCATCCTCCAAGGGGGGAGAACTGATCGGGAGCAGCAGGCGACACCGAAACAGCTCGCCTGAAGCTTTCAATGATTTGCTCACTGATTTTCTCGCTTGGCCTTGGCTCTGGCAGGTTGGGTATGGATCTGTGCCTTTTTCTTGCTCTGGCGTTTGCGGATTTGTTGTTCCATCTTTTTGGTTACCAAATCGATGGCGGCGTAAAGATCGTTCTCATAATCCGTGGCATAGAGGTCATTGCCTTTGACTCCTAAACGTATGGAGCACTTGAATTGACGTTCGGGAGAACGCGTATTGTCGTGCTCAAGATTGACTCTTGCGTCTATCGCCCATCGATCGAAATGCTCCAGTTTCTCGATGCGTGAAAGGATGTGGTTTTCGATGGATTTGGTGAGTTTGATGTTGTGAGAAGTAAGAACAAATTTCATGGCCTAAACTTTTTTGTGTTGCGATGGAGGATGAAAAGCTGAAGCGGAGCAAGTGACCCTGTTCGGGGTCTTGTGATCTAAAAAGGGTGCAGCGGCATACTGAACAACCTGCATCTGCCACTTAGCTCTACTCTGACATTTCCAAGCTATCACTGGCCTCTGAGCCAGTCAACGATCAGACTGATCTGTTCCTGATTCAGGATCCCCTCTTCGAGGTAGGCGGGCATGCGATCGTTTTGTTCGCCATAAAAGCGTTCGCTGGACGGATTACTGATGAAGTCTATCAACCACTCCCTTGAACCATAACCTGTCAAATCCGGTGCATCGAGATCCTCGTCCTCAAAGTGGAAGCCATGGCATTCCGTGCAGCCAACCTCATAGAAGAGTGCATCGCGATCCACGGATCGCCATACGGCATCGGATGTTTCCAGCTGTTTTTGCGCTGGGAGCCGGGCTTCGGCTGACAGGATGTGGATGACCTCTTCCAATTGTTGCCTTTCCCGGGTGTCAAATGAGGCGATGGTTTCAGTGGTAAATGTCGCCATTTCCCCATCTTTGAAGGAAGTATGGCCGAAAAATGCAGGGGTAAGAATATGGTTCGGGCTCAAGAATTTACGGAGCCATGTGCGGCTGGCAAAACCCGCGAGATCCGAGGCGCTGGGAGCCTCTTCCACTGGCAGCCCGCGTCCATCATGGCGATCGTATCGATGACAGCTGCTGCAGTGTTCGGCAAAGAGCTTGGGACCCTGTGTTTGCGGGTCTCCCAACAACAGGGTCAGAGCGCCACTTTGAGGGATTCCATTCAAACTGGCGGCGAGTTCCCGTGCCCGTGATGCTTCGCTATCAGCCTCCTTCCTGGCTCTCAGATAGGAGGTGTTCTGCTGATCTTCATGGATGGCAACTATACTCAGGAGACACACACCCAAACATAGAAAGGCAAGAATCGATTGATTGACTCTTCGTCCTATTCGTGACCTGCCCCATACCGGCAAAAAGACGAGCCATAACAGAATTAAATTGGGAATGAAGATTGCTCCCACCACCTCAAGCGGACCCGGGAAATATTTTAAAAATTGATAAAGAAACAAAAAATACCATTCGGGTCTGGCAGCAGGGTAAGGTTCAGCAGCGTTTACTGGAGCCGAAAGAGGCGCTCCTCTCAAGGCTTCTTCCAGGTCACCGGCCCATGGTTGCCACGCAAGGATCCCAACGCAAAAACTTCCCATGAGGATGGCCACTCCGCCCCGCCAACTCTGCGCACCCCACAAGAAACCATTCTCGGTTTCCATGGAGTCATTGAGGCTCTTGGCTCGAGGAGTGGGTGAGCGTCCCATCCTCAGGCCAAGCCAAAGTAGTATTGGAAGCCATCCGGCGTGTAAGGCGAAAAAGCGTGTCAGGGTATAGTGGCCCAACTCAGTTCCCCCCAGCATCAGGCGCTCAAGACCGGAACCAATCACGGGCGTCAGCCCCATGATATGGGTCCTTATTTTTGCCGACCAGAAACCATGCTGATCCCATGGTAAAAGATAACCGGTGATAGCCAGAGCTATAATCATGCCCGTGATCCAAAGAGCACGCAGGTAGGATCGATGATTGCTTGCAGCCCTCCCGATGCTGCTGATGTAGAGTGTGAGCAGTAAAATAGAGGCGATGACCATGCATTCGGCAGCCCAATAGTGGACGCCACGGATCCACCAGCCCATGGGGATTTCATGCTGCAAATAAAAGACACTTTCCCAGGCGGTGTGAGTGCTGGGGCTGTAAAACATCCACAATACCAGGCCGGTAAGAGTCTGAATCAGGAAAAACCATCCCAGGAGCATCCAGATGGCCCGTCTCCAGCCACTTGGATCAGCATCGTTTTCTGGCATGAGGGAAAGGAAGAGCTGCTTCATGGAAGCAGTCATGACCTCTTGCCAGCGCTTCCCGGTTTTCATGACTGGCTGACCAACTGCTTTTGAGAAATGCCGCTCTTAAAGCGCTCAAAGCGCACCCAAACTTCTTCCTCTTCACGGATCTCCACCTCCAGGCGATCCATGTCTCGAGGGCTTGGATTTTGTGGTCCCATTCGTTTTCCGTTCATTTCAAAACGACTGTTATGGCAGGGGCATTGAAAGTGATCGTGGTTGGAAGCCAGTTGAACCATGCAGCCTGCGTGTGGGCATGAGGTGCTCCATGCAGAAACTTCAGTCGATCCCTTTCTGCAGATCCATACCGACCCAACAGCCTGATTGGCATACAGATTCCAGGCGTCCCGGCGGTCAGAACGAATCTCAAACCTCCTTGGAAGGCCGTCGACAGGGAGGTTTTTGAGCTGAGTGACTCTGAAAAAAATTCCCTTGGTTGACTTGGACTTTGAGGAAAGTGGCCAGAGTAGGGCTTTGAGGCAGCTCCATGCAACCGATGCCATTATACCCAATGGGGCTGCCAAGTAGAGAAGGGCCGCGGCGAAAGATCTTCTGGATGACAAAGGTTGACGCATCTTCTTTCGATTTAAGACCGATGAAATTTGGGCGCCTTTAGCCTCCTTCCCTTTGGGAGTTTTTCCACTGGCATGACTTCAAGCCAACAGCGTCCCTCCGGACTATCGGTAAAGTCCCAAATCCCTGATAAATTACCTTATACGCCATGATGATGGGTGGCAACCAAGAAGCTCAAGCTGACCCGTTGCTCAGCTTGCGGTCGCGGTCCTTGATTTGAGGCGAAAGACTTCTTTCAGGTCGGTGGTTTTCGGGCGCCCGTCCTGATGACATTGCATGAGCGGTTGCATGAATTGCCACCATTTTTGGCAAACCGGCGTCGAGGCAATGGCTTCCCATTGTTCCTCGGTCTCGATCTCTGCGTAAGCGAAAAGGGATCTCTGGTCGGGATGCAGGAAAATACTGTATTGGTAAACTCCGTGGTCTTTCAGGAGCTGCTCCAGCTCGGGCCATATGGGATTGTGGCGATCCTCATAGAGTGCCGAGTGCCCCGGGTGCAAGATCATTACAAAAGATTTTTGAATCATGAGGCAGAGAGGTCCAAATCCACTCGTTCCACGGAATGGTCTTGCGTATCAAAAACAACCATCGAGGAGCGGCCTGTCAGTTTTCCATAAATTTCCCCCGGGTTGATGAGATGGCATTGTTGAACCTGGCTGACATGAAATTGATGGTTGTGTCCGTAGCAGACCAGATCAAAGGCGCCACTGGAGGCCAGGTGTGGAGCGATGGAGTCGTAATGGTTCATGCCGATTCGCATGCCGTCCACCAAGAGGTTGGCCATTTCTCCGTGCAGTGAGAGGTGGGAGTACGTCTGACTGTTTTGCGTCATTCGATAAAGATCGCCATCATTATTGCCGAAGACGACATGGATGGGCCCTTTAAAACCCTTTCCCAGATGATGAATGACAAAAGGTGAGCATAGATCCCCACAGCAGAGCAGGACATCGCAGGACGAGGCCCTTTCCAGGGCCAGGCTCAGGGAATCCAAAGCGTCATGAATATCCGAAAGAATAGCGAGCTTCATCAGGACGGTTTCTGTGGATCGAGTTTTTCCATAAAAGCCTCCATGCCGGCACAGCTGCAAACTGGGTTTCGATCTCCGTAAACGTTGTCAATGCGGCCAACTCGAGGCCAGAATTTATGCTCACGCTGCGATTCCAGGGGAAAACCGGCTTGTTCACGCGGGTAGTCATGAGGCCAGGATTCCGCTGCGATCATATCTGCAGTGTGCGGTGCGTTTTTGAGTAGATTGTCCTTTGGATCCATTTCACCCGACTCAATATCGGTGATTTCTCGATGGATGAGGATCATGGCTTCGCAGAAGCGATCCAACTCCTTCATGGATTCACTCTCAGTCGGTTCAATCATCATGGTTCCTGCGACGGGCCATGAAACAGTGGGTGCATGGAACCCATAATCCATTAGTCGCTTGGCAACGTCTTCAACAGTGATTTTTTTGAAGCTGCGCATGTCGATGATGCATTCGTGAGCAACCATCCCTTCTTTCCCCCTGAAGAGCACTGGGTAATAGTCCTGAAGCCGTTGGGCAATGTAATTGGCGCTTAGAATGGCTACTTGAGTGGCTTTTGTGAGCCCCGCCAGTCCCATGGCGCGAATATAAACCCAGGAAATTGTAACGATGCTCGCGCTTCCCCAAGGTGCAGCTGAAACGGGCCCGATGCGATCTTCCCCAGGGAGTGGAATCACAGAGTGCCCTGGAAGAAAAGGGGTTAAATGGGATGTCACTGCAATTGGACCCACACCCGGTCCACCCCCTCCATGAGGAATGCAGAAGGTTTTGTGTAAATTCAGGTGGCACACGTCTGCTCCGTAATCCCCGGGGCGACAGATGCCTACTTGTGCGTTCATGTTTGCTCCATCGAGATAGACCTGGCCACCGGCTTGGTGAACAAGCGAACAAATGGTTTTCACCTGCTCCTCAAATACCCCATGCGTGGATGGGTAGGTGATCATGAGTGCGGCCAGCCGGCTGGAATATTCGGCGATGTTTTTCTTGAGATCTTCCAGATCAATGTTCCCATCCGGGTCACAACCGACTCCCACCACTTCCATACCGGCCATCACGGCGCTGGCGGGGTTGGTGCCGTGAGCCGACTGGGGGATCAGACAGACATTTCGATTCGATTCACCGCGGCTCTCTAGGTATTGCTTGATCACCAACAAACCGGCGTATTCTCCCTGGGCACCCGCGTTGGGCTGGAGGCTCACGCTGTGGAAGCCGGTGATATCGGCCAGCCACTGCTCAAGGTCGCTGAAAATCTGCTGATAGCCTTCGGCCTGAGATAGGGGAACAAAGGGGTGTAGCGAAGCAATCTCTGGCCAACTGATGGCCAACATTTCAATCGTCGCATTGAGCTTCATCGTGCAGGAGCCAAGCGGGATCATGGAGTTGGTTAAGGAAAGATCCTTTGATTCCAGTCGCCTCAGGTAGCGCAGCATCTCTGTTTCCGAATGGTAGGAATGGAACACATCGTGCGTCAGAAACGGGCTTTGGCGTCGCAATGAAGTCGGGATGCACCCCTCATGACTCAAATTTTCAAGGTTTTGCTCAAGCGCTTTCATAGGAGTTCCAAGCAGCTCATAAAAATCTGCTAAATCCTTGTGCGTGACCGTTTCGTCCAGCGAGATGGCAATAGTCTGGCGATCCAATTTCCTGAGGTTGATGCCTGCTTCCTGGGCTCTTTGAAGAAAGGCATCCGCGTGTTCGGTATGGCATCGAATGCGAACTGTGTCAAAAAAATGATCGTGCTCGACGGTGTGGGCACCCTGCTTGGCTCCTTCAGCCAGAAGGCAGCTCATCTGGTGTACGTAATTTCCTATTTTCCGGAGTCGTTCAGGACCATGGAAGATGGCATACATGGCCGCCATGTTGGCGAGTAGTGCCTGAGCTGTGCAGATATTGCTGGTCGCCTTTTCTCGGCGAATGTGCTGCTCACGGGTCTGCAGGGTCAATCGGTAGGCGGCTCTTCCACGGCTATCGCGAGAGACACCGACAATGCGGCCCGGCATTCTTCGCTTAAGTGCATCCTTACAGGCGAAAAATGCGGCGTGTGGTCCGCCGTAGCCCATCGGCACGCCAAAGCGCTGTGCGGATCCAATCACGATGTCCGCGCCCATTTCCCCGGGAGGTTTGACCAAAGTGAGTGCCAGGAGATCCGTCGCCACTATGGCCAATGCGCCCGCTTTTTGTGCGGCTTCGATTTCTGGCGTTGGGTCGCTGAGCGCACCGTCTGTTCCCGGGTACTGGAGAATTACGGCAAAGGTGCGATGGTCCGGGGCAAGGCTGGATCGTGGCTCGACACGAATATCGATATCGAGGGCCCTTGCTCTGGTGCGTATGACGGAAATGGTCTGGGGATGACAATCCGCTGATATCAGCATGAGGTTTCGTGTGTCGCTGCCCGTGCTGCCATAGCTTAATGTCATGGCCTCGGCTGCGGCAGTCGCTTCATCCAGAAGGGATGCGTTGGCAATGTCCATGCCAGTGAGATCACAGACCATGGTTTGGAAGTAAAAGAGAGCTTCGAGTCTCCCTTGGGCAATTTCGGCCTGATAAGGGGTGTATTGGGTATACCATCCGGGGTTTTCCAGTAATTTGCGTTGTATGACCGGAGGCGTGATGTTCCCGGAATATCCCATCCCAATGTAGGATCGAAAGACGCGGTTTCGCTCAGCAACACTTTTGAGATGATGAATGACCTCGTGTTCATGAAGAGGATCCGGAAGTTCGATGGATTTGTTGAGACGAATGTCTTCTGGAACGGTGGCTTGGATCATGGCTTCCAGGTTCTCAAAACCCAAGAATTTGAGCATGTGCGCCAGTTCCGTTTCCGAGGGGCCGATGTGTCGGTCGGCGAAGAGGTCAGGGTGTTTCAGGATATGCATGTATGGAGGTTCATGGTGCAGCAGCCTTCTTTTCGTTTTAGGGAAAATGTGGCCCTGGTAACCGACGATTAAGGACAATCTAACCGAAAGCCTTCGGGGTTCAAGAAGGATTGAAATGCCACTGTTTTTAGGTTATTAAGAGGCTTTGATAAGTGCTGTGACACTTCCCATCGGACCGTTATGGAGACGTCTTCCACAAACCGTTCTGCTTTTGCCTCCTGGTTGCTTTGTTTACTGGGTGTGACGCTGGTGGTGGCCATGGGACTGGGCCACGGCTCCGGTTGGGGTCGAGGGGTTCATAGAAGCGGCATGGAGAAAAGGCTGGCAGAACAGCTTCCCGCTCTCGGAGCCCGCTCCTCCTACACATCGTCCCAAACCTGTCTCTCATGCCATCCCGATCAGCATCATTCCTGGATGACAACCTATCATCGCACCATGACCATGAGAGCCCTCCCTGAAACGGTCTTGGGAGATTTCAAGGGCCAAACCGTCCTGAGTGATGGACTCGCCTACACCGTCTCCAGAACCAATGGCACGTTTTGGGCTCGTATGCCGGATCCAGATTTGGTGATGCAGGCAGTCCAAGGCAAAAAAGAGGGCGATCTGAGCCGTATTCCATCCGTCGACCTTCAGGTGGTCATGACCACCGGCTCTCATCACTACCAGACTTATTGGGTGGAAAGCCCCCGTCTTGAGGGATTGATGCAAACCCTTCCCTTGGTCTACCTCATTGAGGATCAAAGATGGATCCCTCGAGAGGCGGCTTTCATGCGGGGCCCCGATGATCAAGAGCGATTGGTGACCCAGTGGAATCACCACTGCATACGCTGTCACAGTACAGGGTGGAATCCCGGGCTGGATGATCGATCGGGGATGCTCAACACGGAAGTGGCAGAATTGGGCATCAGTTGTGAGGCTTGTCACGGCCCCGGTAAGGAACACATTGCCTATCATCGAAATCCTTTCAATCGATATGCCAGGCATCTAGGGAGCGAGCCAACCCATGCGTCGGATCTGGTCAATCCGGCGAAACTGGATCACCAGCTTTCAAGTCACGTTTGCGGTCAATGTCACGGCGTCTTCATGCCCAATAAGGACTCGGCCATGGATGTTGCTCATGAGGGCGTACAGTTTCGCCCAGGAGAAAATCTCCACGACAAGCGTTACTACATTCAATACCCCAAAGATCCGGATGATAAAGAGCGGTGGGCTGATCTCCAGGCCAACCCTCAGTTTTTTGCCGAGCGCTGGTGGGAAGACGGAACGGTCCTGGCAGGTGGCAGAGAGTTCACCGCCATGTCTGCCTCCGGTTGTTACACTCGAGGGAAAATGTCCTGTCTCTCCTGTCATTCCATGCACCAGGCGCCTCCCGAGGATCAATTGACCCCTCAATCCGATGCCAATGCCTCCTGCACTCAATGCCACCAGGAAGCTGAATACAACGAGCGCATCGAATCGCATACCTTTCACTCAGGGGAATCCTCCGGGAGTGAATGCATGAACTGTCATATGCCTCACACGACCTATGCTTTGTTCAATGCCATTCGGAGCCATCAAATCGCATCGCCTCAGGTGGCCAGTAGCCTTGAGCATGGGGTTCCCAATGCCTGCAATCTCTGTCATCTGGATCAAACCCTTGCCTGGGCCCAATCCCACCTGGTCGATCGCTATGGACATGAAGCCCTGGAAATGCCTCTCGAACACCGGGAAACGGCCGCTTCCATTCTTTGGACACTCAAAGGGCATGCGGCGCAGAGAGCTGTCGGGGCCTGGCACATGGGTTGGGATGTGGCCCAGAAGACCTCCGGAGGTGACTGGCTCTCTCCCTATCTTGCCATTCTTCTGAACGACCCTTACCCGGTGGTGCGATACATTGCCAAACGGAGCCTGGAGTCAGTCATGAGCGAGAAAGTGCCGGACTATGATTTCATGGGCGATTCATCGGATCGTCAACGCACTTATCAGGAGATCATGGCCCATTATGCATCCAATGTCTCGCAGAGGGGAGGGGATGGGAAACTGCTTCTGGATGATGCTGGGCAGATCGATCAGCGAACCTATCGCCGACTCTTGCGGCAAAGGGACGATCGCCCCATTACGATCAAGGAATAAACCTGGCTGTCGATTTTCAGGTCGATCAAGGTTGCCTGTTTTTGATCTTTTTCACGGCCTGTATTTTTGGGAAGATGCCTCCCCGGTAAGCCGTAATCTCCGATCACTGATTTATGAAAAGTAAGTCTGCTTCATTCAAAAGTAGGGCGGCCAAGGGTCGCAAGGATTTGAACCGCCAACATTCGGCGATCATCGTCGATGGGCCTGAAAGGGCCGCCAGTCGGGCCATGCTTCATGCCGTGGGTTTTGAGCGTAAGGATTTCAAGAAATCGCAAGTCGGTGTCGCTTCCACATGGGGGATGGTGACGCCCTGCAACATGCATATCAATGATCTGGCTGATCACGTGACCAAGGGGATTGATGGTAGCGGCGGAAAGGCGGTCCTTTTCAATACGATCACCATTTCCGATGGCATCTCCATGGGCACCGAGGGGATGAAATACTCTCTGGTCTCTCGCGAGGTGATTGCCGATTCCATCGAAACGGTGGCGGGTTGTGAAGGTTTTGACGGCATTGTGGCCATTGGTGGCTGCGACAAGAACATGCCCGGTTGTTTGATGGGGCTGGCTCGATTGAACCGTCCTTCTGTCTTCGTCTACGGTGGCACCATCCTGCCGGGTTGTTTCCAGAAAAAAGATGTCGATATTGTCTCGGTCTTTGAGGCTGTCGGAAAACATGCCAATCAGCAGATGACCGATCGACAGCTTGCCAATCTGGAGGCATGTGCCATTCCAGGAGCAGGGTCCTGTGGAGGAATGTATACTGCCAATACCATGGCATCTGCGATTGAGGCTTTGGGAATGTCACTGCCCAACAGCTCGGCTCAGGCAGCCGTGAGTTCCGATAAGCGTTCTGATTGTCAGAGGGCAGGAGAGGCGGTCATGCGTCTACTCAAATGGGGAATACGCCCTCGCGACATCATGACTCGAAAGGCATTTGAGAATGCCTTGACGGTGATCACGGCATTGGGAGGATCGACCAATGCGGTCCTGCACATGCTCGCCATGGCGCATTCTGCCGGGGTGAAGTTGAGCATCGATGATTTCACCCGCATTGGTCGCAGGGTGCCCGTTCTGGCGGATCTCAAACCCAGCGGGAAATATGTCATGGCCGAGTTGGTAAGAATCGGCGGTCTGACTCCACTGATGAAAATGCTCCTCGACAAAGGCTTGCTTCACGAGGATTGCCTCACAGTGACGGGTCAAACAGTGGCAGAGAATTTGTCCAAGGTGAAACCCTATCCCAAAGGGCAGGATGTGATTCGCGGTTTCGACAACCCGATCAAAAAAGACGGCCATCTGGTTGTCTTGTACGGAAACTTGGCCGAAACCGGAGCGGTTGCCAAAATTAGTGGAAAAGAGGGGCTTCGCTTTGAGGGGGTTGCTAAGGTTTTCGATTCTGAGGAAAAAGCCCTCAAGGCCATCCTTAAAGGCGGCATCAAAAAGGGAGACGTCATCGTGATTCGTTACGAAGGGCCCAAGGGAGGGCCGGGCATGCGCGAAATGCTCTCGCCAACCTCTGCGATCATGGGGAAGGGCCTTGGCAAGGATGTGGCACTGATTACTGATGGGCGCTTTTCAGGAGGTAGCCATGGCTTTGTCGTGGGTCACGTAACACCGGAAGCCGCCGAGGGTGGTTTGATTGGCCTGCTCAAGAATGGTGATCGTATTGTCATTGATGCTGAAAAGAGATCGGTCAATGCCAAGTTGACCAAAAGCGAGATATCCAAGCGCCGACGTCAATGGAAGGTTCCGAAAGCTCGATACACTAAAGGGGTCTTGGCCAAGTATGCCAAGTTGGTTACCTCAGCCCATTTGGGGGCAGTGACCGATGCCTGATTCAATGAAATGCTGAAAATCAGAGATTCAGTGGTATCGGTTGCATCCGTTGATGGCGGGCCCCATCATGCCTCACGCGTTATGGTGACGGTTGCAGACGGCATGTCCGCTGGATCTCACCATGGCGATGCTTGCAGGCCTTGTGAAAAATCGTCGGCAAGGCGTCCCACCTTTTTGATGGGGATCTTGGTAGCGATGATCTTCTTTCTCATGGGGTGTTCGGTCAAAAAAATGGCCATGCGCCAGGTCGGGGATGCGCTGGCTGGGACAGGTAGCACTTTTTCATCTGAAAATGATCCAGAACTGGTGCGGGAGGCCCTTCCTTTTTCGCTCAAGCTGATGGAGGGGCTTCTTTCGGAAATTCCCGATCACCAGGGGTTGAGGTTGGCGACAACAAGCGCTTACGTCCAATACGCCTATGCATTTCTTCAGCTGGATGCAGATATATTAGACGATACGGATTTTGAGGCAGCTCAGGCGCTCAGGAAGCGAGCTGTCAATTTGTTCAAGCGAGCCAGGGACTATGGTTTGAGAGGGCTCGAGATCCGCCTCCCGGGTTTTTACCAGCAATTGCAGTCCTCCCCTGAGGAAGCGATTAAGAGATTGCAGGTTGAGGAGGTTCCCATCCTTTACTGGACTTCGGCTGCGTGGGCTGGCTGGATCAATTTGTCCAAAGAGCATCCCGATCGCATTGCAGAAATTCCCATGATGGAGGCCTTGATGGATCGGGCCCTTGCTTTGAATGGCGCTTGGAATGACGGGGCCATCCATAATTTCATGATTACTTACGCTTTCGTCAGGCAGGGAGTGGATCAAGAACCGGTTGAGGTAGCCACCCACCACTACCGAATGGCCATGGAATATGCTCACGGGCGACAGCTGGGACCTCATGTGGCCATGGCTGAATCGGTCGCCATCCAAACACAGGATAGCCAGCTTTTCCGGAAGCTTTTGGGTAAGGCTCTCGCTTTTGATGTGGATGCATGCCCTGAGACACGATTGGTCAATTTACTCATGCAGAGGCGAGCACAATGGCTTCTGGATCACGAGGATGACTTGATCTTGCCAGACTTGGAGGATCTGCCTGTAATTGAATAATGTTGCCACAGTGGGCATCGTATGAGGAATGAATGTCATGAGCTTAATCACTCCTGAAGCGCCGCGGCGTTTTTACCGCTGTTGGATGGACTGTCTGGTCCCTGTCATCTTGGGCTGTCTGATTTCTGATGAGGCGCTGGGTGCGCAGCGCATGAGACTTGGAACCCTGGTTCCCAAGGGTTCCTCTTATTACAATCATCTCAAGACCATGGAAAGCGCCTGGAAACGTTCTCCCGGTGGAGGCGTTTCCATTAGTATTTATCCTGATGGGCGCTTGGGTGGGGAGGCAGAAATGGTCCGTCGTATGCGGGGCCGCCAGCTCCAGGTGGGGCTGTTGACTGTAGCTGGCTTGGCTGAAATTGAACCTCGAGTGACCGGATTGCAGCAGGCACCGATGATCTTTCGGTCCATCGATGAGGTAGAACATGTCATGCAGGAGCTGGGCAAGGATCTTGAGGGAATGCTGGAGAAAAAAGGCTTTAAAGTCCTGGGCTGGACGCATGCCGGTTGGGTTCACTTCTTCGCTACCGATCCCATTAAAACCATTGACGAAGTGCGAGCCCGTAAATTGTTCTGTTGGGCCGGTAGCCCGGAGGTGGTTAAGATCTACCAGAACAATGGCTTCAAGCCAGTTCCTCTGGAAACCAAGGACATTGTGCCTGGCCTTCAAACCGGCATGATCAACTGCGTGCCCATGCCTCCCATGGCAGCCAATTTCAGTCAGGTAGACACGCGGGCACCTTATATGCTCAAGGTCAATTGGGGGGCACTCACCGGTGGTTTGGTGATGACCATGGAGGCATGGAACGGTCTTAGTAAGGATCAGCAAAAGCCGATATTACTCGCTGCCAAAGAAGCTGCCATGGCCATTCAAAAAGATGGTCTTCGAGAGGCAAATGAATCGATTCAAGCCATGCAAAAGCGCGGGCTGAAAGTCATTGAGCCTTCTCCATCACAGTTGGATGAGTGGCATCTTGAAACCGCGAAAGCCTACCCTGAAATCAGGGAAATGGTTGATCCCAGTGTCTTTGACCGTGTCGATGCCATCCTCAAGGCCTATCGAAAATAACAAACCCCGGTAATGGATCCGTGTGAACATGGATCGTCAATAAAGATTTTCATGGGCTCGAGCGCTCCAGTTGAGAAGCAACCCGCCGTCAGTGAGACAGGCCCACCACTTCGTTGGTGGCATTTTTTGGAGAATGCCCTGCTTATCGTTTCTCTGCTGCTGCTTATTTTGCTTCCGCTGACCGAACGCATCCTCAGGGCGTTCTTCGATTCCGGCATTCAAGGTGAAGCAGACTTTGTTCTGCATTTTACACTGATTATTTCCATGGTGGGCGGCAGTGTCGCTGCCAGGGAACAGCGCCTCCTTGGGATTTCCACTTTTTCACAGTTCCTTAAAGGCCGATGGAAATCCTGGGCCCACCTCTCAAGTCATACCTGGGGGGGAGGCGTGACGTGTCTCATGGCCATGGCTGCGTGGCAGTTTGTTCAGAATGAAAAAGGGGCTGGCAACGAGATTGCCTACGGAGTGGCGCGGTGGTGGATTCAAATGGTGCTTCCTTTGGGTTTTGCATCCATTGCCCTTCGTCTTGTATGGCATGCCGGTCCTCATTGGAAACATAGGGTTTTGAGCGCTGCTGGGATCCTTGCAATGGGGATACTGGTGTCCAGACAAGGTCTCGATCCGGAACAGTGCATGATCCCGGGAATCGTTCTTCTTCTTGGTGCAACGCTTTTGGGAGCACCGCTTTACACGGCTCTAGGGGGAGCCACACTTTTGTATCTCTGGCGGGAAGACTTCCCCCTGAGTGGCATGGCGACCAGTCAATATTCCCTTTCTACTGAAGCCCTGATTCCTACGATTCCACTCTTCACACTGGCAGGTTACTTCATGGCCGAAAGTCGGGCCTCGAAGCGCTTGGTGCGAGTTTTCCAAGCCATGGTGGGTCAATACCGAGCGGGCCCGGCCATGGTGACTTTATTGGTATGCGCCTTTTTTACGGCCTTCACCGGAGGCTCAGGAGTCACCATTCTTGCTCTGGGGCCACTCTTGCTTCCAGTCTTGTTGGCGGCTCAGTATGGAGAAAAGCCTTCTCTTGGTTTGGTCACCGGAGCTGGGGCCTTGGGGATTCTTTTTCCCCCATCCCTTCCCATTATCCTCTACTTCATTGTGGCCAATGCCAACGTTCCAACCGGGCTCCGGTTGGAACACATGTTTCTTGGAGGTTTGATGCCCGGTCTATTGATGCTGGTTGTGCTGGCATTTTACAGTCGTCGATTGATTCCCAAAAACCAATTTGTAGGCCGTCAGTTTGACTTCAGGGAACTGCGGCAATCCTTATGGGAGGCTAAGTGGGAGCTGGGCATCCCGGTTGTTGCGTTGGGGGCTCTGTTCAGCGGATGGTTCAGCACTCCGGTCGCAGCCGCAGCGTTGACGGCGTTCTATGCCTTAATGGTTGAAGTGGTGGTTCATCGGGAACTGCATCCCATACGGGATGTGCCTCGGGTCATGACCGAATGTGGGCTTCTGGTCGGGGGGGTTCTTTTGATCCTTGGAGTTGCCATGAGTTTTACCAAGGACTTTCTGGTATTTGCCATGATTCCAGACATGGCCATTGAGTGGGCGTCCACCCATGTGGAATCCAGATATGTTTTCCTTTTAGCCCTCAATGTGTTTCTGCTCCTTGCCGGATGTTTGATGGACATTTACTCGGCCATTGTTGTTCTGGTGCCTTTAGTGCTACCTCTGGGGCTTCAATTTGGCATTGACCCCATCCATCTGGGTATCATTTTTCTGGCGAATTTGGAATTGGGTTATCTCACTCCACCGGTCGGCCTGAACTTGTTTCTTGCTGCCTACCGTTTTGAAAAACCCGTCATGGAGGTAGCTCGCGCCTCCCTCCCGGTATTGTTGGTTTTGTTCATCAGTGTTCTTTTGATTACCTATCTACCTTTTCTGACGACCTTTCTCCCGCACTGGCTGCTTGGAACCGCCCCGTAACATGCCATGGCTCCTTCGATTCCCAATCTTTGGCTTTTTTCATCTCATATGAACTCTTCCATGGCTTGCATTCACCCAGCTTGGCGTGAATAAATAAACAGGATGACAGTTGCAGCTATGTTACCGGATATCAGGGACCTTATTGCCAATCCCTTTGTCCTGATCATCTTCATCTTCCAATTGTGGATGACCATCGATGCCGCCAGGCGACAGGAATGGCTCTGGATGGTGTTTAATTTTCTCTTCGGTCTCTCCGCGATTCTCTATTTTTTCATGGTTTACCGACCTTCCAGAGTGATGGAACAAGGTGGCACAGGCTTCGAGTGGCCTGGTGCTGCCGATCGGGAACGTATTCGGGAGCTTGAGGAGCAGATTCACCACCTGGACAAGGCCCATCATCACGCGGCTCTCGGAGAAATATACCTGAAGCAAGAAAAAGTCGACAAAGCCATGGCGTGCTATGAAAACGCCTTTCAAAGAGATCCGGAGGATCTTGATATCCTTGCTGGATACGGCCGTGCCCTCATGGCTTTCAAGCAATCTGCCAAAGCAGTGGAAATGCTTGAGCGAGTCCATCTTCAGGATCCAGACCACGATTATGGAACAACGACCATGGCTCTGGGCCATGCGTATTTGAGCCTCGATCGAATGCCGGAGGCACAAAGGGTGCTGGAAAAGGTTCTTCAAAAGCACAGCTATGCTCAAGCCAAGGTTCAGCTGGCGGAGATTTACATGAAATCAGGTCGTAATCGCGAAGCAGCTCAACACCTTCAAGAAGTCATGGACGATGATAAGCATGCTCCAAGTTTTGCCAAAAATCGCGATGTTGAATGGACCCGAAAAGCCAAGCAGATGCTTCGTGAATGTCGGGTCAAATCCGACGATACAACTTCTTGAACGTGAATTTATGAGTTATCATTCCCATTCAGTGGATGCTGCAGGTCACGCTTTTTTTGATGTGATCCAACGTTCTGAGCTGCCTTCACTGGGGCCAGAGAGGGGGAAGAGTCTCCTTAGCACGGAACAGCTCGATCAAGCGTTGGACGATTGGCTGGCGGAGTTTGTCCTGAGCAAAAAGCTCGGCCCTCTGTTCAGATCTGCCGCCCTTTTCTGGCATGATCACCTCGATGCTTCTCATACGATTTCTCAATCCATTTACACACCTGAGGGAAGTCTCCTGCACGGAATGATGCATCGGCGTGAACCGGACTACCCCAATGCCAAATACTGGTTTAGCCAGGCTGGCCATCACGTCATTGAAGGTGTTTTGTCGAAGCGCTTGAAAGAGGAAGGGAGGCTTGATGCACATGAGATGGAGCGTCTGATTCCCGGAGGCCTATGGGACCCTCACACCTTTGTCGATCTTGTGGAAGCATCCCTTGCAGGCCAACCAGGGGCCTGGTCCATCGGCATGTTGCGCTACATTCAATGGGTTGAATTTCAGTCGTTGGTTCTTTGCTTGCTCGGTCAAGGTGACTGATCCACGAGCCAGTAAGGCGATGGTCACCTTGTCGATTCGCTGTTAAGCGCCTTTTTTGCGGGTTTTGGAGAAAGACTGTCTTTGGCCGCCACCCAGAGCCCAACGAGGGTCGTGGGTGCAAAGAAGATCAAGTGCATGACCAGGCCATAGGCCAGAGCGATTTCCTGATCATCATGGAGTTGCAGTAATCCAAAACCCAGAATCATGCCTGCCTCATACACTCCCCAATAGCCAGGCGCCGCAGGAATCATGGTGGCAAGGCTCTGGAACACCACTAGGGCAATGGCTTGGATCAGGCCCATTTCAATTCCGGAAAATCCCAGACTCAAGGTCATGGCTGCCAGAACATTCAACATCCACATGAGCAATGAAAAAGTCATCAAGCGCCAAAATCGCTGAGGTTGAACGATGGAGGAAAGCCCTTCAATGAACCCTTCCAGCAAGCGCCGTACAATCGAAATCCAGGATGAGGGTAGGGGAAGCCTGCCCCATGCTTCCATGATCCCATTTTTGAAATGGGGTTGGACGAGTAAAAGAATCCCCACGATTAAGCACCCGGAAAGAATGGCAAGTTTATCAATGAACCCAAAGAGCAGCCTTGCGTTCACTTCAAATCCACTGAAGCTGATTTGAAATGACTCGCTGATCGGAGGAAGCCATTGCATGGAGAGAAAGAAGAACCCCAACAAAGTGATGCCATCGAGCAATCGCTCTGCGAGGATCGTTCCAAATGCGACAGCAAAGGAGACTTCTTTTGATTGGCTCACATGAGCTGCTCGCAGCCACTCTCCCGCTCTCCCGGAAGGTAAAATATTGTTGAAAGCCTGACCCACAAGGATGGAGCGAAACAATCGGATCACAGGAGCCGCATGGTGGCTTGGAAAAAGCCACTTCCATCTGATTGCCCGTATGATAACTCCTGAATAGTAAACAACAAACGTCACCCCCAGCCAGCCGATTTGGACTTCACGGAGCGCTCTGCCGACCTGTCGCCAGTCAATTTCACTTATCAGATAGGATGTTGAGATCAGTGACAGGAGAAACCCGAAGATGATCAGAGAGCGTTTCATGACCTATCGCCATCCCCGAGTGCCATCGACTCCAACCAATCGCATGCGTTGGGTAATATGCGGTTCCAGTGAAATTCCCTGGCCCGTTTCCAGGCCAACAACCTGCATCGCTGGTAATCCTCTGGATGTTGGGCAAAATGAAGAATCTCCTCTGCCAGTGCCCTTGGGGTTTCCTCCCTGCTGACTCGACCCGTTGCGCCATGGAGTGTGGATTCGGTCAATCCTGGGACGGGGTACACGACCGCAGGCGTTCCCATGGCATTGGCTTCGATGACATTCAACCCCCAACCTTCCCTTACAGAGGTATGCAGGAGACAGTGAGCCTGAGTGAGCGCCACATCCTTTTCTGACTCGCCGAGGGCACCGGTTAACCGGATATCAGACGCACAAGGCGATTGCCTGATGCGCGACTTCAGTTTCGAAGCTTCAGCGCCACTACCAATGATAGTCAGTGAAGCCTGCATGCCAAGTTCTTTCAAGCAGCCGACGGCATCGATCGCATCTTCAATCCGTTTATTGGGAGCTAGACGAGAAACAGTGACCAAGCGCACAGGCTCCTCGATAGTTTTCTCCGGGAGGCTGGATAGAACTTCAGTGTGTACCCCGTAGGGTATCCGCTTGATCTGAACCACACCCCGCTCATGAAGCATGGAAGCCGTTTCTGAGCACGCCGTCCAAAAGGGAATGTTGCGGTAAAGGCGATGAGTCAGGTTTTCCTGAAATTGTCCGAGAAGAGCTAGTGGGGCAGGATAAAAAGAGGACCAGATAGGCCCTAAAACTTCGTGAATGTATGCAACGCACCGGGTCTTGCACCACCACGGGGCAAACCATGGGATGCCGTGATGCTGATCGATGACCAGATCAAAAGGAGGCCGGCGCTGCAACCATCGACGCGCTTTCAGAATGGAAGAGGCCATGTTCCCTGCTCTTCGAATATGCACCCCCTCGAGCAGAGCCTCTTCAGGCGCATTTTTGAATGTATGGGCATGCCACCACACTTGATGACCCCGGTCCACCAAAGCGGCAAGGTAGGCTAGGGAAACCCTCTCTGCTCCTCCCGATGCCGGGTTTTCAGGGTCTCTCCAGTTGAGCATGAGAAATCGCAGTGATCGTTCCATCAACTTTCAGCAATTTGTTCTTTAATATACCAAAGCGAACTTTCAGGCATCCCAGGCTGATTATTCCAACATTCCTTGACGGAATCTCATGCCTCTTTAAGGTTTGTTTCTCTAGCTCTAAATCCAATCAAAAACTCAAGCCAAGCCGCCTTGCTGTCTTTTTCTCATCAGCATTAGCATTTTTACCAAAAATTCCCTCTCAAGGAAAAGTCATCAATCCCCAAACAAGAACAGGCCGGCAAGTGCCGGCCTGTTGGCATCTCTGGTGAAAGGAGTTGAATCTATTTCTGATCGTATTGACCCAAATGGCGAATCCAGATGTTCCGGAATCGCATCGGGTTGCTGTGGTCCTGGAGTTGGATGGGCCCTTTGGGTGCGTGAGGCTGCTCATAGTTGCCAACACCTCGGTGCCGAGTGGGGCCAGGATATTCCTGTTTGTGGTGTAAGAGTACGCCGTTATGAATAACGGTGACACAAGCCTTCTTGGCTATTTTTCCGCCCTCCCAGCGAGGGGCCTCGAAAATAATGTCATAGGACTGCCATGCCCCGGGGACTTTGCTGGCATTGGCCAGAGGTGGCAGATGACCATACATGGCACCCGCCTGACCATCTGCGTAAGTACGGTTATTGAAGGAGTCAAGGACCTGCACTTCATATTTTCCGTAGATAATCACTCCGCTGTTGCCGCGGCCCTGGCTATCTCCTTCCACCTGATGAGGGGTGGCAAATTCCAGATGGAGCTGAAAATCTCCAAAATCATCCTTGGTCTGGATAGAGCCAGATCCAGGGGTCACCTCCATGTAGCCATTTTCCACCTTCCATGTGGCAGGTTTGTTTCCGTTGCGCCACTTTGAAAGGTTTTTACCGTCGAACAAAATAATTGCGTCGGAAGGGGCAGGGGCCGAATGACTGAAGGTTGTTCCGGGTGTAACTACCTTGGGAATGGGGCGGTTTTTGTCATGAACCCGCCATTTTTGCCCGGGAATCAAGGGTGTATCGGTGTAGCCGACAGGGCCGTCTGCAGCTTGAGCTGTCATAAACACAACTCCCAACAATAGATAGTGCAACCAATTCGATTTCATATGCTTCACGGAATGACTGCTAATCTGAGGTATAACCTAGCGACATTACAAGTTTGGAATCAGTGTTGGTGCATAATCAAACATCATCCTCAACGGCCCTCAGCCGGTTGATTTAACACATTAAACCGTTTTCCGGCCCCTTTGTCTGCCTATCGAATACGAAAAAATTTCGGTTTAGAATCGATCGATGTGGAGTAAGGACTCATGGCAGCCTCCACGAGTGTCCAAGGACCGGAGGGTGTGGGTGCCCATTGGAGATTGCCACCATGCTCCCATTCAAGGACTAATCCTAGTCCT
>CACEMW010000019.1:0-42992 GCA_902560705.1 uncultured Verrucomicrobiota bacterium
TTTGGAGCGGTTCCTGAAAAGATCCCTATTCGCTGAAGTTCTGAGGTTCAGCTTACAGCCCCGGCGGATGCTGATAATCGTAAGCGATGGCCTCGGGTCCGTGGATGGCGGCTTGTGGTAAAAATCGATGCAACAATTCCATCTTTTGTTCTTCAGTCAATTCAATAGTCGATCGGAAGGCGATATCGGCCCTTAATCCGTTGTCCTTTTCAGGAGTCCCGTCTCCCGGGGGTATGATCCCTGCCTGACGTTCCACTGAATCGCCCCCGGCCCCCAGGTAAATATGCTCATTTTGACTGTTTTGATAGAGGGTGAAAAAAAGTGTTTCGTGATCAATGGTCCGGTAATCCTCTGAATAAGCTCGTGTCGTATGTGTTTGACCTGCTTGCTGGGGGCCTTCTTGGTTGACAAACGTTTTTTGGCCTTCCAGGGGTTCGAGTTTCAGGAATCGATATTTGTCAGCGGTGTAGGTATGCCAACCAGCTTCGATGGCACTGACTTTGTCTGTGGCGGCTTCCCCCTGATGTTCCATGACGTATTCCAGCAGGCCAGAACCTTTGCTAGTGGTATTCATGTAGCACCACCAGAGATGATTTCCACTGGAAGTGTAGAGGTCAAACCCGTGCGATTTTTCTCCGATAAAGTATAACTCCCCTGTGTCGAGGTGAAGTTGCACCTCCCGGAATGTGTCTGAAGCGACTCGGGTAATCAACACCACTCCAGAAGGAAGGGTTTGAAATGTTTCCTGAGATTTGAAGAATAGACGGTTTTCTGTGGGCGACACCTCCAACGTGCGACTTCGATAATGATAGGGGACGACCGTCCAATCGTGCAGATTGCTTGATTGAGCCAGAATATGTTCTGAGGGGATCTCCAGTAGCAGACCATCGTCCGTGTGTGACAGTCTCAGTGATTCTTCTGGTTGAGTTGGAGCGATGAGGTTGGCAAGGTAAGACTCAACAAGAATGCGGTCTTCATCCCCAAGAGCGACATCAAAAATAAGGAGCTCACGTATGGAACCTACAAAATCGTAGCCACTGCCACTGTAGGCACCGACAACCAAACTGGTGTCTGCTGGGATGGAATAGGTTGGATCACCCTGCATGTTGAGATTGATTCCATTGGCATAAAACTGATGGGAAGAGCCATTCACCACTGTGCTCCAGACCGTGGGAATGCCATCAAAGCCCTGGATGGAGTCCCCCTTGTAAGTCGTACCATTGTATTGCTCCACAATATAGGTATCTACGGAATCATCCCGTTGGTGGGAGGTGTGATTGGGACCGATGTTATAGGCATAGGTTCCGGAAGAGGCGAAGGGTGCCTCCTCCGCGTAATGACCCAGCCAAAAAACGGTCATGGATGTGGTGGCTTCATGGGATAGGTTGCCGCTCAAATAGCGTCCATCAGCGCCAACCTCAGAGTCATCGAATAGAATGGATTGGTTCGCGGAATCGTAGCTGATCCAGTCCGGCTTGCCTTGGCCTCTGGCTGTGGATCGTAGTTTCATCTCGGGAAGGAGGCTTCCTTTTGCATCCATGGGTGTCCAGCTGAGGACGACACCTTCCTCCGTTTCCAGACCTGTCTCCGCGCTGTAATGAGCCACGAGCTTGCCGAGTGCTTCCTCTGAGAGATTGGGCATTTTTTCGAAAACGCCCTGCGCTGAGGCTTTGAAAGAAGACATCAGCAACAAGAGGGATAAACCAAAGGAAGTCGTGGGAGTCAGTGAATTCGCGATCATTGTATCAGAGATAAAGGGGTTCTTCTGGCAGCGAGTATCGTTTGAGGTATAGTTTTGATCTCATGACGAGCAAGGCCGGTTTTAAAGAATGATTCGCTGACCCTACATGTGAAAGGTTGGCATGCAAGTTGTAACATGTAGGTCACAGTTTGCATGCCAACCTCTAGTGGCCCCGTTCTGAGAATAAAAGATGCGTGTTTTTCACCTGGGCCTTCCCCAAACTCTAGGTCATACTGTGTATTTACTGGGACATCAAGGAAGGACTCTTTCATCGACTTTTCGTTTTCTTGGCTCTGATGGCCGCGATTTTTTTTCTGTGCTGGGTGCCGTTCTATTTAGTCGTCCGAAAGTCATGATTTGGAACAAACACTAAGAATTGCCATTGAAAATTTTCAGGGGGAGGTCGGTGTCTATGTGAGAAAGCTTGATGGTGGTTGTGAAGTGGCCATAGGTGCTGATGAGGTATATCCAACCGCATCGTTGATCAAAGTTCCCATTGTCATGGCATTGTTGGACAAAGTGGAAGTGGGCCAGTTGGATTGGAATCGTCCGATCGTTTACCGCGCTTCACAGCGATCCACCGTAGGCGAGGACCTCATGGCAAAATTCAAGGATTGTAGTGAAATCAGTCTGGATAAGCTGCTTTTTCTCACCCAAAGCGTTTTCGATAACACCGCTGCTCGCCTGGCCCAAGCCCCATGAGTCCATCAGTAAGTGATTCATCAGATCATTCATCACTGCCACCGAGAAAGTCTCGTAGCGTCTTTTCGGTGAGAAACGATCCCGCATTGTGGCCTTTGTCAGGGATCTTGATCTGGATGATGTCTCCATCCAGATAACGAAAAATTTCCATGGATGCATTGGGAACCATCGATTGCTGCGGATGATTCCCTTCTAACCCCATCCATTGAGCCCATAAAAAAGTCGAGGTCTCAGCAGGTAGAAATGCCAGTCGCCCACCCTTGGCCGGAATGCGACTTGAGGGGCCACCACCGTAGGGGACAAGACGGTCCATTCCGCCGGAAACATTCATCAGGCGACGGCCTTTTAGGGGTTGTGCCCTTTCAGTATAGCCATTGTTTAGTCCCTTTTTTCGAAAGAAAGTTCCGTCATGTTGGAATTCATTCAATGGACTGACGAGAGTGACCAGGTTCTTTATTTGAGGCATTTGGCTTTCAATGGCCAATTGGTTGACCATGGCGGCCCCGTTTGATGAGCCGATGAGGGTGACATGGGTTTTTGCCACGTTGTCATACTGAAGAAGTTTTTGAATGATGGACTCGATAAAGGCCAAGTCATCCGCCTTAGAAGCCTCTGATACGATGTTCCAGCTTTTGGCATAACCTTCAGGAAAGACGCAGGCATAATGCTGTGCGAAATAAGGGAATTGCTTGAAGAATTGTTTCTTTGCTCCCAAAGGAGTGCCTCCATTCCCGTGCAAGAAGAGGATCAATTTCACGGGCTTACTCTGAACCTTTTCCGGCATGAAGACATGGTAAGGGCGTGGATAATCGGTTTCTTGCACCCAACTTTGTTGGAAGAAAGCAATTCTCGAGGTCAGGTTCTCTGCTCGCTGGACGCCCAAAGCCCCGACGTAGAACAAACACCCCAAGAGGAGGCCTTTTACCTGATGCCGGCTATTGAGACTCACCATGCTTCTCATGCGAGCAAGGTGTCTGTTTTTAAGGTCTCTGTCCAGTCACTGAGTCGTTTACCCATCTGTGGGCGTCATCACCCAAAGATCTGGCCTCCCGACGTTGCAGTGGACGGAGCGCGAGAGCAAGCCCCCACTGAACCAAGAAAGGTAAAGCATGGTTCTGGCGATGTGCCATGGAGCCCAGCGATATCGTCTGGCTTTCTGAGCCCGAATTAAGGTCGAGGGTGTGGGGTGAAAAATTTTCTCTACCCAGGGTTTTCTCGCATGTTCACCATCCACCAGGGCATGGACTTTCACGATCCATGGATCCAACAGGCGGTTGACCTGCAAATGGGATCGCATGATATGATCCAAGTGATGCGTCGCTCTTTGGGACCACGAAGGAAGGATCATAAGGCCTATGAAATGCCACAAGGTGCTGATGCAAATGAAATCCAATGTACTGACCATGCCTTGTTGCGGAAAACCAGACAGGAAGGCCGCAATGAGAAAAGCAATGAGATTCCATGCAATGGCTCCGATCATCCCTTGATAGCGAAGCCCCTCATAATGGATTTGTGTTCTGCGCTCTATGAGTGTCTTCCAACCATCGGCTCCCAAGGCAGCTCTCCAGCTGGCCGGTAAAACAAATCTCTCTTTGCCAGGGAGGCCCACGATTCCGCCACTGAAAGCAGGATCCTGGCAATTCACCTCTAAGGTGGGTCGTCGTTTTCTTGAAGGCTCATGGGGTTTCTCTAGTTGAAATGATCCGATGCATTGAGCCAGTGGCCATTGAAAAGCGAATGCCGCAACCATGATTAAGGACATCGTCAAGAGGGCACCCGATAATCCACCGATCGTGCCTGCTTGATGCAGGAGCAGGATGGCAGCAAACCACACAATCCCGTGCAATAGGGCTGCCTTGACATACTTCCAAGAGGACAGCCCGTAACTCATTTGGTATTCCTGTGGCAATCGTGTCCCGCCGAGCCAATCGAAGGGCAACATGATGATGCCATAAAGGAAAAGGACGGCGACCAAAGCGCTTATTTCAGGCAACCCTTGCTCCTGAAGGGCAGACACGAGTCGAGCATTGTATCTCGCTAACCATCCGAGTCCAGCCAGGCAAACGACAAACCCTACGGAGGTGATACCCAGCAAAAGGCGTTTTTGCGGATAGGTCCATGGGGTCGGCGAGCCTTGTGCTTCTTCCGCGCTGGATGTCTTCAGAACTCGAGAGTCTGTGCTCATAGAGCACCAGTTCCATCCATTTGAATTCTGTCAACGAAAGATCCGTGAGAGCCATTCTGATGCAACGATAGGATGGGTTCACGCCGAACGACTTGATATTTAAGCTCATCATGGCAAAGTATCTTATGCTTCCGCGTCAAATTATTTGCCTAGTAGTCCTTTGCGTCGAAGTAGCCTACGGGTCTGATTCCAACTCATGGCAGCAATTCCGAGGGAACCATGGAAATGGAACAATTGCATTCAATGAACTACCCACCACTTGGTCAGCGACGGAAAACCTGCTTTGGGCTCAAGAGTTGGCCGGCAGGGGTTGGTCGTCTCCAGTAATTGCAGGGGGAAAAATCTGGGTGACTGCTGCATCTCATGCGGAGCAAAAGCGCCCCAAGAATTTTCAGGAGGGTGCTCGCTCGATGGGTTCCTTTCGTCAGGAAGCAGCGAAGGTCAAAGACGTCTCTTTTCATGTGTATTGCCTCTCGCTTGAATCGGGCAATCTGCTTTGGAAGTCAACCCCCTACACTGGAAAGCCCGCTTTTGGTATCCACCCCTCCAATACCTATGCAACCGAGTCGCCTGTGACCGATGGACGGCATGTCTACGCATATTTTGCAGCAGCTGGTTTGCTGAGTTGCCTTGATCTGAATGGGAACAAAGTCTGGGAGCATTCAACTGGTCGGTTTTCCTTTGGCAACGGCTTTGGTAGTGGGAGTGGCCTGGCTATCCATCAGGGCAAGCTCTATCTGCAATGCGACAACGATGAGAGCAGCTATGTTTCTGCCATAGATGCTCAATCGGGTGCCGTTCTTTGGAAAAAGGATCGGTCATCGCGAACCAGTTGGAGCACTCCGTTGATATGGTCTCACATCGAAGCTCCGGTGCTGGTGGTGGCAGGGAGCGACCAGATCACTGGCTATCATCCTGATTCGGGCGACATTCAATGGAAACTTACAGGATTTGGGGGGTCTTTTTCGGGTTCTCCTGCTTGGGACGATCGCCAATTGTATTTTGGCAATAGCGGTCCTCGCAGCACAGGGCCCTTAATGGCCATCGACTTTCAAGCGAAAGGAGAGGGTGTTTACACACGCAACCAAGCCGATGCATGGGTGGCTTGGTCGACCTCCGGAGCGGGTCCGGGCCTTGCCTCGCCGGTGGCTCACGAAGGTTATCTGTACGTCCTTAATGGAAGTGTCCTGAAATGTTATGAAAGTAAAACAGGTCAGCGCGTCTATGAGGAGCGTCTGCCAAGAGCCGGTCGTTTTGCCGCTTCACTCGTCATGGCCGGGGATCATCTGTATGCGCTGGAAGAAAATGGCAAAACATTCGTGATTCAAGCTGGGCCCGAATTTGAAATTAAGGCGACCAATGAATTGCAGGATTTGTTCTGGTCGACCCCCTCCATGACCGCTCGCCATCTTTTGCTGCGGGGTGCTGATCGATTGTATTGCCTTTCCAAAACACCCCGATGATTCGAACCTTCACTGCCGTTCGTGAACCAAGGATAGTCTTTGCGCATCTTAATCCAATGTTGATGGGATTCCCTTTACTTGAGTATTCTCATTCCTGAATCCGTAGTGATTGGCTATAGGGATGAACACGCATAGCAAACTCATTGGTTATCTTTTGTGGATCGTGGGCTTTACCGGAGCCCACCGCTTTTATTTTGGGAAACCTCTGACGGGAACTCTGTGGTTCTGTACTGGCGGCTTCTTTCTTGTTGGCTGGTTGATCGACGTGTTTTTAATTCCAGGCATGGATCGCCGGGCCGATAGCCGTTACGCAGCGGGTAGCATCGATTATTCCATCGGATGGCTTCTCTTGACCTTTCTTGGTTTCCTGGGAGCCCATCGATTCTACATGGGTAAGTGGATCAGTGCTTTGATCTACCTCTTTATCTCTGGATTGGCCATTTTGTTGCCGCCCCTTGTCGTGCTGGTTGCCTTGGGATATGTGATCGATCTATACACCCTCAACAGTCAAATGGATGCCCTCAACCGCAGGGTTTGAGTTTTTAGAATCGCAAGACAGATCCGTGTGTCAGGAATCTTTTTGAGATGTTTCCTGCTGCGGAGTCAGCATGCGAACTTGATCCAGGCGACTCGTCGCAGCGTCCAGGAAATGGCAGGATCATCCCATGATCCCTAACGATTCCTTCCTGCGCTTGAATCCTGTGATGGGCACGCTTCTGACTTGGGCGGTCGGAGTCCATCTTTGGGGGCAGGCTCCCCATCCCTTGCAAGAATCCTGGACCCTGGATTCGATGAAGGACTGGTCGATTTGGATGTCTGACCCTACGGATCCTGCGCAGGCCCATGCTGCCAAAGAGTGGCAACAATTCTTCAAGGAAGCGACTGGACAGTCACTGACCATGGATCAATCCTCATCCCTTGAATCCCATGTGCTTTGGATTTCCGACGATCCAGGCCTTTCACCCCAGATCCTTTCCAACCCAAATCAAAATGAGCATCTTGGTGCGGAAGATTATCACTGGATGGCCCACCAGAGGGGACTTTTCATTCAAGGAGGAGGCCCTCGGGGGTTGATCTATGGCGTTTATGACTGGCTGGAGGTGGTTTTGGGGGTGCGATTTCTGACCCCTGATCATACGCATGTCCCTGCCTGGGAATCCCACAAACGTTTTTATCCCAACTCCAGACTTTACCGCCCTCCACTTCGTTTCCGGTGGAGCTACTTTGGAGAAATATCCGAAGATCCTCTCTTTGCCACTCGTATGCGCACCAATACCTTACAGAATGAGTCGCGCTATGGAGGCAAGACGTCCATTGGATTGATCAATCACACTTTTGGGCAGCAAATCCCATGGAAGGAATACGGGTCTCAGCATCCAGAATACTATAATGAAATAGAGGGTCAGCGGCCCCGAGATATCTGGAATGACCAATACGATCCTGGTGTGCAGCCATGCGCGACCCATCCCGAGGTGCGCCGTATCATCAGTGAAAAAGTTATGCGGCAATTGGAGGAGCAGCCCTTGCCAGGAAATATTTCGGTGTCTCAGAATGACAATGAGGAGTATTGCCGCTGTCCATCCTGCCAAAAAGTCCATCACCAGGAGGGTACACCCATGGGTTCCTTGCTAGGTTTGGTCAACCATGTAGCAGCGGAGGTTGAGACGAAATTCCCGGACGTGTTGGTAGGAACCCTTGCCTATGCCTACTCTCGTCGCCCACCTCAAAATCTTCAGCCTCGCTCCAATGTCCAGATTCAACTCGCGAGCATTGAATGCTGTGAAAAGCACGCCATGACCGATACCCGTTGTCCTTTGAACACCTCCTTCCGTGATGATATTCGCGATTGGGGTCGCATCAGTGATCATGTGTATGTTTGGACCTATGTCACCAATTTCCATGATTACCTGATCCCATGCCCCAATTTACAGATTCTCGGAGAGAACATCCGTTTTCTGGTACAAAATGGGGTTAAGGGTCTTTTCATGCAAGGACCTGCAGCTGGGTCGGAAATGGGAGGTCTGAAAAACTACGTCATCAGTCGTATGATTTGGGACCCCTCTCTGGATGCGCAGTACCTGATTCAGGAGTTTCTGCGTCTCCACTACACCGACTCGGCCCTTTTCATTTAAGCCTACTTGGCCTTGGTGGAAGCCTCCGCCCTTTCCTATGAGGGCCATCGCAACTGCTTTGGAAATGCGGCAGATCACGGTCTGGACCCCTCGGTGGGTGCTGCCGGATTGAAGCTGTTTGAGCGGGCCATGGCCTTGGCACCCAACGAAACCATTCAAAACCGCGTGGAAAAGGCATCGATTTCGGCGCATGCCCTGATGGTGGAGTCGGTGCTGGGTCCGGCTTTTCAAAAAGTGCGGAGTCGGAAAAAAACCCGGGATCAAACATCTTTTGAATTGGACTCAGCTCTCAAGGAAGCTGCGCGACCTTACTTGGGCGCATTTCTTCATCTATGTCGCAAGCATGAGATCCCCCGAGTGGGCGAATGGGCGTCCCTGGAAGAAGTCGTGGAAGTCCTCAAAGAAGGCTATGGTCTGAAGCCCGCTGACACGTTTTAAAATCAATCGAACGCTTCCATGGTCGTGGTTGGGAATATGCTTTTGAACCCATGACGAAAGACCGTAACCGTCATCTTCCATGGAAATATCAACCTCTCAGGGTTTACTTGCGCACTGAAGCGTGACGAGAGAGGTAGACCATGTCCGGGTTGTTGGGTGAACGCACGTTGAGTTTCATGGTCTCATTGTTCCATGCAGGGGTGGTTCTTGAGTCGAGCCAACGATGCATTTCGACGTGTCCATCAGCAAAGCTCAGGGCACCGGCTCCGTTGTGATTGCTTGCCGGGTAATCAATGATACGGATGCGCTCTCCGTCAAGACCATCGTTCATGGCAACGGCCAGATCGCCGCAGTTGATGCTGTCAGGATGCTCATTGATGAACACATAGGCATTGGCGTGCCCCATTCGGTTGATGTCACTCATTTTCCGAAAAACCATGTAAGTGGCGCCGGTGAGATGACCCAGCCAGTCATCGCGTGAATTCATGGCCTGACTGAGGGATACGCTCCGAACACGCTGCTGTCTCTGACCGTTGCCCGCTACGTAGCTTTTGTCGGCGGGGCATCGATAAATACCGACCGCACTTGTGTAATTCCATAACTTGGCGTATTCAGGATTCCTTAAATTGGCCCAGTCGGTGTTGTGCGTATTGGATGGATTGTAGTCCATCCGGCCACGCACCCATCCTGCCCCCTCTGCCGTCAAGTCATTCCAAACCAACCGGTCCTCATAATCGTCGGCATAGAGGATCCAACCCAAAGTCAGTTGCTTCTGGTTGCTGACACATTGGATGTGCTGGGCCTTTGCCTTCGCCTTGGATAGAGCTGGCAGGAGCATGCCTGCCAGGATGGCGATGATGGCAATCACTACCAAAAGCTCGATCAAAGTAAACCCCTTTTGGGATGGTTGTCTGAAAGCTGAAAAATTCATTGGTCGTAAGGACGAAGTATATTGCTTAAACTGTGAGCTAGCGCTCATTTAATTCATCAAACATTTTTTCAATCTGGGCATCGAAAATCTGCCCACGTAGTTGGCGATGCGATCGTTGAGTTGGATCTTCTCTTTGAGGACAGGTGCCATGGCCTTGACCGCTTCCAAATTCTTGCCAGTCTGGACTAGTGCGCGGACTTAGTTTCTCAGCGAACGAATGTATTCAATTTGATGATCGAGTATCTCAGGGCCACCGATCAGTCCGTGCCCCGGACAAACAATCTTGGGCTCCATGGCCTTGACCGATTCCAGCGTTTGAATCCATTGCCCGGTATGACCATCGCCCATGTAGTTGTAAGGGCCATTGACACAGGCATCCCCCGAAAACAGGATGCCTTCCTTCGGGAGCTATGCAAAGCCGTCTCCATGGGTATGGGCGATTCCGAAATGAATCAGTTCGACGCGCTGCTGGCCATCGTCAAAAATCATGGCGTCGGGAAATAGCAAGGTAGGTGGAGCAAGTTTGGATTCAGCTACATCTTTTCGCTTGGCTGCTTCCTCTTCCCATCGCCCGGATCCCTTTCCATAGACCCCAGGTTCATAGGTTTGCATTTCCCGAATCACGCCCTCGTGTACCACGAGGGTCGCGCCCTGAGCACGCCAAACGTCGTTGCCATAGGCATGATCGCCATGGTGGTAACTATCAAAGGCAAAGCGCACGGGTTTCTCGGTGGTTTGGCGTATTTTGGCGAGGATTTCTTCTGCCGCTGACGGCCAGTTCGCATCGATCACGAGAACATGGTCTTTAAAGATGATCCAACCGTTGCTGCATTGTTCTTTGCGCACCAGATCTCCTTCGTGAAACCACACCCCCCGAGTGACTTCCTGAGGTTTGCCTACTTTGCCATGAAGCGATACCGGGAATATCAGCGGGCATGCCAGGCAGCCCATTAAGAGCCATAGATGGGGGATCATAGTTGATCTTTTCTAGTTCATGCCAGAAGGTCAAGTGTCAAACTTCATGGAGCGGACAAGCAGCATTCAAGCAGACTTTTATGCGGTTCTTACGACCCTTGAAAAATTCGGCCAACCGAGCCTCAAGGAAATGCTCATCCGCAATCATGGTGTGCACGAGCCCTGCTGGGGAGTGAAACTGGGCGACATGAAGCCCATAGTGCACAAATTTAAACATCGGCAGGATCTGGCATGGGCTCTCTACGATACGGGTAATTATGATGCGATGATCCTTGCGGGCATGATTGCCGATCCCATGGCCTTTAAAAGGCAGGATCTGACGCGTTGGTTGGAACGTGCGAGGGGAGGATCCCTTGCGGGTCACACCATTCCGCGCCTCGTGGATCTGGGCAACAATGCCTGTCAGTGCCCTGAAGCCCTTGCCTATCTTGAGCGCTCTGCGCAGAAGGTAGTGATTGGCAAAAAGCGAACCCTATGAGTACAACCATCATTCACTATCTTCAGATGCTGACGCCTTCCGATCTAAGGCCCAGGGTCAGTCAGGATCCTCACTTCCAGGTGTGGGAACTCAAGCAACCTCAGTGGCAAATGAATAAATGTCTTTACCAATGGGTCGGGAGTTCCTGGCACTGGCGAGACAAACTTTCTTGGCAAGAGGACCAATGGAAAGCTTATGCATTGGATCCAACCTTGAGGACCTTTGTGTCTTACCATCAAGGCCATGTTGCCGGGTATTACGAACTCAAGCACCACGACAGCCAAGGAGTTGAAATTGCCATATTCGGATTGATCCCTTCCTATCAGGGCCATGGATTCGGAGGAGCCTTATTGACCCATGCCTTGAAGCATGCATGGAGTTGGAATGCGAACCGGGTCTGGGTGCATACCTGTGATCTCGATCACCCTCATGCCCTGGGAAACTACGAGGCAAGAGGCATGGAATGCTATCGCCAGGAAAGACCTTCACCCAAGAAACATTAAGAGAAAACCTCTCAACGATCTTTGGTGGAAGACGCTTCTTGTTCCCCTTCCTTATTGGACTCAACGGATGAGGTCATGGCATGAGAAAAAGCATCGTAGATTTTTTTGAGTTCCGGGTTTTTCTCAATCAAATCCAAGGTCATCATGGAGCGTTCGTAATCTGGATCGGGTTCGGCACTGACATCCATCCGATAGTCCTTGTTTTGATTGGGGTCCACTAATTCGATGAGATAGACGAAGACCTTTTGACCGTCGACTTCGGCCTGAGCCCGTTCGATGCGGCTGAAAACCGCCGCATCCAAATCGAAGGTTTCGGATCCGTTCTTCTTGGATGTTTCTCCGAAAAGTCGTGATGCCCAGCTGTCGAGGGCTTCTTGATCCAATGACCCCATTCCCTCCAGCTGCCGTGCCAATTTGTCCAGCGAAGCTTCCGCTTCTTCAGGATTGGTTTGATCCACCATCGTCTGGAACTCACCGCGAAGGCTGTTCGCATCGGCATTTTCGGGATCCATGTTTTGCTGGATGGCGGCAGCGGATCGCGTTTTCCAGATGACTTCCAGTAGAGGCCAGGTCGCCTTGAGTAGAGGAATGGCCAGGAGCAAAGCTAGGAGGTTGATTCCCCAGAAAAGGATACGCCTTCGACGTTTTCGAACTGAATCGCCCGGGAGCTCTGGTAGTTTGGTGGATTTGCTCATGAGGGGGAAACTTTTCCTAGGGCTGCTTTGTTCGTCAAGATAAGCATGGTCAGCTCAGGGCTTCACCGGCTTCATGGTTCCAGCCAGCAACCTTTCCACTGATTGCCTTCCTCAGACCAACGATAGCACGCTCGAGTATGTCCCTCAAAACCCAGTTCCAGCCATTCCATGTAAGAGAGGATGACCTCGATCACGCAAAAATTGGCACGGCCTGACTCACTGGCTTCAAGCGTAGGCTTTCGATCCATCCATTCAGTCGGCAGGTTGGGAGAGGGTGCCTTTGCCAGTGATCCCGGTGCTCTGGGCGCCATGTAACACCGGCGTCCCAAGACCCAGAGATGTTTCCACAACTGATCCGCCATTGCATCGTTCTCGTGCAATACGACCATCCCTTCGGCTCGAATTTGGGTTTTTTCAGCTGGATGATAAAAAAGAGCGCTCACGCGTGGATCCCTTTTGAGCTCCTGGATCTTGGTCGACCGGAGGTCGCTGTGAAACCGGATGCATCGCCGCTGTTTTTCGAAGGCTCGCAATACGACCGTGCGCGTGGCAGGAGAGCCTTGAAGGCTCAAGCTGGAAAACGCAAAGGTATGCAGTGCGTCGTTTCGGTCCCGAGCGCCTCGTTCAAGGTCTCTCATCATTCGATCCAAGACTTCCTGTAAAGGTGCCTCCATGACGTTCATCATGGTCAAGCCTGGCTAAAGCATCAAGAAAGTGTGGCTTTGAGGAATCTCTGGTTTCTCTTGGGGGTTGTTTGGTTCAATGGAACTCCTTAACCTTGCACTGTGGGCATACCCATTCATTTTCATCCCTCAGCCTATCCGGAGAGGTTGAGGCAGGACTGGCTTGAATCCCATCAAAAGCGATTAGTTCCAGCCCATTGCCTTTACGAATCCACTGGGCAAGCCCAAAGGTGGTCGGCTTATGCTCGGGCATGGTCCCCCATCCATCGCGGTCGGGATTATCAACAGTTGTACGAGCGGGCCTACTGTCTGGCTTGGCAAACCATTGGGAACTCTCCTTTTGACTATCTTGGATATGGTTGTGGTGATGGCCTCAAGGATGCCAACTTTTTTGGCTTGATGCCTTCAACGGGTCAGCCCGAAACCCTTCGCCTGATGGATATCAGCTCCTCATTACTGATCGAGGCGTATCAGCGTTTGCAGTCACTCAAACCCGAGGCCTGGGTGGTCAATCTGGCTTCGATGTCCGATGTGCTCTTTCAACGATCAGAAACGCCGCAGCGCCCTCTTTTGTTGTCGTGTCTGGGCATGTTACCCACCTTGGGCCATCATTACCTTTTACCCTTTTTGACAGGTCAGCTGCGGCCAGGAGATCTCCTATTGCTTTCAGCCAACTTGAGCCCGAGTTCGAACCCTACTGGCCGCCAGCATATCCTGACTCAGTATGACAACGACCCTGCCACGCAATGGTATGCGGGTTATTTGATCGAACTGGGTTTGCCCAGAGATGGGTTTTCCTGTCAGGCGATAACTCAGGACCTGGAGGGAGTTGAGGGTGGATTCCGTATTCAAGTCATGGCGCATCTGAAAAAGGAACTTTCACTCTCCTTGAGTGGGACTCGCATCGACTGGGCAGTGGACGACTCGGTGGATCTCTTTCGTTCCGAACGATGGACTTCAAAAGGTTTGCGCATGCTGTTTCAGACCCATGGATTGCAATGCCTTGAGGCGCTGGAGAGCGAGGATCAGGAAGAGGGGCTTTATCTTTTGCAAGTGGCTGATGGCTAGACTCTTTCCGCATCCTTTTGAACTTGACCCCCTGGCAACCCAAACCATGATGGAATCAGGTCCCTTATGTACCAGCTTTTCACGGCTCTTAGGTCGTGGAAGGAAAACACAACTCGAAAAATCATGGCTAAGCTAACCATCGATGGCGTGGAAGTTGAAACCCAGGAGCGGGATTTACCCCTTCTCTGGTTTCTGAGAGATCATCTTCAAAAGACCGGAACCCGATATGGATGTGGGCGTGGGCTCTGCGGTGCGTGCACGGTTCTGGTCGATGGACAGGCGGTGCGCTCCTGTCAGCTCCCGGTGGCCGCACTGGAAGGGCGCCAGATCACGACCATCGAAGGGTTGGGAGCCAATGAGGAGCACCCCCTGCAGAAAGCCTGGCAAGAGCATAAGGTTCCTCAATGTGGTTACTGTCAGGGAGGACAAATTCTCTCGGCCGTTTCCTTTTTGCGTGCCAAACCGCATCCGACCAACGAAGAATTGGATGCCATGATGGCTGGCAATATTTGTCGATGTGGGACCTACCCGCGCATTCGTAAGGCCATCCAATCTGTGGCAGGAGGTGAAAAATGAACGACTGCCGTGCGATCGATCGACGTGCTTTTCTCAAATTCACCGGGCTCAGCAGTGCCGGTTTGATTTTCGGCATGCGTTTGGGCGCCCAGGAAGAGTCGGCAGATCGTTTGGCTCCCGACTTGTTCGTGAGTTTGGAGCCTGACGGTACTATCCACATTGTCGCTCACCGTTCTGAAATGGGAACCGGCATCCGTTCGGTGCTTCCGATGGTCGTTGCTGACGAGTTGGGCGCTCGGTGGGAAGATGTAAGCATCGTGCAGGCAACGGGTGATGCCAAATATGGTTCTCAGAATACGGATGGTTCCCGAAGTATCTGGCGGTTTTACGATCGCATGCTCCTGGCGGGTGCGACGGCTGGACAGATGCTCTCCCAGGCGGCAGCAACTCGCTGGGGAGTCGGGCCTGAAACTTGCCAGCGTCGGGACAGTCAGGTGATCCATGAACCCTCAAAGCGACGCATCGCTTTCAAGGAGCTGATTGCCGAGGCAGCTGCCTTACCGGTTCCGAATGCCGAAAATCTGGTCTACAAGGAATCTAAGGATCGTCAATATATCGGCAAGGGAGGGGCTCTCGTCGATTTCAAGGACATCGTCCATGGCAAGGCTGTTTTTGGAGCCGACATCCGTTTGCCAGATATGTTGTTTGCCGTCATCGATCGGTCTCCTGTCCATGGAGGTACTGCCCGACAATTTGATGCCACGGCAGCCATGGCTGTTCCCGGAGTGCAAAGCGTAGAGACCATTGCTCCTTTCAAGGGAGTGCATGCCTTTCAGGCCCTAGGAGGTGTAGCGATTCTCGCGACCCACAGCCATGCCGCCATCCAAGGTCGCAACCAGCTCCAGACTCAATGGAATGCTTCGCCTCATGATGGCTATGATTCGGAAGCCTACCGATCAGCTTTACTGGAGACGGCCAGCAAGGGCGGGAAGGTGGTCCGTCAAAAAGGGGATTATGCTAAGGCGATCGAGCGTTTGAAAAAGCATGAGGCCAGCTACTACGTGCCTCACTTGCCTCATGAGCCGATGGAACCTCCGGTCGCTACCGCGGACTACCGTGATGGCCAATGCCTCATCTGGGCGCCTACCCAGAACCCTCAGGCGGCTCAAAGTACGGTGGCTGCCGCCCTCGGGATCCCGCCCGAGAAGGTGATCGTTCGTGTCACCTTGCTCGGGGGTGGATTTGGTCGGAAGTCCAAGCCCGATTATGTGGCTGAATCAGCCATCCTCTCTAAGCAGGCTGGCCGGCCGGTTCAGGTGCTCTGGACGCGCGAGGATGACATCCGCCACGATTACTTTCACTCGGTCGCCGCCGTCCGTGTGGAGGCAGGCGTGGATGACGATGGCTATCCTCAAGCCTGGCGGATGTGCACGGTCTTCCCTTCCATCAGTTCCACATTTGCCGAGAAGGTCACGCATGCATCGGCTGGCGAGATGAGCATGGGTTTCAACGACCTGCCTTTTGATATCCCGCATTTGCTCTGCGAGAATGGTGAGGCTTTGGCTCATGTGCGTATAGGGTGGCTTCGCTCTGTGGCCAATATTCAGCACGCCTTTGCCATCCACTCCTTTATCGATGAATTGGCGGTGGCTGCCGGCATCGATCCCTTGACTTATCTCAATCGAGTCCTGGGACCTGACCGTTTGCTGGATCTCAAGGCCGAAGGTGCCGATTATCAAAATTATGGAGGACCTTATGCGACCTACCCTGTGGACACGGCTCGACTCAAAGCGGTTCTCAATACCGCTGCCAAAAGTGCCGGTTGGGGACAACCGATGCCCAAGGGTGTGGGGCATGGCATTGCGGTGCATCGCAGTTTTCTGAGTTACATAGCTATCGCCTTAAGGGTTCGAGTGACCGATGGCAAGGTTCAGGTGGAGCAAGCCGATGTCGCCATTGATTGTGGCTTGGCCGTACATCCCGACAGGGTCCAAAGCCAAATGGAGGGGTCTGTCGTTTTTGGCCTATCCTTGGCAATGATGGGTGGGGTGACCATGAGTCGAGGCCAGGTCAATGAAAGCAATTTTCATGATGCACCCGTAGCACGGATGGCCGATGCTAACATGCCGATTCGCGTGACGATTCTCCCCAGCCAGGCCCCTCCCGGGGGAGTCGGCGAACCCGGAGTGCCCCCCTTGGCACCGGCTCTCTGCAATGCCATTGCCGCGGCGACCGGCAAGCGCATTCGCAGTCTCCCCATCACAGATCATGATCTGTCTCAAGCCTAGGCATGCTGGAGTTCTGGCGCCAGGTCGATCGGTTTCTACAAAGCGAAAAGCACTGCGTGCTTGCATTGGTGATGCGTACCTCTGGATCGACTCCCCGAAAAAAAGGGGCTCAAATGGTCATCAGTGAGGGTCATGCCGTGGGCACTATTGGTGGGGGTATCGGGGAGCGACAATTGATCCATGTATGTCAATCTCTCCTCAAGTCGGGCAGCAGCCATCAATCCCTTCAGGTGGCACTGGATGGAGAGCCCTCCGCGCCTGGGATGGGTATTTGTGGAGGTGTCATGGACCTGGCTTTGTGGGTCATCCCTGCAGGCACTGACTTGTTCGCCCAATCCGCGGCCTGGCATGCTCATGGAAAACCGGTGACCTGGGGCCTGAGCGCCGAGAGGTTTCCCTTCTTGTCCAAGGAATCCTCTGTCGATGGGTTGATCTATCCAGCGCCTCCGACCCTGCTTCTTTTTGGAGGGGGTCACTGTGGTCGAGCGCTGGCTCGAATCACACCCACCATGGATTTGCACTTGGTCGTGATTGATGACGTGGAGGCCTGCCGAGAGGCATCGAGTTATCCGCCCGGCACCGTTTTTGCAAGAGATTGTTCGGAACTGGGGGAGCTCGCTGATCCAACCATCGCCATTCTGCTCACCCGGCACTTCAAGCAGGATGTGGCCATCCTGAGCTATCTCAGCAAGCAGTCCATGGACTTTGTAGGCATGATGGGGAGTCGTCAACGCGTGGGGCATGTTTTGGAAGCCTGCCGCCAGAAAGGGGTCAGCGAGAGTTTTCTGGCTGGAGTCCATGCACCGGTGGGCATGGACATTGGGGCTGAGACACCCGAGGAAATTGCCATCAGCATCCTGGCGCAGATCATTGCACACCGACATCAAACATCATGAATGCATTGGTTTTAGGTGCAGGACGATCTCAGCGGATGGGAACTGACAAGCTGCTGCTCCCCTGGACTCCGGAGCATTGTGTGATTGAGCACATTCTTTATCAGATTGAGGTGAGCCAATGCTTTAAAAGCGTCTTCATGGTGACCCGTTCTGAAGTGACCGAATTACATCGCAAGGTGAGCGCAGCTTCACTCCCATGTAGCCCTAAGCTCCTTTTCAACGATGATGCCCATGGGGATATGCTGAGTTCCATTCGCATGGGGGTGAAAGCCTCCCTCTCAGCATCTCACCTCATGGTCTTCCTCGGAGATCAGCCGGGCATTTCCTTCAAGCTGATACAGCAATTGTGTCGGGTGCCCGAGGGCGATCAACAGCTTGTGCAACCTGCAGATGCAAGCGGACGCGGAGGGCATCCGGTCTTGATTCCGCAATGTTTTTTCCAGAAGGTGTTGTCCTCTTATGAGGGTGAGGGTCTTCGTGGTCTGTTCCGAGAGCATGCCTCCTCCGTGTTGAGGATTCCAGTGAACGACCCCATCCTGCTGGCCGACATGGACACGCCGTTGGATTATCAACGTTGCTATGAAGGATCTCTGGAAACACACAAAAAAGGTGAGGCATGATGCCTCACCTTGGATTGTTTGGTTGGAACGATTCTCTTCTCTAAAGCCTTAGCGAGTCACTCTGAAAAACCTTTCCTGCTTCTCTGTCGAGGCCTCATAGGGGCTGGTGGCTCCTGCAACTGGTGCCCAAGGCCCTTGAATACTCGAAGAAGATTCCAAGGTGCCACCGCCTTCCCAGGTGATTTGAAGGCTGTTATCCACGCGACCGATGGCAAGGATAGCGGGTTCTACAGGCCCTGAACTTCGTTCGCCGCCAATCAGGTATCGACCGTAGCCGTAGATGCCTGAAGCCCAAAGGACCTCGGATTGCCCTGCCTTCATGCCTTCCAGCACGTTGACTTCGACCCCTCCCAGGGTGCCGTGCCAAGCACTGTAATCATCGCCCTGAAGTTCTTCTGATTCGCGTATCTCAAGTCGATGACTGCCGAGCACATCTCCGCTATGATTGTGAAAACCCAGGAATCCCGGACGAGCTGGAGAGCGATTGACACCGCCGCTGTTCCAGCTCGGTGTGCCGTAGGTAACGATGTAGCCGAGGGAGGCATCGCTATCGATGTCACTGATGAATTCGGTGACATAGTCGTTTTCTGGATCGGCATTGGGGTCTTGGCCTGGACGAAAGGTTGCATCACTGGCAAAGGGAAAGAAACTGAGATCATCGCCCACAAAACGGACGAAGCGGGTATCGGTCCCATTGCTGGCCCCCGGGTAAAGACTGGCATACACCCAGTCCGCTTCTTCATCATCTGGCACCCTGCCGGGGATGAAGGAACTGGCGCCTCCCCCTGCCTTGATGTCTTCAACGAGGTCGAACTTATCGAAAACCTTGCCATCACTCGTCGAAAGAATGTGGTAACCCTGATTGGGTCGCCATGTTTTCCCACCGATGAAAATAAGGGTCTCGGCCCCCGAACCGCTGATACGAATATTGTCCCAGCGCCACTGATGCCAGCGATCAGACCCATCTTCGATCTGAGTGTAAGCGACTTCAGGATCTAAGAATCCACCTTGGCCATTGGATGGATATCGCAGCAGCTTGTTTTTATAGCCTACGAAGACATCTCTATCGGATGAAACCGCAAAGGTAAAATAATAGTCCAGTTCGGTGCCGCCAGCGGCCAGAAAGTCTGCGTCCAGTGTGACTGGGTTGAAACCGACTTCAATGGCGACTCCCATGGGTTCGCCGGACTCTGGATCAATCCACAGAATGGAACGATCCGGAAAGCTGGCTGCCAGGGCCGAATCGTGATCGGGATCGGTTTCGTCGATCCCATTTTCACGGATTCCGAGCATCAGGCGATTGTCATCGTAGCGGTGAAGGCCTCCGTAGCTGTCGATGGAGGACGATCCATCGTAGGGATCCCCGGCCTCTGCAGGCGTGCCCTGGGCTTTGAGGATAGGCAGAGGCGTTGTTTCATTAAACAGGTGCTCAAAGATTGGGTTGATAGGGGGACCGTCGATGAGATAGCGACCGTAGCCATAGATGCCCGAGGCCCACAGGACTTCGGACTGTCCTGCCTTCATACCCTCCAATACATTGACCTCGACTCCACCCAAGGTCCCATGAAAGGTACTGTAGGCATCTCCCTGAAGTTCCTCGGTTTCCCTGACATGCAATGTGTGGCTTCCGAGGACATCGCCACTGTGGGTGTGTAATCCCAAAAAGCCTGGTCGAGCCGGCAGACGGTCCACGGCCGCACTGTTCCAGCTTGGGGTACTGTAAGTGACGAAATAACCCAGTGAGGAGTCCCCGTCGATATCACTGATGAACTCGGTGACATAATCGGTTTCTGGATCGGCATGGGGGTCCCTTCCCGGACGGAAAGTGCCATCATTGGTGAAGTCCAGAAAGCCCAGATCATCCCCCACCCGGCGTACGAAGCGAGTATCGGTGCCATTGCTTGATCCTGGATAAAGGCTGGCATAGACCCAGTCGGCCTCTTCGTCGTCCAGGACACGCCCCCGGATGAATGAGCTGGCTCCACCGCCCACTTTGAAATCTTCTGTCAGGTTAAATTTGTCGAAGGTTTCTCCATCAGTGGTCGAAAGGAGATGATAGCCCTGATTGGGACGCCAGGTTTTGCCACCTGCGAGAATCAAAGTCTCGATACCGGTTCCACTGATCCTGAGGTTTTCCCAGCGCCACTGGTGCCAACGATCGGAGCCGTCCTCCTCTTGAGTGAAGGCGACAGTGGGTGCACCGAATGATCCTTGTGCGCTGTGCGCATATCTCAAAATGTTGTTTTTGTAGCCGACGAAAACAACCCCATCCTCTGAGACCGCGAAATTGAAATAATAATCCAATTCCGTGCCGCCTGCTGCCAGAAAATCGGCATCCAGGGCCACAGGGTTGAAGCCGACTTCGATAGCGATCCCCATGGGTTCACCTGAATCGGGATTGATCCATAGGATGGAGCGATCGGGAAAGCTGGCAGCAAGGGCCGAGTCATGATTGGGATCGGTTTCATCGATCCCATTTTCTCGAATGCCCAGCATGAGACGATTGGCATCGTAACGGTGAAATCCACCATAGCTATCGACAGTCGAGGATCCATCGTAGATGTCCGCAACTCCTGCCGGGGTGCCCTGGGCTTTCAGGATGGGCAGGGGCGTTGTCTCGTTGAACAGATGCTCGAAGACAGGGTTGAACCACTGTGCTTGCGTGGGCATGCATACCATCGAATAGGTCAGAAGCGACAAGACGATTTGACGAGTGGATATTTGGAAGCATTTCATAGGGTTTGCAATGTGAACGAATCAATGGTTGATGTTTCAGGTGCCGGCCTGGCACGCATGCGCCTCATGTGGCCGGAAGGCTTTCGTGCCGTTTCATGGCATCAAGGCGAAAGTGATGCCAATCAGAAGGATCCCAGTCGTAAGCTTCCAGGAAATCTTTATGATAAGTATCTTAAGCGAGTGGTAGGTCAAAGTCAAAGCGAGATGCAATAGGCTATACCATGGTTTGTCGCTCAAACCAGTTATCATGTTCCCGGCGATGAGGCCTCACCGGATATTCGAAGGGCGCAGGCTTCACTCTGGAAAAGTGGCGTGGCACTGCAGGGCCCTGATACCGATGTACTCAAGGGTCCCCTTCGTGAATCCAATGGACGGGGAGTTCACTTCAGTCGCGAGGGGCTCCGTGCCCATGCAGCTGCATGGGCGCAATGTTTGCTGCCTTAGATTCAATCCACCTTGAATTAGGCGCTTGCGCTACCCATCCCACCGGACCCCAAAAGCTGCAGGTCTACTTCCATGGTCGGAGTATGGATGCCAAGTTGAGGCTGCTGACCGGTACAAAGGGTCCACTGAGGTATATCTTTGCCGACTCGGATCTCGAAGGTTCCCTGAGTAAACACCCGGGGTCGAAAGCGGCCGTGACGACTTCTTTGCGTGTAAAGTACGTCTCCCGTGCGCTCCTCCACGACCTGCACGACATGGTCGACGCCATCTTTGAAGCGAATTTCGGGTAAATAGCCTACCGTCTTGCGTCCATCATTGGCTTTTCGATCAATGGTGATGGGCCATCCGGGGAACTGAGCCTGGTCACCGTCCTCTACTTTGGAGAAGCGTGACCAACATTCGAAGGTGATTTTGTCGGTGGTTTTGTTGAACCGAGCAATGCCGAAGCCATCCGATCGCTTTCGTTCATCGGAGATGTCCTCCGGATTGGCGTAGGCGAGCATGGAGAGTTTGTTGCCCAGCCCATCCTTGAAATCGCCAGTCCATGGCAGGGGACTCTCGGGTACCGGGTTGGGACCCGCTTTTTCATCTTCCGGATGCCACCATCTTCCGTAAATGGTGTTGACCAAGGCAGGTCCCGTAAACCCATAGGGGCCATCGCCGTGCTCTTGAATCCCATGTTGTATCACCACTGCCAGGTGCTGGTCTCCGCAGAGATGCACTGCCTGAGCCTTGCGAATCAGGGATAGTGCCCGACGGCTGGGCGTCTGAGGCCAACCATTGCAGTCCAGATCAGCCAGTAATCGGTTGTTGGGATTGCCATGAAGGTGAACGGCACCGCAGAAGGCCGTCTGGGAAAGCACGGCCTTCATTTGTGCTCCCCTCCAGTCAGAGGACCAGTTTTCCAGAAAGCGTTCTTGCCTGGGGCCGAGTAGTTCCAGCCCAGGAAGATCAATGGTTTTCGGATCATAGGCCGGATCATTGATGTGATCAGGACGAGGCCCCATCTTCGGTATTTTGCCAGCAGGACCGGTTTTGAACTTACGGTCTTCGAGGATGGCAAAGTCGATGCCACCGATATGGAGACGCGTGAAATAAACTCCAATATCTCGCCCGATGGGTTCCGGGTCCACAGGATCGGGCAGATTCCATGTTTGTTGCCGCTGCACTTGATTGACATACGCAACCGGGTATCGGTAACCCCCATCCGCATCTCCAGGAATCGTGGAGCGCTTGCCATTCTCACCCCATACATTGGGGTGTCCAACATCATGATCATCCGGAATGGAAACCGTAGGACGGTCTCGAATGATATCGCGATATTGAAGTCCAAATTCAATCCAGCCTGCCGTGTGCTCGGTATGTCGATAAGTTTGGTCACCACCAAAAAACAGGAGGTCCGGGTTTAACTTGCGCAAGTTGTCTACGATCTCATGGCGCGGGCCTATCGTTCGACTGGAGTTGCAGGAAAGATTAGCCACCACAATTTCATCCTTATTCTTGGGGTCCTTGCGAATCAAACCTTCGAACTGAGCTTTTTCTCCGTGTCGTACTCGATAAGGCACGTCCTGGCCGTCGTCCCAATCCTCGACGCGGAAATGCACGTCCCACCCCGGGTAGTGTACCTTGGATCTAGCCACTTCCTCCCATAGTTTTCCAGGTAGCTTCAATTCCAGACGCGCTTCTCGGGCTTCCTCCGGGAGCAGTGGATAAAGCTGAGCTGTCAACTTGAGGACGTTTGCTTGATGAGTATAAAGCGCGAACACCACCACCTGATCTCGGGGAACATTCAAGTTGGGCGGCGCCGCCCTCCGACCATTTTTAAGAGGAGTCGTCTGATAGGCCGGTCGGGTCCACCATGGCCCCGTACTCAGGGATTCGAGGTTTGGAAAGTCTTCCCCAAAGGGTCGAGCTTCTTCAGTAGCAAGACAATCGCTGGGTAACATGCTCAGGGCTCCTACCCCTGCTGCAGTGGATTGGAGGGCGCGGCGTCGATTGATTTTCATGATAGAAAGTGGATTTCTCAAGGCTTAAACCAAATTCCCGAGTGGCAACAGGGTAAAAGTTACTTTCCATGAACTAACCAACTGGTGAGACCTGAAGGGTTGCATGGTTCCTTGACTTGTTTTACGGGAGCTTTGATGCAGGATGGAGCGATGAACTTCTCTCTCAAACGTGTATCCAAAGGTATCCTCCGTCTTGCTCTCATGGTTGTGTTATGCATTTTCCCAGAAAGCCGCATTGTTTGCCAGGAATCCTCCACAGCTCCCGTTTTTTCCTCTCCGGTTTTGGACCTTGGCATGGTGGTTCAAGATTTGGACGCATCCGTTGCTTTTTATGGAAAAGTGCTGGGATGCAAGGAGGTCAAGGGGTTTTCGGTGGCCAGTCCCTTTGCAACGTCCATTGGACTGGTCGACCACATGGATGTGACAGCCCGAGTGTTCTTGCTTGGAGAAGGAGAAAAGCAAAGCCGCATCAAGATGATGAGTTTCCCAAAAGCCAAAGCTGCCAAATCGGATCAACGATTCATTCATTCAACGCTTGGATTCAGTTACCTGACGTTGCATGTGATGGACCTGGATGCGTCCATGAAGCGGCTTAAGGCTGCGAAAATTCCTTTTGAAGGTGAGACGCCTGTTGCCCTGGGAGGCAACAATGCATTGCTTGTGGTTCGGGATCCCGATGGAAACTTTGTCGAACTGATCGGTCCTCGTCGCTCAGCCGCTGAATAAAAGTCTCCTGTGCCTTGGCTGCGATGGTTTGCTTTTCAAAGAAAAGAACCACCAGCGGTCATTTCTTTTTGAAAATCTACTCTTGAAGCATCAAAAAACCTTCCTCCCGAAAGGGAGGAAGGTTTGCAAAGCATTTTGTTAAGATGCTCAGATTTGTCTGGATGACTCAGAGCACTTTGACATTTTCAGCGATTGGTCCTTTTCTTCCCTCACCAATCTCGAACTCCACGCGTTCTCCCTCGTTGAGATATCCGCCATCCAAGGCGGATTTGTGGACGAACAACTCCTGGCCGTCTTCCTTGAGGATGAAGCCATAACCTTTCTCTGGGTCAAACCACTTGACTGTTCCTTGATTTGTCATGGATAGATTTGATTTTAGTGTGAGTGATTAGTAACGGTCGTTTCGGCGTGACCTACCGAAGTCTCTTCGGCCTCCACCACCTCCGCCTCCTCCTGGATTGGGTTTTGGAGTGGCTTCGTTGACCCTCAAATTACGCCCCATGTGCTCGGCTCCGTCCAGCTCCTTGCAAGCAGCTTTGGCAGCTTCTTTATCAGTGAAAGTGACAAAAGCAAAGCCTCTTGGACGACCACTATCGCGGTCTTTGGCGATGTATATGTCCTCAATTTCTCCGTGCGTACCGAACAGATCCATCAGATCAGTATCGGTGGCATCAAACGATAGATTACCTACAAACAATTTCATTGGATTTATTGGAAGTGATCCAAACCCTTACCGTTCATTCGGTTACACCTGGAAAGGATATCTTAGAAGGAGAGCGTCTTTGGAAAATCTGCCTGCAAGTTATCTTGGGTGGAAAGGATACTGGGTTCACGTCCGCGAGAGAAGCTGTCTTAAAAGGGCAAGCCTGTCAATCACCGAATCCCGTTATCTTATCGCCGGCAAGGCTCTCCGAATGCTACCACCAGGCCCCTGGTGCTTCAGCGAAAGAGGAATTCCATGGGTTTTCCCGCCATGGTATCGTGGAGCTGATAATCGACACCCACCAGCTTTGCCGAGGTAGCTGCAACCTGATCGCTGTGGGCTTGTGGATGCGCATGCCACTCTCCCCGGGCAGCCAAAGATGGGCTTACAACGGCCATCCAGGTCTGTTTCGCCCCGTCCAATTTGTCATTGTGGTGCATCCAATTGAATGGGTTGTCGCCTCTGCCATGATCGGTGGTCATCACAAAGCAGGTATTTCCGCGCGTTTTAGGATTGGATTGGTATTGTTCCCACAGGGCGCGCAGGTAACGATCGGATCGGTGAAGACTCTCCAGCACGCGGTCGTAGCGCACGTCGTGTGCCCAGTCATCGGTTTCTCCCAGGGCAAGATACAGGACGCGGGGTGATTGTTGGTTAATGTAGTGCTGACAAAACGCAAAGGTGTAAGCATCATGACGCACCGAGTTCCAAGGAGTGGTGGTTTCTTTCTGTAAGAGAGAAAAAGATTGAATCACCGCATCATCGCTCTGATATGGCTCAAAGCCTGAGTTGATGAAGAGGGATCCAGCTTCCTGCTCCACGATGTAGCGAATGGTGTCCCATGAAGAGAAAACCCCTACCTGGGCCCTGGGTAGTTGCCACTCTTTTTTGAGAAATTCGAGAAGTGTGGGTGCAGGGTTCTGGATTTTGTCATTACTCTTAATTTGTTGGTCCCGGGCCTGACCGGTAAGAATTTCTGAATAGCCAGGGTAGGAAAAACGATGGCGATTGCGTAGATCCATTTGACTTCCCAAGGCGCGATTTCCGATGACGGAACCATGTTCGGACATCCATTCTCCCCAAAAGAAGGGCATCAGTTTTTCTCTACGCGCCTGAGGCGTCTCAGCCCAATAGCTCTGGTAGATTGCTTCATAGGCCCATTCCGCGGACTTGGAAGCAGCTTTGTAGGTCTCCCGCTCGAGCCCTCCGAAGAGTTCGGTGGTGCGAACGCCATCCAGAGTAATGATGACAAGGTAGTCGGGCACTTCCGCAGAAAGCCTGGGGCTTGAATGCCATGGCATGCTAAGGAGGAGTAAGGCCCAGAGGGGGTTAAAAGCAGTCCGAAGATTCATGAAGAAGAGACTATCGATTCTCGAAGATGGGTGGAAGAGGCAAAGAGCGCCAACGATTTTTCCAGGTCACACAGTTATGACTCAGGGAAAGAATGCTTTGAGCTCTCCGCAGGATTGGAGCGGTCTTCACCTCAAGGAGTTTTCCCTGCGATGGTGGGTTCATCCAACACCTATCTTTCAGGGAGTTGATGAGGTAAGCGCAAGCAGTTGGACCATGGCTTTACCCATGGCCTCTCCAACATTCATTTAGGTTTCGGCGTGACCCCCATAGTGGCCGCCGGAACTGCCACCTTTGGAGAGGGGATGCGTGTAGACAGCCGCTACGTTGTTTTTGAATTCAGGATACTTTCCTGACTTCTCATCCACTGCTATAATGGCCTTTAGACTCGTGCCCCCACTGTCCTCGGAACCCTCTTCGGTTTGCCCCAACGAAGCACAAACAAAAGCTGCGTTGGGTGCATCGAAATCTGCTCTCAGCTGCTTGATCAAGTGAACCAGGTTTTTTCATATCGACTGGAGAGAGCAGCGCTGCGGCTATCACGATCCCCTTGCCACCAGAAAAAACCGGCGATTTCGTAGCGTTTGGCTTCAGGGTAGTGTTTGGGCAAATCCTTGAGAACTTCGTTGGTACGTGAGACATCACCATCGTATTGCATGCCTGCATACCAGTTGATTTTCTTGGGATCCGTCCCTTTCTGCCATCTTTCTGGGGTGCCCTTGTAACCTGGATGCACCCAGGTCACGCCCTTTTCATCGGTGAATTCAAACCCTTCACTGCCTGGAGGCAGAAGATCCCAGCCCAGTGCACGGTTACCAATACAGATTTTGAGGACCATGACAGATGCATCCATGGCCTCACCCAAATGATGTCCGATCCCTATCTCTGGCCCAATATTACCGCCTTTGATCGTCATCCATTCATTGAGTAAGGGCCGGGATCCACCAAGGCCGCTTCCCATGACGCGCACGTTTCTCATATCCATACGCTGTGTCCATTGGCCGTCATCGTCGACCAGATATGGATAAAGCTTTTTCTTGCTGGTGGCATATTCCAGTGTCCCATCTTTATCACCTTTGACTTTGCCAAAGCCCAGCATGTTGGATTGCCCCAATAGAATGAAGACCTGAACGGATTGCTCCATGTCGGCAAGCTGGCCATCGGGGTCGGGAAGAGTGGCCGATGGGGTTTGAGCCATGCTCAACCACGGATTCAGTGCAATCAGGAAGATACCGCAAAAAAGGAAGTAAGTCGCTATCATAGAGTCCAAGGGTGCTTAAGAATACTTTGAGGGAGAGTTGGGACATTATCCAGCTTGCCTGCTGGATTCACTGAGCGGGCACCCGACGCATGATTTCTTGCGCCATAGCCAGGTCGGGAATCCCACTCCTTTCGATAGGGGTATGATGAGTGGAGTTTGGTACCGGCGGAGGGGCTCGAACCCCCACTCCCTTGCGAGAACCAGATTTTGAGTCTAGCGCGTCTGCCAATTCCGCCACGCCGGCACCACGGGGCATGATTTAAAGGCCTCTTTAAAACCTTTTGCAAGTACCGTTTCAACCCCCATGGGCCCGCCTGAGATCAGGTGAGTGCATGAAAAGATACTTGGCGTACGATCTGCGAAGGGACAAAATGGTATGATCCATGAGAAAGAAGGCGTTCACCCTGATCGAACTCCTGGTTGTGATAGCTATCATCGCAATCCTTGCCGGGATGCTGTTGCCGGCATTAAGTCGAGCCAAGGCCAAGGCCAAGTCCATCAAATGCGTGAATAATCTGAAGCAGTTGGCCCTGGCGACCATCATGTATGCGGACGATCATAACGACAAGGTGATCCCAGTTCTTGGTCCCAGTAAACCCTATTGGTTTCACGTGATTGCTCCCTACATGGGAGATGCCGCCTACGCCAATGATCCCCAGCGTAAATATGATGGATCCATGCAGACCATCATTTGTCCATCTATCAAGAAGCGCTCGGTCCAGGAAGGCCCCGGTGACAGCCTGACCAATTGGAGCTACTGGTGGGGGCAGTTCGGCAATAGCAAGGCCGAAGGCAGCTACACCATCAATTCATGGATGCAGTGGCCGATGGGAAGCTATTACGAACCCAAAACGGCCGAAGAGCGACAGCGCTACTGGGGGATGTATATGAACAGCAGTGCCAATGTCCCTTTGTATGGAGATGGTAATTGGGTGGATGCCTGGCCACGCGCAGATCATACCCCACCCCCCAGCTACGAAGGCGGCGATCATACGCAGGGCATGAGGCGATTTTTCGTGGATCGCCACAACAAGGGCATTCAAATGGCCTACACCGATGGCCATGTCGAATTTGTCCGCCTGCAGGCACTTTGGACGCAGAATTGGCATCGAAGCTATCAGCCACCTCAGGATGTCAAAATGCCCGGTGTGTCGCGTTGAGATGGTGAACCTCCATCTGAGTGTAAGTTTGCATTTTTGAGTCGCAGTCATCAGAGTGCTGCTCATGACGCCTCGGAAGGAAAATGCATTGATCTGGGGTGGCACGCTTTTGCTTATCGGGGTCTTGACTCTGTGGCGCATGAGCGTGCTCACGATGCAGGAGGACACGGGTCCTTTGCCTGCCGGACAGCGATCGCTCAAGCCCGTCGATCTCCATACATCCAAGCAGCTTATGCCTGCACTGGAACCCATGGTGATAGCCTTTGAACTGGCTCGAGGCGTGCAGGTCAAGCGTTCTATTTTGGATCTCGATAACCCCAAGGGTGGCTTGCCAGACCTGAATGCATCCTCTCTTTGCTTGGTCGGAGAGCACGAGGTGGATAGGGAGATGGTTCGGCGATTTGGCTTAGAGTCAACCCTCTTGGGCGAAGACTCGGTGACCCCGGCGAGGCCTCGATATTATCTCCTGCATGTTCCATTGGATCAGGCAGATTCCAATGTGACTGATCTGGCTGCCTATTTGACTCAGCCCGAGCAAGTTGATCGGCTGTTGAAGGATGACAGCCCTTAAGTTCCCACACAGGACCGTCTTCTGGCTGTTCGCTTGATTTGATTGGCAGCTTCTGGCATAAAGTCACTGGTGCTGCCGGCCGACTTCCCAGGTTTCTGCTTCCCAGACCTCATGCTCCCACCCATCGATGCATTGATGTCTTGCTAGATGCTGTTCTGGTACAGCGCAACCGGATGTCCTGTTTCACGACGGTAGTTCATCATGCAATGGCTTGCTTCCGTTTGTTTTGGGTTGCAAGCAGGCACCAGGGTAACTCCCTGTTTCTCCGAACCTAGTAACTGAACATTGAGGACTGACAAAATCATGACAACAACACCTCTAAGCTCTTCGGAGCTGACCGAACTCATTCATGGGCTGAATCGTTTGGCTCACAATTTATGGTGGACATGGAACCAAGAGGCTCAGGAAATCTTTCAAAAGCTTTCTCCACGCGCTTGGCAAAATCTGTATCACAACGCTGTCGCTGTTTTGCACGAAGTCTCAGACATGGAACTTCGAACCCGACTTCAGGATCCTGGCTTTGCTCAGGAAGTGCGCATGGTGCTGGATCAGTTCGAAGCCTATCTTCAGGCGCCGGATACCTGGGCAGCCGAGCAGGCCAGCCAACTTCAGGAAAAACCTATTGCCTATTTTTCCGCCGAATTCGGTTTGAGTGAAACTTTGCCGATTGCCGCGGGGGGGCTTGGAGTTCTTGCCGGCGATCATGCCAAATCAGCGAGCGATCTTGGGCTGCCCTTTGTCGGTATCAGTCTATTTTATCGTCAGGGCTACTTCATGCAGGCGATAAATGATGAAAACTGGCAGACGGAATACTACTCCATGCTGAATCCGAAAAATCTTCCTATGGAGCCGGTCTTGGATGCGAAGGGAGAGCCGTTGATATGCATGGTTCAGGTCGCTACCAGCCAAGTCCGATTCAAGGTGTGGCTAGTCAATGTCGGACGTATTCCTCTCTACCTGATGGATACCAATCTTCCGGAAAACGAAGAGCTGTATCGGGATCTCACCATGCGCGTCTACGGAGGGGACAGCAGCACACGCATCATGCAGGAAATCCTCCTGGGTGTGGGAGGCGTGCGACTCCTGCGCGCTCTGGGTATCCAACCCTCTACTTTCCATATGAATGAGGGGCATGCGGCTTTTCTGACTTTGGAGCTCATGAGGGAAAAACTGGCTGCCGGCGCGACCCTGGAAAAAGCTACGACCAGGACACGGCAAGAATGTATTTTCACGACCCACACTCCTGTAGAAGCCGGGCACGATCGCTTTACCAGTGATCTTATTCAATATGCTGCACACAAGTTTTCCTCGGACCTTGGCTTGACACATGATGCTTTTATGGATTTGGGACGTGTTCAGGCAGGAGATGCTCAGGAGCCATTTTGCATGACTGTCCTGGCACTCAAGCATTCTCGGGCGGCCAACGGCGTCAGCGAGCTACACGGCCAAATCAGTCGGCAAATGTGGCAGGGTCTTTATCCAGATCGACCCGTGGATGAGGTGCCCATTGGTCACATTACCAATGGCATCCATGTTGCGGGATGGATGAAGGGTCCTCTGCGACGCTTTTTCCGATCCAAGTTGGGTGAGGGTTGGGATCGGGATCTCAACAGCCCTCTTTTTTGGCAGCGGTTGGAAGATACTGAGTTTGTCTCGGACGAGGAGCTGTGGGCGCTACGCACAAACTTGCGGCGAGAACTGATCGAATTTGCCCGTCGACGCCTTCTCATTCAGAGCCAGCATTTGTATCGGGAGAATTTCATTACCTATGACAACCTGCTCAACCCGGATGCCTTGACCATTGGTTTTGCCCGACGCTTTGCCACTTACAAACGAGCCCCCCTGGTGTTCCAGCAATTCGAGCGCGTGGTGCGGTTAGCGAAGGATCAACAACGCCCTGTCCAATTCATTTTTGCGGGTAAGGCACATCCCAGAGATGATGAAGGCAAGCGCTTCATCCAGCACATCATACACCTCAGCAAGCACACCGAGCTGCATGGGCATCTTGTGTTCCTTGAGAATTATGACATTCACATTGCTCGCCAAATGGTCTCCGGTTGTGATGTGTGGTTGAACAATCCTCGGCGCCCTCTAGAAGCCTCCGGGACAAGTGGACAGAAAACATCAGCTCACGGCTGTCTGAACATGAGCATCATGGACGGATGGTGGCGGGAAGCTTATGATGGCACCAACGGGTTCGCCATCGGAGGGGATCATCATCCAGATCGAATCGAAGAGCAGGACCGCATCGACAGTGAAAATCTCTACAAAGTGCTGGAGGACGAGGTGATCAACACGTTTTACAACCGGGATGCTTCCGGGGTTCCTCGGCAGTGGATCGGGAAAATCCGCCGGGCCATGTCGACCATCACCCCGGAGTACAGTACCTGGAGAATGGTTCAAGATTACGCGACCCAATATTATCTCGCGGGTCAGTGATCGGCGAGGGATGATCTCAGCGAGCCGGATCTAAAAGTCTACCATGCTACCTTCCTTGCATTCGGTGACTCCGACAGGCCTTCAAGCCCAATTGAAGGCATGGGGAGAACCTGTCTTCCGATGCAACCAGGTGCTGGACTGGTTGTATCGGAAGCGGGTCGGATCATTGGAGGAAATGTATAATTGCCCCAAGGCGCTTCGGCAGCGCCTTGGGGATGCCTATCGATTTGCTCTCCCGAGGTGCCAGCAAGTTCAAGGATCGGCCGATACCACGCGCAAATATCTCTGGCGATTGGAGGATGGAGCCTTGGTGGAGAGTGTGTTGATACCCGCCAATCCTGCTCTGCATGGAGAAGCCAGCGATCGCCACACCTTATGTGTTTCCACGCAGGTAGGTTGTGCCTACGGATGCCGTTTCTGCGCCAGTGGTCTTGATGGCTGGAAGCGCAATCTTGAGGTTCACGAAATCGTCGGACAGTTGCTGGCCATTGAGATTCATTGTCTGGAAGAGCTTTCAGAGGGCCAGGATCGTAAGGTGAACAACCTGGTCATCATGGGGATGGGAGAGCCGATGGCGAACTACGACAACCTCATGAAAGCCCTGGACATCATCAATGCTCCATGGGGATGTCACATCGGAGCCCGGAAAATTACCCTTTCGACCAGTGGCCTGGCCCCACAAATCGAGCAACTTGTCAGTCAGCCGCATCAATACCGTCTGGCCATTTCCCTTCATGGAGCGACCGATGAGGTGCGGTCTCGAATCATGCCTGTCAATCGCAAGTATCCCCTCCCGATCCTCATGCAAGCCTGTGAAAGTTATGTTAGGGCCAAAGGCAAGATGATCACATTCGAATACATTTTGATCGAGGGGGTCAATGATGGGGATGATCAGATCCAACCCTTGGCTCGATGGGCCCAACAGCTTCACGCAAAGGTCAACCTCATCCCCTATAATCACGTAGAGGGCCTGCGGTGGAAGCGGCCTGATGTGGCCACTCAGGAAACCTTTCTTCAAGGGCTCCTTCAGTTGGGTGTGAAGGCGACTTTACGTCGAGAAAAAGGGCACGATATCGATGCGGCTTGTGGACAGCTTCGACTCAAGGTCGAAAGAGAGGAGCACCCTCAGGGACATCCTTCTTGACACTCCTTGCGGGCTGGGTGAAAAGGCGAGCATGCCTCTTCCCTTCTTTTCCTCTTTCGGAAAGTCGACCCCATGCGATCCTTCTTTCAATCGCCCAGGCGTCGGAAGCTGCCAGCGCCTTAACGGACATCCCCAAGGTCAAACTAAGGAAAAGAATCCAACAAATATTTCGATATCGATTCTTTCGATCCATGCCAGGGCAAGACATGGCTTACTCTAGGCAGGATCCCCCGAGTCAGACAATGGATTTGAACTTTTCCCGGTGAACCAACGTTGGTGAATCCTGATTGGATTCAGTAGGAGGTCACTTCCATGACTTTTACTTGCCGGGATTGATTGGCTCGTTTTCGTGCATGTTCGCAGAGAATTTTCTTCCGTAAACGGAGATGGTTGGGAGTGGCCTCCACATATTCATCATTACTGATGAATTCGATGGCCTTTTCCAGCCCGAGGAGCATGGGGGGTTCAAGCATGATGCCCTTGCCATCCCCTGAGCTACGCATGTTGGTTAGTTTTTTCGTGCGGGTAGGGTTGACAGGCAAGTCCTGATCGCGGGCATTTTCACCGACTACCATGCCTGCGTAGACTTTTTCGCCGGGACCAATGAGGAGTTTGCCACGCTGTTGGATTTGGTCCAGTGCGTAAGCGGTGGATTCCCCGGTTTCGGTGCTTATGAGGGACCCTGTCTTGCGTGCCTGAAGCTCCCCGCGGTCTTCTTCGTAAGCATGAAATAAGTGACTCATGACCCCCATGCCGCGGGTCATGTTGATCATGTCGGATTCAAAACTAATCAATCCGCGCATGGGAATGAGCGCCTCGATCAAAATGGTGTCATTGCGATGCTCCATATTCTGGATATCCCCCTTGCGGTTAGCCAGGCTTTCCAAGACCGGTCCCATATGCTCCTGAGGGGTTTCGAGGTAAAGGCGTTCGATAGGCTCCAAAAGCTTTCCTTGTGCATTGCGCTGATAAATGACTTCCGGCCGGGAAACGAGGACCTCAAACCCCTCGCGCCTCATCTGTTCCACCAAGACGGCAATTTGCATTTCTCCTCGGGCGGTCACATCAAACAGATTGGGAGCGTTGGTTTCTTCCACCCGCAGGGAGATGTTGGTGCGCGTTTCGCGGAAAAGTCTTTCCTTGATGTGCCGGGCGGTGACCAATTTGCCGTCGGTGCCTGCAAAGGGCCCATCGTTGACAGCAAATTGCATGCAAATAGTTGGAGGGTCGACTGGGACGAATGGTAAGGCTTCGGCCTCCTCGGAATCGGTGACCGTCTCACCGATCTCGGCATCTTCGAATCCAGTCAGTCCGATGATGTCTCCTGCCGCGGCTGACTCCACTTGAATCCGCTTGAGGCCTTCAAAGTGAAAAATGGCGCTCACTTTGCCTGAGATACGCTTGCCATCACCTTGAACGCGATAGATTTTCTGTCCCACACTTGTCTCTCCGGAAATGATCTTCCCAAAAACAATACGGCCGAGATAATCCGAGTAATCCAAATTGGCAACCAGGAGTTTGAAATGGCCTTCTTCGGTAATTCTTGGTGGTGGCGTGTGCGTCACGATGGCCTCAAACAAAGGCTTCATGTCTACCCCTTTGTCCGCCATCTGATTCATGGCAATCCCATCCTTGGCACTGGCATAAACCACTGGAAAGTCCAATTGCTCGTCCGTGGCATTGAGGGTAAGAAAGAGATCGAAGACCTTGTCCAATACGGCTTCCGGATCCGCGTTCTCCCGGTCAATCTTGTTGATCACGACAATGGGCTTGGCCCCGGACTCAAGAGCTTTACGGAGGACGAAACGCGTTTGTGCCTGAGGCCCTTCCACCGAATCCACGACTAGCACGACCCCATCAATCATGTTCATGATCCGTTCGACCTCTCCCCCAAAATCCGCATGGCCCGGAGTGTCGACAATATTGACGTGAATATCCCCGTATCGAAAGGAAGCATTCTTTGCCTTGATGGTAATGCCTTTTTCCCTTTCCAGGTCCATATTGTCCATCATGCGCTCTTCGACGACCTGGTTGGCCCTGAACAGTCCCGACTGTCGGAGCAGACAATCGACCAGGGTGGTCTTTCCATGGTCCACGTGAGCGATGATTGCAATGTTACGAATGTGTTGCTTCATATTGGCAGGCAGAGGTTTTTCTCCCTTTCCGAGAAAGTTGCGTAGTCTGCAAGCTTTCGGTCAAAGGTCAAGCAGACATGTTTGCCTGTTTGTGGGTTTGCCTGAAAAAGTGCTTGGCCCACGTGCGGGCCACATGCGAAAAGGGTGTCGATGATCGTCCGGATCACACTGGAGATGGCGCTTGGCAAGGAGTTTGACTACGAAGTGCCCGAAGCACTGGTTGATCGCGTGGCAATAGGAAGTCGCGTCAAGGTTCCTTTTGGTTCTCGGGAGGTGATGGGGGTGGTGACCGGGCTCTCCTCCAATTCCTCTTTTCCAAAACTTAAGGCAATCATCCATGTGGTCGGAGCCGGCAGTCTGGTGACCCCCAAGGTGTTGGATCTGGCTCGCTGGATGGCAAGTTATTACTGCTGTCCTGTGGAGACGGCCCTCAAAAGTGTCCTGCCTGTCGCTGTGAGGCGCGAAAAGGAGGGTTGGAAGAAACAACTCCACATACGGGCACTGGAGTCTGAGGGCAGCTTACCGAAGTTGACCCAGAGGCAGGCATCTCTGTATGAAACCCTTCGGCAGTGGAAGGAGCTGCCCCTTCAGGAGTTCCTCAAACTCACCCACTCGACCGCTGCGACAGCCAGAAAACTCGAGGCGGCCAGTTTGGCAGTCATTTCTTCCGAGGTGTTGGAGCGAGATCCCTATGCCCATGAATACATCCTTCCTTCCTCACCTCTTGGGCTGAACGACGAACAGAAGCGGTCTCATGACTCGATTGTCCAGGCGATGGATCAGGTAAAGCCTGGGAAATCTCCATCAGTCTTCGTGCTTCATGGCGTCACTGGGAGCGGCAAGACAGAAGTCTACTTGCAGGCGATTGACCATGCTCTGGAACTGGGCAAGGGAGCTATCGTTCTGGTGCCGGAAATATCGCTGACCCCCCAGACGGTTGAACGCTTCAAGGCCCGATTCTCAACTGGGCGACATGCGACGTCGGTGGCGGTGCTGCACAGTCATCTTTCTGATGGGGAACGTCACGATGAATGGCATAAGATTCGTGAAGGAAGAGCTCGCATCGTGATCGGTGCACGCAGTGCCGTATTTGCCCCGGTGGAACCACTGGGATTGATCATCGTCGACGAAGAACATGAACATTCCTACAAGCAGGAGGAAGCCCCACGTTACCACGCCCGTGATGTCGCGGTCGTGCGTGCCCAGAAAGAGGGGGCTGTGGTCGTGCTTGGGTCGGCGACTCCCAGTCTGGAGACCTATTATCATGCCAAGGCAGGGCATTACCAGTTGCTTGAAATGCCTTCGCGAGCGGATGACAAGAGTCTTCCCTGGGTCAGGGTGATGGACATGCGCAGTGAAGGGCGCAATGGCAAGGGAATCCCCATTCTATCGCAACAACTGAAGGAGGCCATCGAGCAACGATTGGAAAAAAAAGAGCAGACGATGCTTTTTTTGAATCGACGCGGTTATGCCTCCTCTCTGCAGTGCCCTAAGTGTGGATTCGTTGCCGGGTGTCCTCAATGCAGTGTGTCTCTGACCTACCATCGTCGCCAGCAGCGCTTGCGATGTCATCTCTGTGGTCATGATGAGCATGCTCCTTTGCGCTGCCCACAGTCCGCATGTCAGAGCCCCGAGATTCGTTTTGCCGGTGTGGGAACCGAAAGGGTGGAGGAAACGCTGATCAAACTGTACCCGAGGGCCACCCTTCGACGCATGGACTCCGACACCCTGAAGAAGAAGGAAGATTACAAGCGCATCCTTACGGAGTTTCGCCAAGGGAAGGTGGATATTCTGATAGGGACACAAATGATCGCCAAAGGGCTGCATTTCCCGAATGTGACCCTTGTTGGCATCATTTACGCCGACTTGAGCTTACACATCCCTGATTTTCGATCGGGAGAGAGGACCTTTCAGCTCATTACCCAGGTGGCAGGAAGAGCCGGTAGAGGCGAAGTTGAAGGAGACGTCTATGTACAATCGCTGACTCCCTTTCATCCCGCCATTCAGTACGCCCGTCGCCACGATTACATTGGATTTTACGAACAGGAGTGGGAGTTTCGTCGACAAACCGACTACCCGCCAGCGCGTCGTCTTGCGCTCGTGACGCTCAGGGGCCTGCACGAGGAGAAAATCCGCCTAAGTGCGAACCACATGCGTCAGGCCTTGGAGCAGGCAACAAAGGATATATCAGGTGTCAGCTTTTCTGGCCCAGCCCCTGCGCCTCTGGAACGCGTCGAAAACCACTATCGATTTCAGATCCTGGTGCGGGCCCACCGCATGCAGCGGTTGAGTGTTTGTATGGCTGAGGTGCTGCAGAGCCTACGGTTGCCCAAAGGTGTCAAGGTCAGTGTGGATATTGACCCGGTGAACTTGTGCTGATTCAGGGTGTGGCCTGGCCTGCTCGGGAAGCGTTTTTCCATTGCCGCTGCAGGGCCATCCTTTCGGTTTCCTGACCCAGGTCGCCCTGATCCTTCATCCATTGATGGAGCGCCTCGGCCAACGTTGCCTTGGTGGTTTGGTGAGCGGAATCTTCTGCCAGGTTGTGGAGATTCCAAGGATCGTTTTCGCAGTCATAAAGTTCCTCGGCGGGGCGATTCTGAAAGCGATCCACCATGGCTTGGGCATGTGCCTGGCCCAAACTCGCCGCCCGCACCCATGACTTCCACCAGGCACTCTTCATCATGGTATTCCGGAATGGTGTCTGGGGTGTGAGGTTCCTGATGTAGCGGAATCGGTCTGAGCGTGCGGAGCGTATGCCGTAGTGCTCAGGTTCATCGTGAATGCCTCGACTGGTTTGCAGTCCAAAACAGAATGTTTTGTGAGAGGAAGAGTTGCCCAGGAGCACGGGCAGAAAAGACCGTCCATCCAGATCGTCCGGGATGGAGAGTCCTGCGGCATCGAGAAATGTAGGCAGCACATCGACATATTCGACCATGGCTGCGGTTTGAACCTCTGCCTTCACCTTGCCGGGCCAACGAACCACCATGCCACTCTGAAGGCCCTTGTCATAACAGGTCCACTTGGCAAATGGAAAGGAATTGCCTTGTTCACTGACGACCATGACCAGGGTGCTCTCCTCGAAGCCATGTCGCCTGATCAAGTCAAGGCATTGACCTACCTGGTCGTCAAAAAAAGTAATTTCAGCAAGGTAGCGCGCAAAGGCGATTCTTACTTCAGGGGTGTCCACGTAATGGGGAGGAAGCTCTATATCTTCAAATGGGTAGGCTGAAACATTCCCTTTGTCATGAGGTGTATGGGGTTCGTTGGAACAGGCAAAAAGGGCAAAAGGCGTGGCATGATTCCGGCATTCCTTGAGGAGGCGATCGACCGCATCCATATCCGGATTCCCTGCACCTCCCTCTTTTCCTCTGGCATTGGAATATTCAAACGGGAAGGCCTTTCTGGGATTGACGTGGGACTTGCCACTCAGGGCGACTCGATAGCCCGCTTCCTTTAAGTAGTGGGCCACACTTCGGACGCCCTCTCTGACAAAGGTGTGATTGGGGTGGGCGCCCGATCGCACTGGATAAAGTCCCGTGTAGAGAGAGTGGCGGGTGGGGGAACACATTGGGGCCGATTGAAAACAGCGCCTGAAGAGCATGCCTTCATTGACCAATTCGTTCAAATGCGGGGTCTGGGCCTGCCCTCCGTAAATCCCCAGATCCGAAAAAGTACAATCATCAGCCATGATGAAGAGAACATTCAGGGGGCTTGTTTTTCCTGCGTGTCCGACGTCGTTTTCGGTGCCACTTGCGGGCAGTGGCAAGGCGAGCCCGATAAGGAACATCATGATGGCCAATGGGTTCGTGGTGACTAGCTGTAACATGGTATTGGGGGTTAATCCTTTGCTAGTAGCGATCATCTTGAGAACAAGCCCCAAACAAGGCAAACCCCGATCCACCTAGGGGGCATGCTGGAGCGTATAAGGACTTGCTAAATTATGAAAGTCTGGGATCATGAAACCAAAATCCTCCTCGAAAGCCTGTGGTGCTAACAATCACACCCCAACAAGTCATGAAAACATTTCGTTCCAAACAAAGCGGTTTCACCTTGATTGAATTACTAGTGGTCATTGCCATCATCGCCATTCTGGCAGGCATGCTATTGCCAGCATTGTCCATGGCCAAAGAGAAGGCCAAGGCCATCAAATGTACCTCTAACATGCGACAGATCGGTATAGCTACCATGATGTATGCAGATGATAACGAAGGACATATGCCCCTGAGTAATATGTTTCATGCCGACCCAGACTTACTATGGATCAATTTGGTGCTTCCTTACGTTGGCAACAGCGAAGAAGTGCGCGCTTGCCCTAGTGATAAAAAATCCATGGAGCGTATTCAAAAAGGCGGCACTTGCTATCCCATCAATGACTGGACGACCCAACCCGGACCGATCGCTGGATTCCCGCCTGTCAATCCGCCAGATCACTGCCACATGCTCGATAAACTGCAATATCCGACCGAGACGATCATCGTTTTTGAAATTGCGGATGAACAGGACATGACTGTGCTGAACGATCACACCCATGGAAGAGCCGGATGGCCTAACTGGCGCGAGGTCATCGACGACATTCAGCCCGATCGCCACAGCAGCAATCGGAAAAATGCCGACAAAACAAGCGGAAGAGCCAATTATCTATACGCTGACGCGCACGTTGAGAGCCATCAAGGTATTAAGTTTTTCGACATGTTTGACAATGGTCGAGGGATCAATTTTTCGGCCCCTCCTGAAATGCGTAAGCCGCGCAATCGTCCCCGTTGATCCACCTTTCAGCTTTAAAAAGGCACCCCAGCATTGGTTTGGGGTGCCTTTTTTAGTGGCGGACTATTGATCGCCCAACGCTTTTGCGCGACAGTTTGATGTCATGAGGCTTTTGTTCCATCCGAGCCTTCTTGGAAGGTGGTGCATGATGATCCTGATGCTGGGTTCGATCTCCGGCATGGCAGGTCATGATTTAATGGTTCATTTGGCGATTCATCATCAAGGGCCCTTTGGAGAAGAAAACGTTTCGGCTCGCTTTGGGGTGCCTTTGCCTTGGACGGAGGATCCCGTTCCTTTGGATCAAATGGTCTTGGTGGGAGCTGAGTCTGCTCAAATGCGCTCTGTGCATTATTGGCCCAACGGATCGATCCGATGGATGCTGGTGGATGCTATTTTAGAAGTGAACCCATCCCAGGATAGGGCTGCTTTTCAACTCACTACCGGAGAGCAGGCACCAGCTTCTACCCCAATTGGCCGAATCACGGACTCCAAGTTGGAAATGCACAGCGGTGCGGTGATCGTCAAGACGCTCCGGTCAGTCGATGGCGCCGTGGTTTTAGCACTGGAAGATGTTTCTCATGGAACAGTCGCTAAGATTCGATTTCCCTTTCCTGCTGCGATGGTTTCATCATCAACGGATTTGGTTTGGAGTTGGGAATACAACGGGCCCGTCGCTGCTTCCATGATGCTCCATCACCCCTTCGACTGGAAAGGCGCTTCATTTGTCCACACGATTCGATGCCACCTGTTTGTTGGCCAGGAAGGGGTGGTGGTGGAACAGGAAGTCCGGCGACGGGTGACATCCTCGGACCCTTCTCAGGATAGCGTCTTCTTTCGAGAAGAGGATGGTACATGGGGCATTCCCAGGGTGGAGCTACCGGAAAATTGGTCACCTGTTGGGTCGCAAGAGGCAGGGGTGCGCCAATGGCGCTCAGCTGGCGACCTGAGGGCTTTTCACGTGAACCGACTGCAGCGCGCTCAAGCGGCGGCTGAACCGCTGGACCGCATCCAAATGTTTCCCGGCTCTATGGCCAGAGAGCGCACGGCGTTTGTCTTCCACCATTCAGGGCAAGTTCCTGGATCATGCATCGCGCACATTGGCCGTCCTATCTCGGTAAACACCTACCATGACTCGCAATGGCACGGGGGCTTCCTGAAACAAGGCGATGGAAGCCTCTCCTGGGACGACGTGTCCGACCCCGATAGCATGTCCATCGTTTCGGAAAGAGTCGATCATCTCGTTTCTGGATCGCTTTTGTCCACCCCTCAAACGATGCAGGCGATGGATGCCCTGATGGTTGGGCTGACACAGAAGGCCTCTTTGGATTCCTTGATTGTGACCGCCAATCACATGCGAGATCTTTCAGCCTATCGCCTTTTCTATGGACTGACAGGGGATACCTCCATACGGGTTCTTTGGTTGGAGGGCCTTCATGATCCCCCATGGAAACCTTTTCAGCCGGCGCGATTGCAGGCGTTCTGGGAAGCATGCTTGATGACGCCTCCCCAAGCCCCATCTGATGCGTGGGAAGGAATGGCAAAGGCGACCGAAGTCATGGAAGTCCTGCAGAATCTACCGTGGGCAAGCATGCCTGAGGAGGAGCGTTCTCGTCTCATACCCCTCCTCTACCAAATATGGCGTCAGCGTGGCTTTCCGGAATCAAGGCAAGGAGTCTGGTTGGACCGCATGGAGGGCATGATTCATGAGCTCAAATCACATCCCAGTCAGGAACTTTTTGCCGTTGCTTATCTCCTGACAGGTGAAAATGTTTTTCTCAAGCAAGGCAGGGAGTGGCTTCAGAAGGTAGGAGCCTCCTCCGAACATCAGCCATTGGAAGTGTTGATTGAATCCATTCAGCGTCAATGGACCTGGCGTTGGCTACCGCTGGAAGTAAGCCCTGCCGAGGGTGGGGTCCGGGTTGAATGGACGGTGCCCAAGGGTGTCGAAGCCTACCGCTTCAAATCATCGTCCAAACCCATTGAGTCTTTACCGAAGGAGGCCTCCAGCATTGCCTTTTATAAGGCAGCGGACCGAGTCTTGGACGTGCTACCCAAAGCTGAGGGTGAAAAGCAGGTGGTCTTACTCCCTGCCTCATCTCTTGAAGGCGATCAGTATGTGGCCGCTCGCTACCTTGAAAGAGGCCCTGAACTGCCCGTTCCCAAAGTGGCAAGAGATCTGGCCTCCGCATCAGAAGATACCTCTCAAACGGGCCGTGACGATCAGGGAGTGGATCCACACCGCTTTTGGGTGTTGGGTATTTTATTGCTTTTGGCGATCCTTGCCTTGTTTGGAATCAGAAAAAAATCATGAAAACAGCATCTTGCCTTCTTTGTTTGGTTTTTTGGATCCCAGGAATGGGCTGCAGGCCTGAGTCTGTCACGGAGTCCAAGATGCCGGCAACATCCGTGCAGACGTGCCAGACGGCCAGTGGTGCCTATGTGATCACATGTGAATTCTCATCCTACCCGCCACCGAAGAACGAGCATTGTTCCATGTACCTGACCATCCAGCAAAAAGATGGGTCGCCCGCGCGTTCCGATTTACAGATCGAGGTCGACGCGGACATGCCTACGCATGGTCATGGGATCAACACCCAACCCGAAATAGAACGAACTCCTGATGGGGCATATGAGGTGCGAGGTCTGCTATTCCATATGGGTGGACTCTGGGAGGTCTACATCGACTGTGTGGAGGATGGTATTCCAGATCGTGCGACCCTTTCATTCACCCTTTAAGTCCATGAGAGTTTGTTGTTGCATGGGCTGGCTTCTGGCTTGGATCCTAGTGGCGTGCCATGATCCCTCCGATGCCTCCATGCGTATCGATGGCACTGTTCTTAAAGGGGAAGAAATCGAGACCATCTTGTCATTGAGCCCACTACCCTCCCTGCCCCCCAGTCCGACCAATCGCTACGCGGACCATCCACAAGCCGCCCTTCTGGGACAGCACCTCTTTTACGATGGGCGACTTTCAGTCAATGGGAGAATTTCATGCGCCAGTTGCCATGACCCAAAAAAAGACTGGTCGGATGGACGGTCTCTCTCAGTTGGTTTGGAACAAGTCGCGCGCCACGCACCCACTTTGTGGAATCTGGCCTGGCAGCGCTGGTATTACTGGGATGGGCGAAAGGATTCCATTTGGTCCCAGGCCCTGGCACCGATCGAGCATCCAAGTGAAATGGGAGGCAGTCGTGGTCGTGCCTATGATCTGGTGGCAGGTGAGCCGACCTACCGAGATC
>CACEMW010000020.1:0-42736 GCA_902560705.1 uncultured Verrucomicrobiota bacterium
ACACCACGACGGACCTTGCAACGCTCGATTATCGACGTAAGAGCTGGGAACCCAATGAAATCATCTACGTCACCGATGGAAGGCAACAGCTCCACTTCAAACAGCTGTTTCAAATTTTCAATCGATGGCAGCCTGAGTCCGGCATCCAACTTTCCCACACTTGGTTCGGGAGTATTTTGGGTCCTGACGGTAAACCTTTCAAGACCCGCTCCGGGGACACGGTTAAGCTCAACGATCTTCTGGATGAGGCTGAGGAGCGTGCATTGAAAGCGGTTCGCGCCAAGAGCCCGGATCTGGCAGAGGACAGCGCCAGGGAGATTGCCCGCATCATTGGTATTGGAGCTGTCAAATATGCTGATTTGCTCCCTAATCGACAGACCGATTATGTGTTTGATTGGGATAAGATGCTTTCCCTGAGTGGCAACACCGCGCCCTACCTGCAATACGCTTCAACCCGCATCCGAAGTATTTTCAAGAAGGCTGCTTTGGACGCTTTCCTTACCCAGTGGAGCCAAGGGGCCCTCCAACTTGTCATGGAAGAGGAGCAGGAGGGAATCCTCGCTCGCAAGATGATTCATTTTGGCCTGATCCTTGAATCCGTTTTGGAAGACCATCGTCCGAATTTTCTCTGCAATTACCTGTATGAGCTCGCTGGATGTTACACGGCCTTCTACGAACATTGTCCCGTTCTCAAATCCGAAGGCCACCTGCGCGCCAGTCGCCTGTTGCTCTGTTTGTTGACTCGCCGTGTTCTTAACAAGGGCCTTGAGCTCCTGGGGATCGAGACACCCGATTCCATGTAAGGCATTCCCTGCTTACATGCCTGTGAACTTGGAGAGGCATTGAATCAGGTGATCACAGAGACGGTCTTTGTCACTGAGCTCTGCGGGATGTGCAAGATCCTTTTCAAACACCCGATAGGTATCACGGATGCAAGGCCCGTTGAGCACGCAATAATGCGTCTGACATTGTGAGAGCTGGTGCATGGCCTTTTGAGCCAATTCCTGGCAGGTGCCTTCCACCTCATATTTCCAGCCCACCAGGCATGCATTGGGAAACCAGCTCCGAAGCTGAGCAATGATCTTGGAGGTGGGAACCAGTCGGAGCATTACTTGTTCCTGTCGGCTACTGACTTTTCCTTCACTCAGTGCTTCCCATTCACCTTCGCCTTCAACAAAAATGCCTCCGGGTTTGAAGTCACTTACCGCTGCCGCATGAAAGAGGGCCCATACAGGAAATTTGGAAAGCTCCTTGAGTCGTGCCAGCAGATCTTCGGTCGTTTCAAAAGGAATGACTTGATCCAACCCTCGAGGTGAAGGAACAACGCAATGACGACTTCGAAGCATCACCACTTCATACCCCTCTTCACGGCAGCGCTCTGCAAGTTGACTGCCTAGTGAACCGGTGGAATGGTTTGTTAGCCTGCGAACCTGGTCAATCGGTTCGGAGGTGGGACCTGCGGTGATGATGACTCGTTTGGAAGTCATGAGTTAAGAGTGTCTCATGAACGTCCAAAGCTGCAAGCATCGTTCGAAGTCTTTGCTGCTTGTGGTTTTTTCATGGTTTTCATTAGTCTATGGGTTAACGGTCCAACGTAATCAACGACACCCTATGGCATCCAATCCGATTTTTTCCGCCTCCTTCCTCTCTAGAAACGTCCTAAGCGTGATTCTGGGAGGTGGGGCAGGTACTCGTCTCTTTCCTTTAACCAAGGAGCGCAGCAAGCCTGCGGTGCCACTTGGGGGCAAATACCGCCTGGTGGATGTTCCTATTTCCAACTGCATTAATTCGGGGCTTCATCGTGTTTTTGTCATGACGCAGTTTTTATCCGCCAGCCTGCATCGACATATCTCCCAGTCCTACAAATTTGATCATTTTTCCCGAGGTTTTGTGGAAATTCTGGCAGCGGAACAGACGCCGACCAGCACCTCATGGTATGAAGGCACGGCTGATGCCGTGCGCAAGAATCTGGTTCACCTGACCAGCCAGCCCTTTGAATATTTGGTGATTCTGAGTGGAGATCAGCTATATCGCATGGATTACCTCCAAATGCTTGCCCATCACATCCAAACTAAAGCCGATCTCTCCGTGGCCACGATCCCGATCGAGCAGGACTCGGTGGCCGGTTTGGGGATCATGCAGATGAACGATGCTTATGAAATCACAAGATTCGAGGAGAAACCCAAGGATCCTGAGCTGCAAAAGGCCCTTCAACTGCCAAAAACCTGGTATGAACGAATGAATATTTCTTCCGACAAAGATCTGTGGCTGGCCTCCATGGGAATCTACATATTCAACCGTAAAACCATTCTTGAGTTGTTGGATAATGCCCAGACTGATTTCGGTAAGCACATCATTCCAGGTGCTATCAAGACTCACAAGCTCTCCTCCTATGTGTTTCAGGGCTACTGGGAAGATGTGGGGACCATCAAAGCCTTTTTCGAGGCAAACCTCGATCTCACATCGCTCGTTCCAAAGTTCAACTTCTTTGACATGCAGTCTCCTGTTTTTACCCGCCCCAGATTTTTGCCCGCAAGCAAGGTTAATGGAGGGCACATTGCGCAAAGTCTTCTCTCAGACGGTTGTATTGTGCAGGGAGCCCGTCTCAAGGATTGCATGCTGGGGATCCGCAGCATAGTTGGGGCTGACGCAAACCTGGAAGAGGTTGTGATGATGGGGGGGGGATTTCTACGAGAGTCAGGATTCCATAGAGCAGTCCGAGGTCCAAGGCTGTCCAAGAATCGGCATAGGAAGTGGAACCACCGTGCGCCATGCCATCATTGATAAAAATGCCAGGATCGGAAAAAACTGTCGGATCACTCCGGATGGTAAGCCTCAGGACATGGATCATGAGCTCTACCACATGAGGGACGGCATTGTCATCATCCCTAAAAACGCCATTGTTCCGGACAACACGGTCATTTGACTCGTGCCTTAAGCTAGTTAACCGGGCCATGTCCGATTCGCAACCAACTCCATCCTGTCGACTGACCAATGATGACCTGCACCTGTTCAACGAGGGGAGGCACTTCCGGCTTTACGAAAAACTGGGTAGTCACCTGACTGAGCAGGATGGACGATCGGGGGTTTATTTTGCCTTGTGGGCCCCCAATGCACGGCAGGTGCATGTCATGGGAAGCTTCAATCAATGGTCTCGGTCGCAGCATGCCATGGCTCGTTGCGGTGAATCAGGATTGTGGGAGCTTTTTGTCGAAGGAGTTCAGGCTGAGGCCGCCTATAAATACCACATTCAATCCGCTTTGAGCGGCCATCAAATTGAGAAAGCGGACCCTTTTGCCCGTCAGCATGCGTTGCCTCCGGATGCGCATTCCCTGGTGACATCCATGGACCATGCCTGGAAAGATCAGGCATGGCTGGATCAGCGGATGCAGCATGCCTCACACCAAAGCCCTATGAGCGTTTATGAAGTCCACCTTGGGTCCTGGAAGCGTGATCCTTCCGAACCTGAAAGGCACCTCTCCTATCGGGAAATCGCTCCTATGCTGGTGGAGCATGTGTTGGCCATGGGTTTCACGCATGTGGAATTCCTTCCTGTCATGGAGCACCCCTTTTATGGTTCATGGGGTTATCAGAGTACGGGTTTCTTTGCTCCAACCAGTCGCTATGGAGGGCCATCCGATTTTGCTTTCCTGGTCGATGCTCTTCACCAGAATGGCATTGGCGTGATCCTGGACTGGGTACCCTCTCACTTTCCAAGCGATGCCCATGGTCTTGGCTTCTTTGATGGTACTCATCTTTATGAGCACGCGGATCCAAGGCAGGGATTTCATCCTGATTGGAAAAGTTCGATTTTCAATTACGGCAGGCATGAAGTTCGGAGTTTCCTAATCAGCAGTGCCTTTTTCTGGTTGGACCATTTCCATCTGGATGGATTGAGGGTGGACGCAGTCGCTTCGATGCTTTACCTGGATTACTCCCGTAAGGAAGGGGAGTGGATTCCCAACCGATATGGAGGGAATGAAAATCTGGAAGCCATTGAGTTTCTTCAGTGCTTGAACAAGGAAGTCTACCATGCCTTTCCATCCATACAGATGATCGCCGAGGAGTCGACCGCGTGGCCCCTGGTTTCCCGCCCCCTGTATCTGGGAGGTCTTGGGTTTGGCTACAAGTGGGACATGGGATGGATGCATGATACACTGGAATATCTCTCACGCGATCCGGTCTACCGCAAGCATCACCACCATCAGCTGACTTTTCGCGGTCTTTACGCGTTTTCTGAAAACTACATGTTGCCCCTTTCGCATGATGAAGTGGTTCACGGAAAGGGTTCCCTGATTGACAAGATGCCAGGTGATGCCTGGCAGCAATTTGCCAATTTAAGGATGCTCTTCGGGAATCTTTTTGCGCAGCCGGGGAAGAAACTCATTTTCATGGGAGGTGAGTTTGGTCAACGGAGGGAGTGGAATCATGAAACGAGCCTGGATTGGCACTTGCTGGACATGGAGTCGCATCGGGGTTTGATGCGATGGGTCTCCGATCTCAATCGCTTTTACCGTCAGGAAAAAGTGCTGCATCGGAACGATTGCTCATCACAGGGATTTGAGTGGGTGGATTGCGATAATGCCGATGAAAGCGTGATCAGTTGGCATAGGCAGGACCCCGATACGGGAGAAGCCGTTCTGGTGGTCTTCAATTACACTCCCGTGGCCCGACATCAATACCGTGTGGGGGTGCAGCATGCAGGGCTTTGGCGGGAGTGCCTCAACAGCGATTCATCACACTACGGAGGGAGTGGAGTAGGAAACTTGGGGGCCATTCACACAAGTGACCAAGGGTGGAATTGGCGACCCAAGAGCCTTTTACTGTCTCTGGCTCCATTGGGTGTTCACTTCCTCAAATATGTCACCAGCCCTGAGACTGTTAGGGGTGCGCCCCATGCCGGAAGTTATGATGCAGGCAGTGTTTAGGGCTCGGCTGTGATGGTTTTCCAATCAACGCCCTGGGCTCGGGCGTATTTTTCGAAGGCACGCTCGTTTTGAAGGATGACCGCCCGGACCACACTCGAATCGTCCGCATGTCCCAGATCCACGATCGAATCAGGAATGATATCGACTTTCCGATGGGCGTAGGTCAGGGCAAAAACAGCCTCAGCAAGGGCGAAGTAGGGAAGCTCGTTGTAGGCACCCTCGTAGGTGTCCTCCACGGCGTTGGCAAGAAACTCCAGCTGGTCGATCAAATGAGGGTATTTAGGTGCCTCTATTTGGGTGAATTCTGCTTTCCAGACGGGCAGTTGTCGGATCACCTTCTCGACAACTGCCGGTGTGATGAGGGAAGCACCATTGTTCACGAATCGGACGAATTCAGCCATGCCTCACTTTAGGCCCAAGTGGATCCCAACTCAACGCGAATTTAATCGCTTTTTGATTTGGTCGATTGCCCACCGTGCATGTTCGGCAATCAGGCCATCGGGGTCTTGACGAGCCTTTTCAAGGGCGGGCAAGGCTTGTGCATTGGCCGTGTTGCCCAGTGCTACACATACGTTACGCAAAAGGCCGCGACGTTTGGTTCGTATCATGGGCGTTCCTCGAAACTTTTGCTTGAACCCCTCATCATCCAGTTCCAGCCACTCCAACAAATCGGGTTGATGCAGTCTCTCGAGGAAGAAGGGCTTCATACGTTCGCTTTCCTTGGCAAAACGATTCCAGGGGCAGACTTCCAGGCAATCGTCACAGCCAAAGACCCGGTCGCCGATCAGTGGTCGCATTTCCATGGGGATGGAACCTTTGAATTCGATGGACCAGTAAGAGATGCAGCGGCGTGCGTCCAGTTTGAAGGGTTCGGTGATCGCCTCGGTAGGGCAGGCCTCTAAACAACGTACACAATGACCGCAGCGATTGGGCTCCGGTTTGTCCGGTATCAGTTTGAGGGTGGTGAGTATCTCGGAAATGAAAAACCAGTTGCCCAGCTTACGGGAAATGAGATTGGTATGCTTGCCCGTGAACCCCAACCCAGCCCTCTGGGCGAGGTCCCGCTCCATGATGGGTCCGGTATCGACGTAATGAAGATGGGTGTGCCCCTTGCCTCCAAGGGTTTCAAGTTCCTTGCAAAGCGCCTTCAAGGGCGCTTCCAGCACATGGTGATAATCCTCAAACCGGGCATATCGAGCCACCTTGCCGGTGAATGTCTCAGGGTGAGACGCTGATCTTTCTGGTGGAAGATACGAAGTCGCCAGAGTGATCACCGACTTCATTCCCGGAAGGACTTTTTGGAGGTCTCCCTTTTTCCCCTGATGTCGATCCAAATAGCTCATTTCCCCATGCATGCCGTCCTGGATCCATTTTTGGTAAGCACTGAAACGGTCCGGCTGGCCAGCATGAGTGAACTGGCAGGCCCCGAAACCCAATTTCCATGCTGCCTCACGAATGGGTTGCTCTATGGAGGAGCTCATGGATGCTTTGTTGAAGATGCCTGAGGATTGTTTCTGGGGGTGGATTCCTTCCTTGGGGTCGAAGATCGATTCCAACGTCGAATGGCCGCCTGATACGATCGAAGGATGATCTGTGCCATTTGACGCATGGGGCGGACTTCCGTGTTGATCATGAGGTCCGCGGACTGGTAGGCATGTTTTCGCTCTTCCAGTAAGTGGGTGATGGTTTCCAGGGGGTTGGGCGTTTGCAGGAGGGGTCGATGAGATTGCCTTCGAACGCGCTCATAGATGGTTGTGGGCGAAGCCCACAGGCACACGACAAAAGCGCTTTGCTTGAGACAATCCATGTTGTCTTCGTAAGTGACCAGGCCACCACCTGTGGAAATGATGCATTGGCTCCAGTCCTTCATCTCCCGGACCAGGTTTTGTTCCATGTGCCGAAAAGCGCTTTCACTCTGATGGGTGAATATTTCACTGATGCTACACTTTTCCTGTGTCTCAATCCTCTCATCCGTATCGATGAAGGTGAAACCCAGCAGTTCGGAAAGATGTCTTCCAATGGTGGATTTTCCGACTCCCATGAATCCTGTCAGGGCAATGTTTTTAATCTGACGTGGCGCCGACACTCTGTAGGCTTAACGTAGTTTCGAGCGATGGCCAAGAAGTGAATGAGTCGCATCATGGATGACTCACGTTGGTCGAGAAGACGCTCGAGTGCCATGCCCGCTCATGCAAGAGGATGGACAGTCAATAAAAAGTGGCCGGGCTGCCATCCAAAATCCCTACCAAAGGATACTCGGCACACCCGGCCACTTCGAGCCTGATAGCGGTGATTGGATCACCTGTTCTGATTGTTTCTGAAAGGGGATGCTGAGCCTTTATGATAGGCATTGAAAAAAAGACAACTCATTCGAATTTTGGATAAGTGGATGCGCCTCTTCATCCCCAAAGATCCTTGGGCTTCTCACTGAACTAAGTGATGGAGCTCCGGGACCCCATCTTTGGAGGCTGATTTGCTGAGGTTCAAGATACGCTTGACCGTTTGGGCTTTTTGTGACGGACTGAGCCAAACCCAGCGATCTTGCTTCCATGATTCCTTTCCTTGCCCAGGTCTCTTCAGAGACGCCCATTTCTCTCTGGCCTTTCATGATTTTAATGGTCTGCGTCGTGTTCATTGTCGTCGCCATTACCCAGTTGCGGGTGCATGCCTTTCTGGCGCTCATTCTGGCAGCCTTTCTGGCGGGTTTGATGACAGGAGATCTTCCAGATACCAACAACCTCAACAAAGGCTTGTTCCACAGTCGCGTGGCGTTGGATACCTCCGAGATGAGTGGCAACAACTGGAACAAAGCCGTGACCTGGTCACTCATGGGCTTTGGAGATACCGCGGGTGGCATTGGTTTGGTCGTCGCTTTGGCCGCCATCATTGGAACCTGCATGATGGGCAGTGGGGCAGCCGATCGCGTGGTTCGTGCCTTGCTGGCCTTATGCGGGGAAAAGCGGGCAGGTTTAGTCCTTCTGTCGAGTGGGTTTCTGCTCTCCATACCTGTTTTCTTTGATACGGTTTTCTTCCTCCTCATCCCCCTGGCTCGTGCCTTAAGTCTACGCATCGGCAAGAACTACACCCTCTATGTGATTGCCATGGCGGGTGCTGGGGCCATTACCCATTCCATGGTGCCGCCGACTCCAGGGCCACTCATGATTGCCGATGGCCTCAAAATAGAATTGGGCATTGCCATGGTCGCAGGCCTGGCAGCTAGTGTGCTTCCAGCCTGGGTGGTGCTCTTCATGGCAAGGCGGTTCAATGATCGGCTCCATATCCCCATGCGGGAAACGCCAGGGGCTTCGCATCAGGATCTTCATAGCATCGTTGATCAAAAGGACGATCAGCTGCCAAGCTTGTTTGTTTCGTCCATTCCCGTGGCTTTTCCAGTCGTGGTCATTTCCTTGGTTTCCATTTTAAAACTTCTCAAGAAGACGGATTATGGGTTTTTCCCAATGCTCGAATTTGTTGGGCAACCAAATATTGCCATGCTCATCGCTGCTGGATTTTCCATCTTCACCTACGCACGTCAAATGCGGCGAAACCAGCCTGAATTGAAGGGAAAGCTAGCCAAGTCCCTTTCGGAAAAACTGGAATCTCCCCTGGCAACGGCCGGAGTCATCATCCTGATCACCGGCGCTGGTGGGGCTTTTGGCGGGATGATTCGTCTGGCGGGGGGGGGAGATGCTATTGAGGGTTTGGCAGAAAAATTCAGCCTCAATTACATTCTGCTGGCCTGGGTCGCGACGGCCGTGGTGAGGATTGCCCAGGGCTCTGCCACGGTGGCCATGATTACCGGCGTGGGGTTGATGTCCGCGGTGATCGGCGATGGCAGTGGACTGCCTTATCATCCGCTTTATGTTTTCCTCGCGATTGGGTTTGGCTCCATCACCCTGTCGTGGATGAATGACAGTGGGTTTTGGGTGGTGCAGCGATTGAGCGGGTTTACCGAAAAGGAAACCCTACGTACATGGACCTTGCTGCTCACGGTGATTGCGATTGTGGGACTGATTGAAATCCTCGTCTTCTCCAAGATCCTGCCTCTGGTATGATGTGGGAAAGGTCAGGCCTGGCCCTTCACTCCAAACTCTTCCCTCATTGAATCAAGTCATGCTGGTCGATGCACACCTTCATTGGCAGGACTCGCGCCTTGAGCGGTGCTTGCCTGATCTGAGGCAAATCCTCACGACTGCATCGGTGGGTATGGCCGTTGTGAATGGAACCTCCGAGGAGGATTGGGCCAAGGTGCATGGATTAGGTAAACAATCCGATCGCATTCTTTGCTCCTATGGACTGCATCCTTGGTATATTAACGAGCGATCGCAGCGATGGTTGGAAAACCTGGGGCATTGGTTGAAGCAGGATGGAACACCCGTTGGGGAAATTGGTCTGGATCGCTGGTTGCGCAAGGACAATCTGGAAGAACAAGTCGAGGTGTTTCTTGCTCAGTGGAGTTTGGCCAACGAACACAAGCGTGCGGTGACCGTGCATTGCCTCAAGGCTTGGGGCCGCTTGCTGGAGTTGGTGGAAAGCCATCCGCATGAAGGCCCGGGTTTTCTGCTTCATTCCTACGGAGGACCTGCAGAGATAGTGCCCGAATTTTTGAACCAGGGAGCTTACTTTTCTTTTTCTGGCGGGTTCATGCACCCACGCAAATCGAGGCAACTCGAGGTCTTCAAGACCATCCCCATGGAACGCTTGCTTCTGGAAACCGATGCACCAGAGATGCTCCCCCCATCAGACTGGTGTTTCTGTCCATTGAGTGACTCCGAATCCGGCAAGGCGATAAATCATCCTGGTAACATACGTGCCATCTACGAGTTTGTCTCCAACGAATGGGGCATCTCGCATCAGAAACTTCAAGAGCAACTAGTGTGCAATGCCAGAAGTTTGTTTGCTCCTTCATGGCAACTGAGTGACCTCAAAGCACAGCAGAAGTCTCCATCAAACCCTATTTGATCTTTGGTGTTGCATTCCACATCGCAAAAATTACGATGATTTACCTCAGCAAAGAAGATAATGAAGCAATTGATTTTATCCTCCTGGTTTGTACTGCCTGCTCTCCTGCTTGCCTACCACTCTGGTCCAGGCCAAAAGCAGTCCGCATTGGATGAAGTCGCCCTCATGACTCAGGCGGCCCATCATTACGCGGAGGATGCGCAGTGGGAAAAGGCCATAGATCTTTATGATCAAAGTTTGCAAAGTGTGCCAGAGGTTGAAGAGGCTCTTTCGCGTCATATACGCCTCGAGAAAGCCAAAGCCCAGATGATGGCCTCTCAACTGCCCGAAGCCCGGGAGTCGCTCGTGGCTTTGATGGATGAAGTTTCAGGAGATGAACAGTCCGAGGCTGCTTTTGGTGATGAGGTGCGTCAATCTTTGGCCAATGCTGAATTTTATCTCACCTGGCTGATGCGCCTGGAAGGTGTGGATGAGGCTACCTGGAGGCGGCATGCCGAGTCGGCTCGGCAGCATTATGGTTTCCTGGCGACCCAGCCAACAACCCCAGACAAGGAATCCACAAGAGCTCAACATCAGAGGGATCTGGAGTCGGCCATTCAGCTTGCGAGAATGGACCTGGGGGACCTGCAGGGACTCCCGCTTCCCAGCCAGTGAAAGGGCTGTGGTAGCGGTCGCGGTCGCGGTCGAGGCAATGGCAAAGGAAAGGGGCAACAAGGGGCATTTCTCGAAGACAGTCGGGGCGCAGGTTCAGGGCCGCCGCCCGATGGTCAGGGTTCTTGAAAACCTGAACCCATGGGGCGATGCGCATTTTTTTCATCTTGATCTCCTTCTTTGCGATGGATGCATGGCTGACCAAAGCCATGTTTGCTCAATCCAGTGCAGCTAAAGGCGTGGGGCCTGCGATCCAGATGGTTCCAGCAATCAAGGTTCTTCCGGGTGTTTCATCTCAGCCCAAGGTGCTTGAAGAGCGTTCTACCCTCCCGGGTCGTTCGGTGGTTCCTGCTGGAGCGGAATCCACTCTTGCGACTCCCGCTACCCTCACGACGCCAACCAATGCCCCGGCTGCCAAACCCAGTCGTTCCGTTTTGCTTTCTCAGGCATTCCTCAAGCAATCTTTTGACCGACGTCCTTCGGTGATCCTTGAAACCTTACGCGGGTTTGATACGGGCAAAGACTCCCCGGGAGATGCATCGGAAAATGCTGAAACGGAGAGTGAGCAGAAGGATGAAACCCAGATGCTGAAAGATGCCATTGGGCAAGAATTACGCGTACTTTCCAGACAAGTGACTCTGGGTCAATGGGAGGCTGTGAGGGGTTTTTTCTGGTCCATGGAAGCTGAGTCCGTGCCAGCCGCCTGGCGGCACCTAGTGCAGCAACTTTCGACCCGCCCGGGGTTTCGTCCAGGACAGCCTGTGCCACCCAATCGGCAGCGGGCCGAAGATCACGACCTGGGACCTGATGATTTTTTTGGACTCATTGACAGCATGCCGGGGGAAATGGAATCCAATGATTGGACCATGATGGGAGTCCTGTTGAGGAAAATGCTTACCCAGGGATACGATCCAGAGTCCATTCTAGATACCCTCCAACGAGGTACACGCAGGGTGGGGGGGGATGATCCTGAAGGCCGTCGATCGGCGGCACGGCTTCTTTTTCATTCAGGGCTTGAGACTCGAATGCTTTCCTTCATTCCCTCGCAGGAGCAGGCCATCCAGGAAGGAGACGCCGAAGCCCTGAATTTCAGGGCGATCGCTTTTCTTGCCATGCATGCTCAATCTCCCGATGACCAGCACCCTCAGGCTGCCTGGTCTGCCTCTCAGGCGGTATTGGACCTGGAGCAGGTCGACGAGCCGGAGCGTCTTCTGGCACTCCAGCGTGCCCTGAAATTGACCCATCAACTGCCATCTGAGGTCGGTCAATCATGGCTTGAGGATCTGTTTGAGAGTTCACCTGCCGCCGGTTTGGATGTTCTGGGCCTCATCGGTTCCATGACAGCAGCCAAGCGTGAGCAACGCGAAGCCGATCAGCGGCTGGATGCCTTGGTGCTGCAATCCCGCGCATCCGAGTTATGGCTTCGCATATTGGGAGACCCCAATGGGCGAGCCAGGCACGCTCTTTCCCTCATGGCTCTCAATTGGTTGTCCGAAGCAGAGTATTCGTTGGAAAAAGACCCCTCACAGAGTGCTTCTCCGCTTATGCAGTATGACATGTACGGGAACCTATACTACCGTCCAAAATCCTCAGCGACTGCCAATCGTCCCAATGAACCGCAGCCGATTGCTTCAGGGGATCTGCTCAAGAACTTACCTACCCAACCTTGGCTCCAATCGGTCGAGCCGAGTATCCAATCACGCTTCATGGAAGTGCTGGCCAAGTTGCATCTCAAGGTCAGGGAAGAAGAGAGCGCTTTTCCCTATATTGAGCAGCTGGCCCGGACACACCCGAATCTGGCGCATGAGTTGGCCAACGAATTCGTTCGAATATGGACAGAGAATCACGATCCAAACACCGATAAGAATCGTCGTAGCACTTACATGTATATCTACGGTTACAACCGTAATGCCGAGGGAATCCCATTGACGCGCTCCAAGCAGGTTCGCAATTTGAAGGAACTGACTCAATGGGTCCAACGGCTGCGAGCGCTTCCCATCAAAGGGGTGGATGAAAAACTTTTGGCAAGGGCGTTCACAACCTGTCACAGCGTCGCCGAAGTCTATCGTCTTGAAGATATCGAGAGTGTTTTTGGCAGCGCGGACACCCTCGAACCGGAAACCCTGGCAGGCATGATTCAAACCATGCGGTCCAATCTGGCAACGGTGTGGCGTCAGCCTGACGTGCAGAAAAAAAATCAAACACAACGGAAAGACCAGGAATTACAGGCTGAGGTTTTTCGCGGTTATCAGGTAGCTGGCAAGGTTCTCCGAAAAGGGTTGCAGCGCTACCCTGAGCATTGGGCTATGGCTTTGGCACATGCCTGCATCCTGTTTGATGAAAATACCTATCGGTATGAGCTCAGTAAAGACACGCAATTCAGTCAGAGGCGAACCTCTGCCTTTGAGCAATTTGAGAAAGCAGCTGCCTCTTACGCAAAGCAATTACCTTCGATGGCTCAGGAGGATGAATCCTCCGAGGTGTATGATTTCTGGTTTTATGCCAGCCTGGGGGCCACAGACCTGGCTGGACTCAGGGACTATCATCAACCGGATGGGCGACAGCTGGAGCGTATTCGTGAAGCTATCCAACGACTGCCACAACCCGCTTCCGAGCGGCATCTGGCTCGTTTTGCCAATTCGCTTTCGACTCGTATTTCGGCGCTGAAGGCTGAGCTCAAGCACCGATACCTCAAATCGGGTCTTGCGATCGCTGGAGATAACGAGAAGGCCCTTCAGGCCCGCAAGTTGTTCGATTACTATCAGGATCTGGTGACGGAAATTGAGCTCGAGGCCCGTTTGGATGGATCTGCTGAGGTGGGGCATACGGAACCTTTCGGCTTGTTTGTGGATATCCGCCACACCAAGGAAGTAGAGCGCGAGTCAGGCGGCTTTTCCAAATATCTGCAGAATCAAAACAACGTAGGTTACTACTACAACTATGGAAGGCCCACGGTGAATTATCGAGACGACTTTGAGGAAGCGGCTCGTGAAACGCTCAAGGAGCACTTCGAGGTTCTTTCTGTGACTTTTCACAATGAAAAAGCCGGATCGGTGGGGGATGCTCAACCCGGCTGGAGACGGACACCCTACGCCTACCTGTTGCTTCGTGCCCTCGGCCCTGAGGTGGACATGCTGCCCAGCCTGCAGATGGATCTGGATTTCATGGATACATCGGGATACGTCGTGCTCCCAGTGACCTCCTCTCACCTTTCCGTGCAATCGGAGGAGAACGGTCAACCGCAACGTCCCTACAGAGACCTGACCTTGACCCAGACCATCGATGAAAGGAGATCTGATGAGGGGGTGCTTGTGCTTGAAATCAAGGCCACTGCCAGGGGGCTGGTGCCGGGGATCGAACATCTCGTTTCTTTTCAGGAAGAAGCTTTTGACATGATTCGCATGCAGGATGAAGGGGTTCTGGTGCGTCAACTGGATGGGGAGAGCGAGGATCTGGCAGCCCTCAGTGAACGCCAGTGGCTGTTGGAGTTCAAGGCCAAGCCATCCTTGCCTGAGCGCCCCGATCGGTTTGTCTTTCCCAAGCCTTCCATTCCGGTCGAGGACGCCATCTATCTGACCTATCGAGATGCGGACCTGGAAACAGTGGGTCCGGAAATCCTGCTCAGTGGTGGCTATGGTGACGGGGGCAGCCAATGGCCTTGGATTCTGGCCGTCGTCGGAGTTGCGTTGATGACTGCCTGGTTTCTTTACCGTCAACCATCAACACCGGTGCTTGACGATGCCACTGACGAGATCAACTTACCCGATGACATGACCCCTTTTCAGGCCATTGCTTATCTCAGACAGCTCAAGTCCTCGCAGTTTGCAGAGGATCCAGCACAGATCGAATTGGTCCAGGAGATTCAACAAATCGAGCATGATCACTTCGGTCCTGGAATGGTTGGGGTAGGTAACTTGCGCGACCGGGTGATCTACTGGATGCAGCGCCTTTCCTGATGGCCTACAGGCTCAGCAAGAAGTGAATCAAGGGCTCGAGATCCTTCTGAGCAATGGGGGGGGCGGGCGGAGCGGGGTGACCATGGTCCGCCAAAACAGCTTCGATGGAATGGGCCCGGTTGTCGTGAAATAAATCATCCCTCTGGCTGAGCCCCCTTAGACTGGGCGGATTGAAATCCGCTTCGCCGGTCTCGTCCTGGATACCCACCTTGTATCGACCATCCGAAGTATAGGTGGGGGGGGCGATGGCATTCCTGACAGCCAAGTTCCCTGAAAAGACGTTTTCCTTTGACGATTTGATCTCTATCCACTTCATCCCGAAGTGTTCTCCAGGAAGGCGGAGACTTGAGGGTTCGAAGAAACGCTCCGATTTCCAGGGCCTTTTCCTGTGTGTTATCGGCATGGAGAAGCGTGTCACGGAAGGACTTGCTGATTTGATCTTCCAGAGTGGAGAGGCTTCCTTTCCATGCGAAGGGGGCTGTATCTTTGATGCCCAACAGGCTCAAGATGCGTTTGGGGGCACCGAAATGATCATCTCCCAAGTTGTCGTTCAGCAATCCGTTGGAATGCCCTTTTGGATGGCAGCTGTGGCAGCTGAACCATCCGCGCAGAGAAAGTTCGGCATCGTAGAAAACGCGCTCTCCTCTTTCATGGATTTCCAGCTCTGGCTGAAGTCCCAGTGAGATATCCATGATGTTTCGGTTTTCCTCGAGGTCGACAATGGATATGGTATCCGAAAACTGGTTGGCTACATACAATCGGGTTTCTTCCCGATTGATTGCCATGTCCACTGGTCGATCTCCGACAGCAATGCGTTGAACGCTGGGTTGATCCAATCGCGTTCTCAGGGCGATCTTATCCACTCCCTCCAAAGCAGCGATCAAAGTGCCGTTTCGGGTCCTCCAAACGCTGCCAGGATCGCCACCGGGACCGGTTTCATCCCCCATGCCATACACGCGTCCCATTTGGTGGACAGGGGTCATGGGATCGAGGGCCAAGCTCACGGGCATGGAGCGGACCTGATTGTCCATCAAGACCCCCCACATGACCTCGGTTTGAAACGTAGTGGCCCTTGGGTTGAGCGACTGCCCGGCCAGCCAAAGCACTGGCCCTTGATGGGTAGTTTGGATCTTCGGCCGCCCGAAGTTGTTTATCGGGAGTTCGACAACCGATCGGACGCTTCCCGTGTCCAGTTCGATCCAGGCAAGAAGCCCTCCGAAGGCGTGCATGACGAGCAAAAGTTTTTCTTCTGGCAAAAATACCATGGGGCCTGGGTTGAAGCTCAAGTCGAGGGTAAGCAATGGCTCCGGGGGAAGAGAATCACCAGGAACGTTCATGATTTGAATCTGCCTAGACCAAGTGCCGCTTACGGCAAGCTGGCAGCCATCGGGCGAACCTTCCAGGTAGCGTGGATCACCGACTGTCTTCCAGGATCCCTCCAGATCAAAACCTCCCTCCTTGTTTTGGAGGGCACGCAGCAGGCGATGATTTTGAGGATCCAGGAAGAAGCCTTCCTTTTTGACCGGCTCCCAGTGCATGTCGGAAATCTCAGGGCACAGATAGGATTCCTGGTAGACTTTTCTTTTCTCCAGGTCCAGGGCAGACACCGTTCCAGACCGACTGTTGGCAACGACCAACTCGGATTCATCAGCCGATAGTACGACACGGATGGGATAGCGAAGCTTTGGTAACTCATGGCTCGGGTGGGCTCCCGACAGAGGGAGGACTCCTGCCCATAGAGAGAAGAGTCCGATCCAGTTGATCCATCTGCACTGCATCCTGCTCTCTATCAAAGCCCGGCCCGCAGCCGCGGTCAAATGCAATAGCCTGACTTCGGTAAACTCCATGAGCTTACATCCGCGGGGAATAGTTGGGTCGAAGTGCGCCATTTTCTGAGTAAAACATGCCTTGTGATCCTCTCCTTCAGGAGTGATACTGGTCGCTCTGTCACCCGCAATTCACCTTATCATCATGGAATCGACCCATCATCAGGATCCTCCCAAAGATTGGAAAGGCATCGCACGTCAATTGGGACCTGGTTTGATTATTTCGGCCAATATTGTCGGTTCAGGAGAATTGATTGTAACGACCAAGGTTGGAGCCGACGTTGGCTTCATCCTGCTTTGGTTCATTATTCTGGGCTGCATGATCAAGGTGTTTCTCCAGGTTGAACTGGGGCGCTATGCCATCACCCATGGTCGCACTACGCTGCAGGCCATGGATGCCGTGCCGGGGCCCAGATTTTCCTTTATTTGGAAATACCTTAACCTGAGGGCGGAAGCATCCTGGCTAGTGTGGTGCTGGATGATCATGTTTGTGGCCACGTTTTTCCAAGTTTCGGGTATGGTGGGCGGTATTGCCGGTGTTTTTGAAACAGGCATTCCTTTCCTCTCTCAGCCACCCGCCTGGTATGCGGAAGGCTACGTTCTGGATGCAGGGGTGGAGCTCCCTGAGGAAACACTGGCTTATCAGTGGCAACAGGTAATCAACAAGGCTTGTGCCCTCTGCATCACCGGCTCGTGCGCCCTTCTGCTTCTCATGGGGCGCTACCGATTCATTGAGCGGTTCTCGACGGGGATGGTCGCGGCCTTCACTCTGTTTACCATTTTTGCAGTCTTTGCCCTCTACCGCACTGAATATGGCATCACTCCGAGTCAGCTGGCCACAGGTCTGCAATTCAAGTTGCCAGAAAACTTCATCACGGCTTTCGCTGCCTTCGGAGTGATTGGGGTGGGGGCTGCCGAGCTGATTTACTATCCCTATTGGTGTTTGGAAAAAGGCTATGCCCGCTTCGTGGGCCCCACGGAAGATTCTCCGGTTTGGGAGGCACGGGCGCAGGGCTGGATGCGTGTGCTCAAGTGGGATGCCTGGGTATCCATGGTCATTTACACTGGAGCCACCGTAGCCTTTTATTTACTAGGCGCTGCGGTGCTTAACGGCAAAGGGTTGGAGGTGACGAACAATGATCTTATTCCAACACTTTCAAACTTGTATCAGGAGTCCTTCGGATCCCTTGGTCTTTGGCTGTTCCTGGTAGGGGCCTTGGTAGTTCTATACTCGACCGTTTTTATCTCGACCGCTTCCAACGCCCGATTATCCGCTGATTTGTGGATGCTCTTCAATCCCTCCGTTTCGGGGTCAGCAAGAGACCGAAATGCACTGGTACGTCGTGCCTGTATCCTGATTCCCCTGCTTTATTTTATCTTTTATGTTTCAGTGGGGCAGCCATTGACACTGGTCTTCATTGGTGCGCTGGCTCAGGCCCTCATGTTGCCTTTTCTTTGCTTTGCGGCACTCTACTTTCACTATGCTCAAACCCATCGTGCGCTTTTTCCTGGAAAGATCTGGGTCCTTCTGCTGTGGATTTCAAGCCTGCTCATGACCTCCGTCGGGTTCTATCAGCTGTACGAAAAACTGTTCCTATAAGTCCGTGAAATCAGGACTTGTTTTCAGGATAGAGTCCTGATGTGAGGGCTCATGGCTTTTCTGCCAAGGGAATGAGCCGAATTTGTCGGACATCCATGACCGCGCCTCCAGCTTTTTTGATCGGAATCAGTCTCAATTCATATTGATCCGGGCGTGGTAACCTTACTTTTCCGACGATGCGAGGAACAAAATGCTGGAAATGCCCCGTTTCCTCTACCAGAAAAGGGAGCATGGTTTGATGGATGGAAAGGTGAACCAGGCTGCCCCCATGCCCTTTGCCACAGCCCTGAAGAATCTCTACGGCATACCTCCCCGGGCGCAGGCATTGAAAGGACCAGCTCGGTTGGTCAGATTCATTCACCCAATAACCGACGGTATTTTTGTGAGGCAACGGCTCGTATTGAAGCTTAGTACCATGAATACGCACATCGCGCGCGTGCAGTAGAATGGAACCATCTGCCAATTGGGCAATGGGTTCGCCCTCGGGGGCCGTTCGCAGGATCACATGCATCAGAACGATGCCCTCGGTCTCAGCCGAGGCGCTCTGAGCTGTCAATTTCCAGGGGTAGTCACCTGGGCGCTCAATCCGAACGATCCCAAGAGATTGGTTGATCGAGAGACCGTTGGCTGCGTCTTGATTCAGTTTCAGCTTGGTATGAGAAGATCCCACTTCAAAGCGAATGGCGCCTTCGAAGGAAGAAGTGGTTTTGAAACAAGCCTCTACAGAGTAAGTTCCGGGGCGTGAAGCCTCAAGCACCCCTTCTAGGTGATGAGCTTTGGGAGCCTCTCCTTTCAGGTGCCAGCGACCATCGGAAAGTTGCTGGTCTGGCTGAAGTTTTTCGAACCAAAGATGGCCCTCTCGTTGAGAAGGGAGTGCGATGCCGGTTTTGCCTTGCCCCAAGTCCTTGAATGAAAGGTTGACCGACCTTCCTGCCGTAGAAGTTTGTAAAACCGAGGCGATTTGGGCAGAGGGCAGGGGCCATTCGAGCCATTCGGGTGATACCTCCTTGAGCATGTGACGGATGTAACCCATTTCATCCCAATCCAGGCTTGTCTGAGCATTTGCTTTTACCGGCAGGCAACTCAACAGGAAGCACGAAAACAACCCTATGAAGATTCGGTAATGACGACTTGATTGCATGTCGCCGAGTTTGATCGGCTTTTGCTTGAGGTAAAGTCAAATGTAGATGCTCGGAGACCTCTTGCCGAGAAGGTGACAATTTGGCAGCTTAGACCTCACATGCGGTTATTGATCAGGGATTGGACAGAGTCCATTGAGACACTGGTGCTGGAGGTGATTTCAGGTCATCGACAGGATCGAAAAGCCTCGCTCATCAGAGGAGTGCTTTACGTGCTCTCCCTTGTATTCAAAGTGGCCATCAAGTGCCGCAGGGCGCTCTACAATCTACGTTTGATGCGCGATGCGACACTCGGCGTGCAGGTGATTGCCGTCGGAAATCTAACCGTGGGAGGTACGGGCAAAACTCCTGTGGTCGAAAAATTTGCTCGCGAACTCCAGGATGCTGGCAGGAAAGTGGCCATTCTTTCGCGTGGGTATCGTTCCAAGCCTCGGCCACTTCACGAGCGATTGCTCAATAAATTGCTCTTGAGGCAGGATATCACTCCGCCGAAAGTGGTTTCTGACGGTCAGTCGCTGCTGCTGGATTCGGAATCTTCAGGCGATGAGCCTTACATGCTGGCTTCCAACTTGCGCGATGTGGTGGTGCTGGTCGATAAGGACAGGGTCAAAAGTGGCCGCTACGCCATTCAAAAATTCGGATGTGATACGTTATTGCTGGATGATGGTTTCCAATACTGGAAATTGCGCGGTAGGCGACACGACGTGGTGTTGATCGATTACCAGAATCCTTTCGGCAACGGCCATCTGCTGCCTCGGGGCACGCTCAGGGAACCCCCGTCACATCTCGGACGTGCCCACACCATTTTCATTACAAAAATCGATGGTTCCGCCCAAGAACTGCGCAATCGGATACAGAAGATCAATTCCAAAGCCGGCATCATCGAGTGTGTGCATCATCCATTGTTCTTTGAAGACTTGTTCACCGGAGAACAGCTGCCATTGGAGCACGTCCGGCATCGTCGATTGGCAACCATCAGTGGCATCGCCCAGCCCGAGAGTTTTGAGCAGAGCCTTATTCGGTTGGGGAATCAAATTGTCTATCAAAGACGGTTTGCTGATCACCATCGCTACACTCAGCAGGAAGTGTTGGATGTGATCAATCGCGGTGTCAAGCGACAGGCTGAAATCCTGATCACGACCCAAAAGGATGCCGTACGTTTTCCCAAGCTGGATCGAAGGGATCTGCCGATTTATTTCATGCGGGTGGAAATCAAGATCATCGAAGGGGCTACGGACTTTCAGGACTGCGTGAAGAAGATTTGTTTCCACTGAATCATGAAGGGTTGGTTGAACGGAATGGTTTACGGCGTGGGCAAGTGTCTTGCTTGGGGGATTGCCATCCTTCCCCTGAGATGGGTTGCCTTTTTGGGGCGTTTGATGGGGCAATTGGCATTTATGGTCGACCGTCGGCATCGGCGGGTTGCGGTAGGCCAGCTTACCTGGTATCTGAGAGCGCATCAGCGAAAGGGCCATGCCATCGATTGGGCGCGCGAACATTTCAGGCGTCTAGGGGAGAATTATTTGTGTGCGATTAAAACCGCTCACATGTCTCATCAGGCGATAAGCCCCCACATCCGCTACAGTGGTTTCGAGATCTTCGATCAGGGGACTGATGGAGGAAGCCCCCCTGAGTGGAATCGAGGCTGGGTGGTCGCTATTGGCCACTTTGGTAATTTCGAGCTTTACGTTCGCACCATGAGCCAGATTCAGGGATACCAGGGAGGCGCGACCTATCGGGGGCTCAACCAGCCGGGCCCCGATCGCCTCTTGCGCGAGCTGAGAGAGCGCTCAGGGGTCCAGTTTTTTGATCGACGCAAGGACGTGGAATCTTTCCGCAGTTTCATGCGAAAAGGTTCTACGGTCATGGGTTTGCTAGCGGATCAGACAACCGGTTCGGGGTTGGACTTGGCATTCCTCGGGAAGAACTGCAAGTGCAGCACTGCACCCGCCATCATGGCGCAGCGGTATCAATGCCGGCTCGTCAGCGCCATCTGCTACTGGGAAGGACCCGCTCAATGGCATATTGAGTATGGAGAGGAGATTCCCTTGTTTGATCAGGGAGAGCGGCGACCTGTAGAATCCATTACGCGAGAGATCAATGATGTCTTTGAGCAGGCGATTCATCGAGACCCGCTCAACTGGTTTTGGGTTCATGATCGCTGGAAGGCCTTTAAAAAGAAAAAACGGCGCCCTGACAAGCGCCGTTCTTAAGAGGATCTGGGGATGAGTCGACCTTGAATTAATCGCCATTCCATCTGATAGCCTTAATCTGAAGGCTTTCCATTACCTAATATTGAATACGGACACCGTATTCCTTGAGTTTTTCGATCTGGCTTTTTCGGACTCGATTTCCCTTCAGGTAAAGTTTGAGGAAGGGAGCAAATCGTCTTTCTCCTTCCTGATCGGATCGGGCCATGGAGATCAGTGGGCTGATGTCCTGAATCTGATTGTATTCCAGAAAGAGAAAGTTGAGGTTCTGAAGGCCGTCCAGAGGGATGAGATCATAGATTTGATTACCATCCAAAGACAGGGAGCTCAGCCATTTGAGCTGACCGATCCCCTCAATGGAGGTGATGCGATTAACGCTCAGGTGGAGAGAGGCCAGCTTGGGAAGCCCAAGAATGGGGTAGATATATTCGATCTGGTTGTAGCCCAGATAAAGAGCAGACATGTTCTTCAACCCAGCCAATGGGCGAAGATCCTTCACCTTGTTGTGGGATAATTCGATGTATTGCAGCGCGGGAACGGTTTCAAGGACGCCAATATCGGAGATGTCATTATTGGAAAGGTCCAAAGACTGGAGTCTTTTGAGACCAGCGATCTGGGAGATGTCCGTGATCTGGTTGTTCGCCAGATCAAGAAGTGCCAGGCTCTTGCAGTGCTCGAGACCGGAGAGGTCCCTGATTTCTTTTCCCCGGCCCTTGATGGTGGAGACGTCGACCACATCCTCTGCGGTGATTGGCTTGTCCGTGTTGCGCTTTTCATAAACGGATTGCCGTACGACATCCTCCAGGTTTTTGTCCGGAAAAATGGATACTTCAGGTGCCTTTTCTTCTTCTGCGGGGGGGGGCGGCCTCCTGACCCTGCAAGTTCGATAACAACATCAAACCGCCTATCAACAGTCCCAGCCAAGCCTTGTCACCTATTGCTTTGATCATCATATTATCGTTCTTGGAATGCTTTTTATTAAAACGGGAGGCTCGGATTGTGGCAATTCCTTTCCGTGAAAATTTCCCCTCGCAAGGAATCGGAGGCACAAGGCTCAGCACTCCACACTTGGCATCCTCCGGGGGGAGAGTAAACTTTTCAAACGCATCATGAAACAAGTCAAAGGTTTGTCATCGGAGTTTATCCGCCCTCAGGGATGGGGAAGCCTCATTTTATGCATCCATTTCATCTTCGGATCCATGCCGGGTCATGCCGCTAATTCGGCTGTGGAGATTGAACCCGTCCCGGGAGCCAAGCAGCGGAATGTCATCTTTATCCTTGCCGATGACCATCGTTACGATGCGATGGGCTTCATGGGCCATCCATTTTTGGAAACGCCGCATATGGACGCAATCGCGCGAAATGGTGTCCATCTCAAGAATGCCTTTGTGACCACCTCGCTCTGCTCCCCCAGTCGAGCTTCCATCCTGACGGGGCTTTACACTCACAAGCATCGGGTAATTGATAACAATCGACTGGTGCCTAAAGGGACACGTTTTTTTCCACAATGGTTGCAGAAGGCTGGTTACACAACCGCCTACATCGGCAAATGGCACATGGGTGGAGAAACCGATGCGCCCCGGCCAGGATTTGACCACTGGGTGAGTTTCAGGGGACAAGGACATTACTTGCCACCCAATCCCAACTACACGCTCAATGTCAATGGAGACAGGGTGAAGCAGAAAGGTTACATCACCGACGAATTGACGGATTATGCCATCGAATTCATGGAGCAGCAGCAAAGTAAGAAAGCTCCTTTTTTCCTCTACCTTTCGCACAAGGCGGTGCACGCCAATTTTACCCCCGCAGAAAGACACGCAGGGCGATACACCGATGCCAAGTGGGAACGCCCTTCCAGTGAAGCCAGCACACCCGCCAATTACGCAGGCAAACCCCGTTGGCTCAGGGATCAGCGCAACAGCTGGCATGGCGTTGATTTTCCCTATCACAGCGAATTGGATGTTGAGCGGTATTACAAGCGCTATTGCGAAGCGCTTCTGTCCGTTGACGACAGCATTGGTCGTGTCGTCGAGCAGCTCAAGAAGATGGGGATTTATGAGGAAACCCTTGTGATCTACATGGGAGACAATGGCTTCATGTTTGGTGAACATGGTTTGATTGACAAACGTGTTGCTTACGAAACCTCCATCCGGGTGCCGATGATCATGCAGTGTCCCGAACTTTTTGAAGGTCGTGAAGTGGTTGAAGAAGTAGTGGCCAACATTGATGTTGGGCCAACCATTATGGAAGCTGCAGGGCTGAAAACCCCCGCCCATATGGATGGACAGAGTTTCATATCGCTCGCTCAGGGAAAGCAAACTCGTTGGAGAGATTATTTCCTTTACGTTTATTACTGGGAGAAGAACTTCCCCCAGTCACCGACCGTCTTTTCCTTGAGAGGTGATCAATACAAGTACACCACCTATTATGGGCTTTGGGATACCGATGAGCTTTATGACATCCGCAAGGATCCCGGCGAGACAACCAATTTGATCGCTGATCCCCAGTTCAGGGACATTGCCAAGCAGTTTGAAAATCAACTTTATACCATGCTTGAGGAGCAAGGGGGCATGGCCATCCCGCTCAATCAGCCCAGAGGTGGTTCTCAAAACAAGCGCCTGGCGCCGCGAGGTGGGCAACAGGCATCAGATTTCCCTCATCACCTGGTCGTCCCTGAGCCCATCAACCGCAACGCTCAGTAAATGAGTGTGTCAAACCCAAACCATAGAAAATCGTCATTCATGATTCGAACCAAATTGTTGTCCATCGCCCTGTCCTTCGGAGCTTTTTTCACCACTCTGGCTGATCACCATCTGGAAAAGTCATCAGACAAGAGCCCCGGCAACCGGGTTTTTGAAATGCGTACCTACTACACGCACCCCGGGAAATTGGGTGCTCTCAACAAGCGCTTTCGTGAACATACCAACGCCATTTTTGTCAAACACGGTATGAGCCTGGTGGGTTATTGGATCCCTGAAGGAAGTGAAGATACCCTTGTTTATATCCTTGCCTACCCCAGCAAGGAAGCCAGAGAGGCTGCATGGAAAGCCTTTGGCGCGGATCCGAATTGGAAGAAGGCGTTTGCTGATTCTCGAAAGGATGGCGCTCTTGTTAAAAAAGTGGATTCAGTCTTTCTTTCGGCAACCGACTATTCACCCATCCAGTAATGGGCCCGGCTTTTAGCTGAAAACTCATCCAATCGATGCAACCCTTCTTTGTGGCTCTTCTGGCTGGTCTGGGATTTGTGGTCGCCTACCACACCTACGGTCGATGGCTTGGTCGCCGCATCTTCGAACTTTCAGCCAAGACGGTTTGCCCGTCCCTTGCGCTTGAAGATGGTGTCGATTACGTGCCGACCTCCAAAGGAGTTGTCTTCGGTCATCATTTTACTTCCATCGCCGGTACGGGACCGATCGTCGGCCCCGCCATCGCCGTGATGTGGGGATGGGTCCCTGCCTTGTTGTGGGTGGTTCTTGGGTCCATCTTCATTGGAGCCGTACATGACTTCGGAGCTCTGGTCGTTAGTCTCAGGCATCGTGGACAGACGGTGGGGGATATTGCAGGCAAGGTGATGAACCGAAGGGTGAGGCTCCTCTTTCTGTTCATTCTCTTCATGGCCCTGACCATCGTTCTGGCCATTTTTGGCCTTGTCATTGCCTCGGTATTCAAAATGTATCCTGCAGCGATTTTCCCCTGTCTGATTCAGATACCTCTGGCGATGCTCATTGGTTTCTGGCTACACCGCAAAGGGGTGAATCTGCTGCTGCCTTCACTCATTTCCCTCGTCATCATGTATGGAACCGTCCTCTATGGAAATGAGGGCTGGCTGGGGACACTGAATGCCTCCATGCAGTCCTGGAATTTGATCACCTGGGTCATCATCTTGCTGGCTTATTCGTATGTTGCATCGGTGCTCCCTGTGTGGACATTGCTTCAACCGCGGGACTACATCAATTCTCTGCAGTTGATTTCTGCTTTGGCATTGATTGTCCTTGGTTTGGTGGGGGCGGCCTTTTTGGGCGGCGCATCGGCACCCAGTGGAGGCGAAAGAGCTTCCTTGGAATGGGTCGCCCCAGCTTTCCAATGGCATCCAGAGGGAGCCCCCTTCATCTTTCCTTTTCTCTTCATCACCATTGCCTGTGGTGCCATCAGTGGCTTTCACTGCCTAGTGAGCAGCGGTACCAGCAGCAAGCAGCTTAAAAGTGAGCCCGATGCACGCTTCGTAGGATATGGCAGCATGTTGACGGAGGGTTTTCTGGCGACCTTGGTTATTGTGGCCTGTGCTGCGGGTTTGGGATTGGGGTTGGAAGTTCAAGGTCAGTGGGTCTCTGGAGTGGAAGCCTGGGAAGCCCGCTATGCTACCTGGGGAGCTGCTGGTTCCCTGGGGTCCAAAGTCGCGGCCTTTGTGGATGGTGCTGCCAATTTGTTGCGGGCCATCGGGCTGGCTGCGCCGGTTGCTCTGGCCTTGATGGCCGTATTGGTCGCTTCCTTTGCAGGGACGACCTTGGACACAGCCTGCCGCCTGCAGCGCTATGTGATCCAGGAATTGGCATCCACCGTATCGGCTTCTTCATTTTCGATGCCATGGTCATGGCTCACCAATCGCCACGGTGCCACTCTTTTCGGCATCCTGATTGCAGCGGTGGTTGCTGCCGCCCCGGCACCTGGTCAGGCTGACTGGTCGCTGGCCACCAGCGGCAAGGGCGGACTCATACTTTGGCCGCTTTTTGGTGCGACCAATCAGCTGCTTGCAGGTCTGGCTTTTCTTGTCATCACGTTCCACCTTTGGCGCCGCAATAAGCCCGTTTGGTTTCTGATACTGCCTGCCCTGTTCATGCTCGTCATGCCCATGTGGGCCATGTTGTTGCAGCTGTTTTTTGGGAATGGCTCAGGGAAAAGTTGGCTGGCCTCCGGTCATTGGCTCCTCGTCGGGGTTGGAATCACCACCATCGCCCTAGAAGTGTGGATGCTTATCGAAGCCTTGATCATGTTCCCCAAAGTGAAGGGAGTCTTGGAACACTCTTCCGATAACGTGGTTCCTCAGGCGGCTACCGAGTCCTATTGATTCCTGATATGCCCCGTATGCGACTTGGTATTTTTGGAGGTAGCTTTGATCCCTTTCATGCTGGTCACTTTCTGGTGGCACAGGCGGCCATGGAGGAAGCTTGTCTTGATCGGGTCTTTTTTGTTCCGGCCGCCCAGTCGCCATTCAAGCATGACGATCAAGCCAGTTCAGCCGAGCATCGGCTTCGGTGGCTGCGATTGGCCTTGCAGGGTTGCTCGGACTACTTCGTGGATGATCAGGAGCTGCAGCGCGGAGGGATTTCCTATGCGATTGAAACGGTGCTCAATTATCGAGATCGGTATCCTGATGCTCAGCTTTTTTATCTGATTGGAGCCGACCATGTGCCGACACTCCAACAATGGCGCAGGGCACCGGAATTGGCCCAACTGGTCGAATTCCTCATCGTTCCGCGGCCTGGAGAAGCGCCTTGCTCGATCTCCGAACCCTTCTCAGGCCAATACCTGAAGGGATTTCCGCTCGAAGTTTCATCTTCCACCCTTCGCCTGCGGTTGCGCGAAAGGCTCTCCATAAGGGGGTTGGTCCATCCAAAAGTTGAAGAGGATATTGTCAAGCGGGGTATTTACCTTTAGGGATAAGGGTATCCGGCGGTTCACCGCCAACTCTTGATCATGGATTCAAAACGACTTGCACAATACTGCTGCGCCTATGCAGACAATCGTAAAGCCCAGCAACCCGTGATTCTCGACCTCAGGAACATTTCCTCGCTGACTGATTTTTTCATCATCCTTTCTGGATCCAGTGCGCCTCACCTCAAGGCCATTGCCGAAGAGATAATGCAGAAATTGAAGGAGGACCATGATATCAGGCCACACCTCTCCGATGGGAAGGGGTCCGGACAATGGGTGGTGCTTGATTACTACGATGTCATCATTCATGTGATGAATGAAGACACACGAGCTCGCTATGACTTGGAAGGGCTTTGGGGAGATGCCCCTAGAATCAAGCCCAGAAAGCCCAGAGGCATGGGTAAAAAGGCCTCTACCCATCCTTAGGCACCAGCGTTGCAACTGGCTCAAACGCAACCAGCCGGCAGGGTGGGTGATTCAAGGATGCCCACCGAAAGTGGCGTAATCATCCAAGTCCAACAAATCAAACCATGTCATGATGTCCAATCGTTGTGGGGCGATAGACTGATGAATGCTATTGAAATAGGCTCTGGATTCGACATCCAGAGGTGCCCTGTTTTCTTCCTGCGTTGACCAGGCGCTGATCTCATGAGGTGAGCGTCTGTGAGTGGCGGATTTCAAAAGCCACGCCAAGACCTGACCATCCGATTTTCCACAGGAAAGCTGGTTCATCAAGGTGTTGGCATTGGTGCCGACAAAGTCAAATAAGCGCCGATCCATGGGGCAATTGAAAACGTAATCCCCGTTTTTGGCTGCAATGGTCGCCCTTCCCTTATCCAGCAATCTGGGGAGAATGACAAATCCTCCCAATCGAACGCGCGGGCTGCGAGGTGGTGCCTTGGCTAAATCTGGACCTGTGATGACCATTTCTTATTGCCGAACAATGTTGTTTCTAAAACGAACCAAGGATGCCATAAAGGCAAGGAAAAATACATTTTTTGAACGAAAGTGTCTTAGATGAGCTTTGACTGCGAAGCTTCCTTATCGAGCAGTTCACCGAAGCTGACCGATTCCACGCTTCTCCGTTCAATGATTTCCTTATCAACATCCGCATCGTAAGCAACGGGATAATCTCCGTTGTAGCAAGCCAGACAAAAATGATCTTTTGGCTGATGCGTTGCCTCGACCATGCCTTCTTCACTCAAATAGCCGACACTGTCAGCTCCCAAATGTCGGCAAATTTCCTCATGAGTTGCCGTTGCTGCCAGGAGTTTTTTTCGATCTGGAAAATCAATGCCATAAACACAGGAATGCTTGTGTGGTGGGCAGCTGATCAACACATGCACCTCCTTGGCACCAGCCTCCTTGAGTATTTTAATGCGACTTTGGCTGGTGGTGCCTCTTACGATCGAGTCGTCGACGATGATGACCCGCTTTCCTTCAACCAGATTGGGGACCAGGTTGAGCTTGACCCGCACATCCATGCTGCGCGTTACCTGAGAGGGCTGTAAAAAGCTTCTCCCCACGTAATGATTGCGCACAAAGGCCATGTGATAAGGAATCTTTGATTCCAGCGAATAACCCAAGGCAGCGTAATTCCCGCTATCTGGGACAGGAACAACCATATCGGCTTCGATTGGATGTTCTTTGGCCAATTGTCGCCCCATCTCGATGCGCGACTGGTAAACATTCACCCCTGCTATCTGGCTGTCAGGTCGGGCAAAGTAGACGTATTCGAAAATACAGAAAGCCCGTCGTTTCTGATCTGGAAAGGCATCCATGCTCCGCATTCCCTGTTTGTCAATAATCACGACTTCACCCGGGCGCACATCACGAACAAATTCTGCCTGGATGAGATCAAAGGCACAGGATTCACTGGACAAGACCCACTTGCCATCCAATTTACCGAGGCTCAAGGGGCGAAATCCATGAGGGTCCCGTACTCCTATCATTTCGTTCTCGGTCAGCATGACCAACGAATAGGCTCCCTGAATGCGTCGTATGGTATCCAACAGGGGGTTGGCATCGGCAGATAGATTGGGACGCGCCAGCAAATGAAGGATGATCTCGCTGTCAACAGTGGTCTGAAAGATGTTTCCACCCGCCTCAAGTTCGTCACGCAAAGCCCCTGCATTGGTAAGATTTCCGTTGTGGGCAATCGCTATCTTGCCTCGATTGCAATCCACAATCAGTGGCTGAACATTTTGTATGTGGGAAGCCCCGGTCGTCGAATATCGGGTGTGTCCGATCGCGTTGTTGCCCTTGAGATCAGCCAGGGCGTTGCCTTTGAATACCTGAGGCACCAGACCCATTTTGCGGTGAGAGTAGAATGACTTCCCATCGCAAGTAACGATTCCTGCACTTTCCTGACCGCGATGTTGAAGCGCGTACAGGCCATAATACGCAATTTCAGCTGCGTTGGGGTGATCAAACACGCCAAACACCCCACAATAATGCCTGGGAAATTCCTGGATTCCATTCACCGCGCGCAAGCCTGAAGGATAGGGGCTTGTTTTGTCAAATGCCGAGTCTGGTTATTCCGTGTTTGCTCTGACCAAAGGTTGTCAGGGCACGCAAAAGTTCTGGATCTCATGGCATCCAATTGAGTTCGGCAGCTAAGGGATAGGGATGCACCAGTACCACTCGAAAGCCTGCATTAACATAGGATTTGCTGATGCCATACCAGTGGCGTTCTGCCGAACGACCATTGCGAGGGTGGTCGCTCCAAGCTCCTCCCCGCATCACTCTGGCCTCATTGATGGGGCTGATGTAGTCAGTGACCTCTCCCCCGGGGTATCTCGCATGCCACCCCAGGCACCATTCCTAAACCCCGCCCAACATTCCGTAAAGTCCCCACGGGTTGGGTCTCAGGATGCCGACCTGATGGGTGCCTGTCGGGCTGTTGCCCGAATGCCATGCGAATTCTTCGAATAGTCTGAAATCAGGATCATCACCATGAGGGTAGCGGGTTTTGGTTCCAGCTCGACAGGCATATTCCCATTCCGCCTCGGTAGGCAAGCGATACACAAACCCCTCTGGCAGCATGCCTGATGCAGATTCCATAGCGGTCAATTTCTGGTAGAATTCCATCGCCATTTCCCAAGTGACGTTTTCCACAGGATGGTTCAGCGCGTAGGCAAATCGCGACGGGCTGTAACCCATGACTTCCATGAAAGTTTTCTGGGTGACTTCATATTTACCCATCCAGTATCCGTGAGTCAGCGTGACCCGACTCATGGGGTTCCCATCGGCATCATTGTCCTGTTCATTGAAAGGGCTTCCCATGTCAAAGGTGCCGGGTGGAATCCAGACCAATTGATCCGGCCGTGGGTTGACGAGAATTGGGGTGGTTCGATAGATTCGGCTTGTCTGATTTCTGCCCTGTAAATCAATCAGGATGAAAGGATCGGCGCCTATTTCCACCACCCCCAGTTCTTTCCAATTCTGAGGGGCTTGCAACTCGGAGGTTACATCGATGCGATAGCGGTTTTCTGGATGCCCGTGGAGGGTCAAAACGGGGACTGGGGAGGGATCCTCCAGCAGTGCATGGAAACCTGGAGTGATGAAATATTTCAATGTCTGACCCAGAGGCCTCAAATCGAAAAAATCAATTTGAATCTTGAGTGCTTCCTGAGCCTTGCAAATGGGATTCATCCAAAAGCCGAAGACAAGGCTCAACATATAGATGCCCTTTAAGTTTCTAACGGTGGAAAACACGGACGAAACACTTAAAAGCTTCCCCGTGAGTGTCAAGCCATGTCCGCAAGAAACTCCCGGTAAGTAAGATGGATGAACAAGGCGCGGCCCAAAAGGGGATGTGCTCTGCAATCAGCATTGCCATGCATTGCCGGTTGTGATACTCACAAAACCAAAGAGTGCCTTCGATTGGACTTCAGTGCAGGGGGGGGCGAGTGCCTCACCAACCAACGGAAGGTTTACAACAAACAACTCATGATTCCCTCATCAAAGGATAAGACGCTTTTTACCCCCGGACCGCTGACGACGAGTTTGGATGTCAAGCAAGCAATGTTGCGCGATGCCGGGTCCTGGCACTTTGAGTTTAATGCCAAGGTTCAAGCGATCCGAGAAAAGATCCTCGATCTGGCCGGAGTGAGTCAAGCCGCTGGGTTTGAATGCATCCTTCTGCAAGGCAGTGGCACTTTCGGGGTCGAGTCGGTTTTTTCCACGGCTGTCCCTCAGGAGGGCAAGGTGTTGGTTCTCGCCAATGGTGCCTACGGGGAGCGCATGATTGCCATGCTGGAATGCCTTCGTATCGATCATATGGTGTTGAGGACCGCCGAAGATGTGATTCCGGATCCGCAGGTGGTTGCCGAAACGTTGGAGAAGGATCCAGGCATTTCGCATATCGCCATGGTGCATTGCGAAACGACTACTGGCATCCTCAATCCGATTGAGGCCATCGGGCATGTGACCCGCAAGGCGGGACGCACCTTCATTGTGGATGCGATGAGTAGTTTTGGTGGCATGCCGATTGATTTCGAGCGATGTGGTATTGATTTCCTCATCACCTCAGCCAATAAGTGCCTTGAGGGAGTTCCAGGCTTTTCCATCGTCCTAGCAAGACGCACCAGCCTGGAAGCCAACCCTTCCATGCCCAGATGCCTGAGTCTGGACTTGATGGCCCAGCTTAAAGGCTTCGAAAAAAACGGACAGTTTCGTTACTCCCCTCCCACTCACTCCCTACTTGCCTTTGAACGTGCCTTGCATGAATTGGAGATGGAAGGCGGTATCCAGGCCCGGGGCAATCGCTACCGCGCCAACCATGAGGCCTTGATGGAGGGAATGAAAGGACTCGGGTTTCGTTCCTACCTTCCCCCTGAAACGCAGAGTTATTTGATCACCAGTTTTCACTATCCCGATGATCCGACCTTCACCTTTGATGCTTTTTACCGCCAACTGAGTGACCGAGGGATGATTATTTACCCCGGCAAAATCAGTCAGGTCGATTTGTTCCGGATCGGCTCGATTGGTCGCATTTTTGTTTCAGATGTGCAGGCACTGGTCGGTGCTATCAGAGCGACGCTGAACGACCTCCAAATTTCCATTTAGTTCGATGGTCCATGCAAAGATACATTTGAATCCACTCATGCCCCTGTCGATGAAGAGTCTGCAAAAAGTGTTACTCATCGGATGCTTGCTGATGCCGTGGCATGGATGGATCTGTGCTCAAGTATCCCCCCTGCCACGGGCTCATGCTCATAATGATTATGAGCATGAGCGACCTTTGGAAGATGCCCTGGATGCGGGTTTCTGCAGTGTTGAGGCAGATGTTTTTGTAGTTGACTGTGCCCTGTGGGTGGCCCACGACCGCATCCATCTGGACCCGAAACGCACTTTGACCAGCCTCTACCTGGATCCATTACAAAAGCTTGTTCAGCAACAGGGGGGGGGCGGTTTACGATCAGAAGACGGCGTTCTACCTCATGATTGACTTCAAGAGCGAGGGTGCGTTGACTTATGAAATTTGCCAGCAAGTCATCCAACCCTATCGATTCATCCTGTCCCATGTGAATGCGGAGGGATTCCATCAGGGGCCCGTTACCGTTGTCATATCCGGCAACCGCCCCATAGACCTGATTGAACATCAAACCGAACGGTGGGTCTTTGTGGACGGTCGTCTCAGCGATATGAAGTCCAATCAGAAGCCCAGCAGCCTAATTCCCTGGGTGAGTGAAAACTGGAAGAACCACTTCAGCTGGGATGGCACGGGCGTCATGCCGGAGGCCGAGGTCAAGGCCTTGCGTCGTTGGATTGATCAGGCCCATGATCAGGGAAGGAAGGTGCGCTTTTGGGCCACACCTGAAACGGAAACTTTCTGGAGGACTGCCTACCAGGCCGGTCTTGATTTTCTCAATACCGATCAGCTCCAGGCCATGCGCCAGGTGCTTCTCTCCCTGCCGTCCCCATGAGGTTGCTGAACGCCTATCATGACTTATCCATCCCATGACATAGATCACCTGCGCTCAGAGGGGGACATCAACATCAGTCCCTTGCGTCAGAAGTGGTCACTCCAGCACATCGATGAGGAGACGCAAAAAGTCCTGCAGGAGGATAATGAGGTTTTCCTGCATCAATCCCTTTCGACACCCTGTTTGAATGTCCTCGAAAAATGCGAAGGGAGCTACATCGTCGATACCCGAGGCAGACGCTTGTTGGATTTTCATGGGAATAACGTTCATCAACTGGGATTCTCACACCCCAAGGTAATCGCTGCCATTGAGCAGCAGATGGCTTCTTTGTCTTTCTGCACGAGACGCTACACCAACCAGGTTGCGATTGATCTGGCCCGTAAATTGGTTTCATTGGCACCCGGTGATCTCAACCGCGTTCTTTTTGCTCCCGGGGGAACAGCCGCCATGGGCATGGCACTCAAGCTGGCAAGAGCGGCGACCGGAAGGCACAAGACCATTTCCATGTGGGATTCCTTTCATGGTGCTTCTCTGGATGCCATTTCCATCGGTGGAGAGGCGATTTTTCGTTCTGGTATGGGGCCCCTTCTGCCCGGATGTGAGCATGTGCCTCCACCCGACAACCGACATTGTCCATTCAAGTGCGGTGAGAAATGCAACCTCTCCTGCTCGGATTACGTGGAATACGTTTTGGAAAAGGAGGGGGATGTGGCGGCGGTGGTTGCAGAAACCGTGCGTTGCACGCCTTTCATTCCACCCGCGGATTACTGGAAGCGCATTCGGAAAGCCTGTGATCGCCATGGTGCGCTTCTCATTCTGGATGAAATTCCCCACTGCCTTGGTCGAACTGGGCGCATGTTCACGTGTGAGCACTATGGAATTGTGCCGGACATGCTGGTGATCGGAAAGGGCTTGGGCGGAGGGGTCTTTCCTCTGGCTGGATTGCTGGCTCGCGAAGATCTCAATCAAGCCATGCCACATAAAGCCCTTGGGCATTACACGCACGAAAAGAACCCCGTGGCTTGTGCGGCGGGTCTTGCAGCCATCGAGGTAATTGAGGCCGAAGGCTTGCTGGGTCATGCACTCGAAATGGGGGAGCATGCCAGAAAGCGCATGCAGGACATGGCCAGCCGATTTCCTTTGATCGGAGATATTCGCGGCCTTGGGTTATTGATGGGAATGGAGTTGCTCCTGGACAAGCATACGGGTGAGCGAGCCATTCAGGAAGCTGAAGCCGTGATGTATGCTTGCCTAAATCGAGGACTCAACTTCAAGGTCACCATGGGGAACATCCTCACATTGACCCCACCCATCACCATCACGCGTGAGGAGATGGATCACGCCATGGATATTCTGGAAGCTTCCATCGCTGAAGTATCCCAGGCCATGTGACCGGTCCCTGGTCGGCCAAACTGTGATCGTTGCGCAGTAGCCAATGATGTTTCATATTGACGTCATGGAGGAGCCATCAGTTCAAGACTTGAGGAGACGCTACACCCAGGGGCAATTGGATGAGCACACCATGCATGCCGATCCGATGGAGCAATTTGCCGCTTGGTTCAAGGAAGCTTGTCAAGCCTCCCTAGACGAACCCAATGCCATGAGTCTTGCGACGGTGTCGGAAGAGGGGCAACCATCGCTCAGAACAGTGCTTCTCAAGGGCTACGGACCGCAGGGATTTGATTTTTATACCAACCTGGAAAGCCAGAAGGGACAACAAATCCACTCCCATCCGGAGGTTTCCCTGCTCTTTCCATGGATAGCTCTGGAGAGGCAGGTCATTGTTTATGGCAAGGCGAGCTTGCTGCCTCGCGCTGAAGTGGAAGCCTACTTCGCAACCCGACCACGCGAAAGTCAGGTAGGCGCCTGGGCCTCCCGGCAGAGTCAGCCTGTGGCCAGCCGCGAAGCGTTGGAGGCGTCCTTCGAGGAGGTCAGGTTACGCTTCGAGAACCAGCCCATTCCAGCACCTGGTTTCTGGGGCGGCTATCGCGTTCTACCCGTGAGAATGGAATTCTGGCAAGGGCGGGCAGGTCGACTCCACGATCGTGTCTCATATCAGATGTCCTCTGAGGGTCCATGGCAGCTCCAGCGGCTATGTCCCTGAGGCCTTTCATGACCTACTGAGACCAATCGAGCATGCGCTCGATCGGCTCACGGGCTTTCTGAAGCAGTTCTGCGGACATGGAGACCTCGGGGTGCCTTCCCTTGAGGCAGGCATGAAGTTTTTCCAAGGTGTTCATCTTCATGTATCGGCACTCATTGCAGGCACAGTGGTCGGTGGGTGCGGGGATGAATTGCTTGCCAGGGCACTCCTTCTCCAATCGGTGCAGCATACCCATTTCAGTGGCAATAATGAAGGCACTGGCTTCGCTGCTTCGGCAAAAGTGGACCATTTTTTCAGTGGAACAAATTTCATCTGCCAGCATGCGCACGGCGCGTTTGCATTCAGGATGAGCGACCAGAAGGGCATCCGGATGTTTTTCCCTGATGGCCAGAATACTGTCAGCGGTGAATTCGACGTGGGCGTAGCAGTTGCCCTTCCACAACTCCATGGGGCGTTGGGTTTGTTCCATCACCCATGCGCCAAGGTTTTCATCTGGCACAAAAAGAAGATCTCGATCTTCAGGCGCGGATTCCACGATCTTGACCGCGTTTCCACTGGTGCAAATCACATCACTCAGTGCTTTGACGGCTGCACTGCAATTGATGTACGCGATCGTGTAAATACCAGGATGCGCCTCCTGATAAGCCTTGAGTTGCTCTGCTGGACAACTTTGCTCCAGTGAGCATCCGGCCTCCAGATCGGGCAGGAGGACCGGTTTGTCGGGATTGAGGATCTTCGCTGTTTCAGCCATGAAGTGAACCCCACAAAAAACAATGACTTCGGCTGAAGTTTCGGCCGCTTGCCTGGCAAGCCCAAGGGAATCCCCGACATAATCGGCCAGATCCTGAATTTCCGGAATCTGATAATTATGAGCCAACAAGACGGCGTTGAGCTCCTCCTTCAGTCGAAGGATTTCCTGCGAAAGGGGATCCTTGGGTCTTGGGCGGGTCACCACACGCGCCTCATTCTCGCTACCTTCTCTCAGAGAAATGTGCACCTGCGCATCATTCATGAAGAAAGTCTAGGGGCTCGTCCTGGGAAGGGCAATCCGCATTCTTGATGGAGCGTAGGACTCAGAGAGGTTCCGCAACAATTCGTTTCCTTCGATACCCAACTATGCTACTAACTGAGTTGCTTATGACTAAAAATAATGTACAACATTCCATCGCCCTGACTCGCTACAGTCATTGCGCTGGTTGAGCGGCGAAGTTGAGTCCGGAGGACCTCGCTCAGGTTCTGAGCGAATTGCCAAATTTCGACGATCCCAATTTGTTGGTTGGGGCTCAAACAGCTGATGATGCGGCTGTTTACAAGCTCTCGGATCAGCTTGCGATCGTCCAGACCGTCGATTTTTTCACGCCGGTTGTGGATGATCCGTACCTTTTTGGCTCTATTGCAGCGGCCAACGCCCTCAGTGACCTTTATGCCATGGGAGCCCATCCCCTGATGGCCCTGAACATCGTCGGATTTCCCCGAAAATCCGAGGAACTTCCTCTTTCTGTCCTCAAGGAAATCCTGCGTGGTGGAAGCGACAAGGCGACGGAAGCCGGGATCCCGATCGTGGGAGGACACAGCATTGATGACCCGGAACCCAAGTATGGTCTTTGTGCGACCGGAACGGTTCAACCGGGCTCTCATTGGACCAATCAGGGAGCCAGTCCTGGCGATCGACTGATTTTGACCAAGCCCATTGGAGTTGGGGTGATCACCACGGCGATTCGAGCGGGGGTCTGCGATCCTGTTGTGGAGCAGGCCGCGGTAGATTCCATGAAGACCCTCAACCGAAAGGCGGCTGAAGCAGGCCGAAAAGTGGGTGTCCAAGCAGCCACGGACATCACAGGATTTGGACTGCTCGGGCATTTGAAGGAAATGCTCAAGCCGGGATTGCAGGCCTCGATAGGCTTTTCCAAGGTGCCTATCTTTGATGGGGTGATGGCACTGATGGGAGAGGATTGCATACCCGGCGGAACGCGCCGCAATCATGCTGCAATCGCGTCTCACCTGCGTTTGGATCCTGAGGTAAGTACCTTGGAGGCCATCCTGCTGTGTGATGCGCAAACCTCCGGTGGTCTCCTCTTTGCTGTCAGTCCAGACAAGGCAAGTTCCTTGATCGAGGCATTGACTCAACATGGACAGACAGCCGCTGACATCGGTCTGTTCGAATCTGGAGAAGCCCCCCTGATCCAAGTAAGCCCATAGGCTCTCCAGATGCCTCCTTGTTGCCCGGGTTCTGAGCCTTTCAGTTTTTTTAGTGGGTTCTGGTAGCTGGCCAGAACGCATTGGTTTCGAGGCACTAAGGCATCTTTTTCCTTAGTTGTTGTTCCTGATCAGGACTCCAGTATCCACAATCCAATTCGATGAAGATCGAGGTGTAGGGAAGCGTGCCTTTGGATTTGAGGATCAGGACTTGATAATCCTTCCCAGCTTGAGCCAATTTTTCCATCAGGGCAGCGTGTGGAAGATGGCGAACCAACTCGTTTTCGAGTTGATGGGCAATCGCTTGCCGCAAAACATCGATGCCAGGGGCTTGGGTCTCCTCGAGGTGCTGCATTTCTGCATCGAGGTAGTATTTACCGGCTATGTGGTTTCTTGTCTTGAGGTGACGGGTGACATGTTGCAGTAAGGTGAAATGATCTTCCCCAGTGTAAATCATCTCAATGCCAGAGCTTGTTTGGAGGGGGTAGGCCGAATCGGCGATCATGATCCAATTTCGATGACCCAATAGGGAAAGCTGTTCCTCAAAGTGCTCGTGCCATGAAGAATTTCTTTTTTCGACGGTTCGGCAGCTTGAAGTAGCTGCCATCCATAGAAAAAGGCAAAAGTATTGGCATACAAAGTAAACCTTTGAAGGAGTGAGCCTTTTTTCTCTGGATGGTTTTGCTGCCTGGAACACGGCTTCAGATTAACGGGCAGATACTTGGATGGAAAGAAGCGATTGGCCGCAATTCCGGCTCGAGGCAAGTAGATCCTTCTTGCCAGCCATCCAACAAAACCTAATCTGCTCGCATGCCAATCTCATCTCCTGTGAGGTGCTCCTTGATGTCCTTTCGTATACTCTCCGTAGGTTGGATCATCTCCAGCTGGATGTATGCGGGAGAGATGGCGCTGGACCATCACGTGTTTTGGATGCCTGAAGGACTCGTGGTTGAAAAGGTCGCCGGCCCTCCCTTGGTGAATCGCCCCATCGTCGCAGACTTTGATGCCCGTGGAGACCTTTATGTTGCTGATTCTTCCGGTTCCAACGACAAGGTGGCGCAGCAACTGGAAACACGTCCCCATCGCATCGTTCGACTCCGGGATCAGGATGGTGACGGTCTATATGATTCCAGCGTGGTTTTTGCTAATGAGTTGATGTTTCCAGAGGGTATTCTCTGTTACCAGGGGGCTGTTTACTGTGCAGCCCCTCCTCGAATCCTTCGCCTCGAGGATACCAATGGGGATGGCCAGGCAGATCGTCGGGAAGTGTGGATGAATGGCAAGACTTTGACGGGATGTGCCAATGATCTTCATGGTCCTTATCTTGGACCCGATGGATGGATTTACTGGGCCAAGGGCGCTTTTGCCCGGCAGCAGCATACCTTGTTTGACGGCTCTACCATCGATGATTCTGCGGCCCATCTCTTTCGCATGCTTCCTGATGGCACCGAGCGTGATGTGGTGATGAGTGGAGGCATGGACAATCCCGTGGAGGTGACCTTTGATGCCACTGGCGAGGTCTTCTTCACCACCACATTTGTTTCCCATCCAAGATCTGGAAAGCGCGATGGATTGGTGCATGCCCTGTATCGAGGGGTTTATCCCAAGGAACATGGAGTGCTCGATGGATTGATTCTCACGGGGCCATATCTGGATGCCATGACCCATCTGGGGCCGGCAGCGCCCAGCGGGTTGATGACCTACCAGTCCAATCTTCTCGGTGAAGGGTTTCAGGGGAACTTGTTCAGCACACAATTCAATCTGCGTCGTGTTCAACGGCATCAACTCATTCCCAAGGAAGGGTCTTATATCACCAAAGATGAGGATTTTCTCGTTTCCTCGCACCATGATTTTCATCCCACCGATCTGCTGGAAGACGCAGATGGATCCATTCTGGTGCTGGATACCGGTGGGTGGTACAAGCTTTGTTGCCCAACCTCCCAGCTATACAAACCCGATATCCTGGGCGCCATTTACCGAGTCCGTCCGGAGAAGCCTTCAACCGTCACGGATCCTTATGGGAATCAGGTGGATTGGGATCACCTGAGTCTGACACGCCATATCGATCTTCTCATCGATGAGAGGCATCGGGTGCGGGAAAAAGCCATGCAAAAGCTGGTGCGTCAGGGACATCCCGTGCTTCCTAGGCTTTTGCAGCGCCTTCAACTAGACAATGTTTCCTCCAAGCTCAGGCAGCAGATTGTGTGGACTTTGTGCCGCATGCATTCCACCGAGGCCCTTCAGGCCCTCCAAAGCGTACTGAAGAGCTCCGAAGCAAGCTTGGTATGCGCCGCCTTGCACGCCATTGGTATCCATCATGACGCACGGGCATCGGAAGCAGTCATGGATTGTTTGCGGCATGCCGATCCCAAGGTCAGACGCCGAGCGGCGGAGGCCCTGGGCAGGATGAAGGTTGCTGAGGCCATTGAACCTCTTCTTGAGAGCGCGCCTTCCATGCAGAGCCGAGCTTTGGAACATGCGGTCGTTCAGGCTCTTGTGCAACTCGATGCCGATTCGGAAAGCCTCGTCGATGTCGTGACTTCCTCGGACAAGCCTCAGGCGAAAAGAATCGCCCTACTGGCTCTGAGTCAGCTCAATGATTCGGAACAAGTCGCTGCTTTGGTGGGTGAGTCTTTGTTTGCAGAAGCATCCACGGTGCGCGATGCCGCCCTGTGGATTTCGGGTTTTCATCCGGAATGGGGAGAAACTCTGGCGGCAGTCATGCGCAAAAAGCGAAGTGCCATGAGCTCATCCCAGGATCCCGAAGGGCAGTCCTTACTGGCACTGCTGGAGCTATGCAAACCACTGGTTACTCACCCATCCATACAAGTGTTGCTCGGCGAATGGCTGGAAGAAGATCTGGAACATTCTCATCGGTTGATGGTCTCGATTCTCGATACCATGGCCCCGGGAAAACTTCGAAAAATGCCGCATGCCTGGGTAGGTGTGGCATCGCGGTTTCTTGCGCGCTCCGAGCTCCTGGAGTGGAAACAAGCCATGATTCTGGATTGGATGATCGATTGGAAGCTTGATGCGTCCTTTTTCCCAGAGCTGCAACAGGTGTTGCGTCAGATGGCCTCAAAGAATCCTGCATCACCTGAGAACAGGCTGAAGCTTCTTCAATGCAATCTTTCGGATTTCTTGCCGCTGGCAAATCCGGACATGCGCTGGCTTGTCGAGCAATACCTGCATTCCGAGCAAGAAGGGGCCCAGGATCGGGTGATGGATATCTGGCAACAATGCAAGCTCCAGGGGGATTCCCTTCAATCGCTGCTCGATGCCATGGTGGAAGCAGGACCCTTGGATTTGAATCGCATGGTTCAATGGTTTAACGGAGCTCAGGAGCCAGCTTTGGGGGAGGGGCTTCTTCGTGTTTTGGAAAAGGCCCCTTCAGCTGGATCACTCAGAGTCAACGTTCTGGTCAGGGCAGTGGAGCAATTTCCCGATGCCATTCGAGAACAGGCCCGCTTTTGGATACAGACGCGTCAGATGGATCTGGAAGGTCAAAGAAAACATCTGGAAAGCGTTTTGGCCAAGTTGCCGGGAGGAGATGTGCGCAGAGGACAGGCAGTTTTCAAGGCCGAGGAAGCGGCCTGCTCAAAATGCCATCAAATCGGTTATTTGGGAGGGCATGCAGGCCCGGACCTTTCCAAAATCGGTGCGGTTCGAGATCGTCGTGACCTCCTCGAATCCATTCTCTATCCCAATGTCAGTTTTGTTCGCAGTTATGAGCCTGTTCACATTGAACTGGTGAATGGGGAAACTGTCAGTGGCGTGATGCAGCAGGAAAACAAAGGTCTTGTTCGCCTTATGACGGGTCCGCAGTCCGAACTTCTCATCGAAGAAAAAGACATCAACGCTCTCCTGCCTTCCCAGGTTTCCTTGATGCCTTCCGGGTTGGGGGACCTGCTCACTCTCGGGCAACTTGCCGATCTGCTGGCCTTTCTGGAATCAAGGCGCTAGTGCCAGCAGATAGGGTTGGTCATGCTGCAACGCCTCGAATGCCCTCCTTAGCCTAGAGGAATCCAGCCTTTGAGCGCGGTGGTGTAAGCCAATATGAGTACGACATGCAGTCCCATCCAGCCCTTGCACGCTATCCTTTGAGTTGGTTTGTGGCGACCTCGACGTAGCATCCAGAGGTTGAAAGCACATCCGATGACTCCTGCTGCGATTCCCAATTCATGGGCCGCTTCATGCGAACTCAAAACAAAGGGTCCTATCCTCCTGGAGGCGATGACCGGTATGCCCAGGGTGGTGAATGCCATCCAGACGCTGTTGATGAAGAAAACCATCTCGCATGGAGTGCTTGGCCGTTCGGCAGGGTGTTTATTTTAAAAAACGACCCTTGCCTCCGAAGGACATGTCCCATGTCTTATTTTCTGGAGCGCAGAAGCTTGTCCGAGCGTTTTTGTGTTTCTTCGCCCAAGGTTTGCTCAAGGTCCTTGATGCCAGGTAAGGACTGTTTCTCCTGGCGAGCCATCATGGCTGCTTCCTCGGGAGTTTCGAGGACGGTTGCTCGCAACAAAATGATCAATTCAGTTGAAGTGTTCTTTCTTGATTTCGATTTGAATAGGTTGCCCAGGACAGGGATGTCCTTCAGCAATGGAACCCCGGAATTACCGTTTTCCTGCGACTGTTTGATGAAACCACCCAGCATGATAGTATCACCGTCCCGTACGGTCAGAGTGGAGGAGGCAGAGCGCTGATTGACTCTTGGTGCGGATTGACGATTGTCTCCGGTGCTGACTTCGACCAACCCTTTGTCGATATCAATGTTCTGCATGATTTCCATCACGATGTAACCTTCCGGGGTGATGAAAGGCTGTACTGAAAGCTGCAGACCCACTTGAATGAATTGCACGAAGGATTGTGCAAAGTTCGAAAATCCCCCAAAGGAGCCTCCAGAAACATATGGAATTTGATCTGCCAAAGTGAAGAATCCTGGAATACCGTGTGAGGTTTGAATGCGGGGCCGTTGCACCACTTGAGTGATGGATTCCGTGGCAATGGCGTCAATGGCCATGGAGAGAGTATCTCCACCAGAGGCGTATTTCATGAGGTAGTTGAAGCCAACGCTACCCATCGTATTGGGGGCTTCGGTGATAGCGGAGCCATCGGCAGCCGTCTGGGGAATGGCTCCTCCATATTGCCAACGATCTCCCGCACCGCTGCTTTGAGTCACTTTAACACCCGTGCTTTGATCGTCCCCGATCTCGACTTCCAGGACAACGGCCTCGATGAGGACCTGGGCCAGCAACACATCGACCTTGGAGACCATGTTGGTGATCATGGTGAGGTCTTGTTTGTTGGCGAAGATAAGAAGAGAATTGGAACGCTCGTCAGGCACGATGCGCGCATTGGCGAGCAATTCGATTTCTTCTTCCCCATCGGCCGCTTTGTCGATCACCTGCCTGAGTCGATCCTGAAAGCTGCTTCGATTGCTGCTCACCGATGCGTTGCTACCTGAGCTGCCGCTCCTCACTTTCACGGGTGCTGAGCTTTGAAAGGGTCGGTAACCGCCTCCCATGGAGGATCGGCCAAAGCCGCCCATGGAGGATCGGCCAAAGCCGCCCATGGAGGAT
>CACEMW010000021.1:0-40282 GCA_902560705.1 uncultured Verrucomicrobiota bacterium
GTAATGCCCTGGATACTTGTTAAAGTCCACCAGATACATGGCCATGGACAAACCCACATTACGCATGTTGCTCAGGCACTTGGTTTGCTTGCCTTTCTCCTTGGCGCGTGAGAGTGCCGGCAGGAGCATGCCTGCCAGGATGGCAATGATGGCAATGACCACCAGCAGCTCGATCAAGGTGAATCCTGTTATACGACGATGGATGGGCGAGGCGTTGTCCTGATTCATGGCAATCTTTGGTCAAAGGATAGTTGACTATCCTAAGGCAAAGGCAAGCTCCTGACAAGCATGGAGACCCGGAAAGTCTTCATGAAACAAGCTGCGCATGTGTTTTCAATTGGAAGCGGGTAGCTTCCGGTGAATCTTATGGATCCATGCCACCCCGAAGTCTGCAGCAGCGCCCTAGAATTTTTCAAAGCTGTTGCGTCCGCCTTGTTTCAGATAGCGGTCATACCAGGGTTGATTGTGTGGCAGGGGGATGCCATCGCGTGTCCACCCATCCCTACGCCGTTGGTCAGGAAGTCGATCGGCAGTGTCAATACGCCATTGATCCAGCTCTGCTCGAAGTCGCCTTATCTCGGCCTGCCAGATAGGCTCATCGATTTGGTTGGTCAATTCATCCGGATCGCGCGACAACACGTAAAATTCCTCGTACGGGCGAATGGGCTCGAAGAGTCGGGTCTGGGCTCGGGTCAGCCTGTCCTGATCTTTTGCCTCGAGCATTCCCTTCCAAGTGATGCTGTTGATCGAATCCACCGAATTCCACAGAGGAGTGTCCCAGTAATAATGGCGAATGAGCTTGAAACGATCATCACGGACCGCCCTGCTAAAGTGTTCAAAGTCATGCCAGTTGGCTTCGGCAAAGACACTGGATCGATGGGGTGCCATAGGATCTTTCAGACTAGCCAGGAAGCTCGAGCCTTGCACAGTGGGCGCCTTGATTCCGGCCAGTTCCAGGAAGGTCGGCACCAGATCCACCGAGCTGATTAACGCGTTCGAGGAGGTGCCTGCGGGAATGGTTCCCGGCCATCTTGCGATGAGGGGGGTCTGAATACCGCTGTCATAAAGGGTGGTCTTGGCCCTGGGGAAGGGCATGCCATTGTCACTCAAGTAAAGGACCAGCGTATCATCCCATACCCCTTGTGATTCGAGTTCTTTGCGGATGGTGTCGATCTGGGTGTCAAAGCGGTGAATCTCGTCATAATAAAGGGCCAGTTCCTCACGGATGTTCGGGTGGTCGGGCAGGTAAGGGGGAATGACCACTTCCGACGCTTTGTGGGGGTTGGCGATGGTTTCCTTCTGGTAGCCACGGTGAGGGTCGATCGAAGCAAACCAATAGAAAAAGGGCTTGGAGCGGTCACGAGTGGCGATGACCTCCAGGCACTTTTGAGCCATGGCCTCCGCCTGGCATTCGACGACTGTTGCCCAGTGACGCTTTTCGGCTCCTCCCAGATGCCATTTGCCAGCCGAAACACATTCATACCCGGCAGGTGTCAGGTACGAGGCGATGGAATGCTGTTGACCTGGCAGAGGCATGTGCAGATCCTCCGCACCCGTGTTGTGAGGGTAACGGCCCGTGAGGATGCTGCACCGGCTTGGACTGCAGCTGGAAATCGTCAGAAAGGCTCGATCCAAACGCATGCCTTCCCAGGCCAGTTGATCCAGATTCGGGGTTCGGATAGAAGGGTGGCCATAGCATCCGAGATCTCCTTTGCCATGATCATCTGCGATGAAGATGAGGATATTGGGTGGCTTGGCCGCCGTCTGGGCACTCACTAGGGCTGTGCCAACGACCGCCAGCAGGCTCAGCAGTTGTCCAAGAATCTGGGATCGCATCGGGTAGAGATGGAACATCTCGACATCAAACCCTGCCCGGTCCCATCCTGCAACGGTTAAGGGCTTGCCGAGGGGAGAAACCACTCCAGAAGCCCATCGGCCACCAGCTGGGGGCCTTGATGGTTGGGGTGGTTGATCTGAGACATAAGTTGATCCAAAGGTGATCCAGCTGCCACGGCATCCTGGAAGCGTTGGTAGCTGTCCACCAAGCCCACCCGGTGTTCCTTGGCCAGCCTGCGGATCTGGGCGGCGTGCTAGTAAAGCGGGTCATCGGGGTGATCCCATTTGGAGCGGGTATCCGGGGTGGGTGTCAGCAGGACTACTTTGACACCCTTTTTCTTGGCCGTAGTGATCATCTCTGTCCAGGCACTTGCCGCCTTTTTCAAGGCTATGCCTCGGTCATTGAGGGCATAATCGATGAGCAGAATATCCGGCCGATGAGAGAGCACTTCTGAGACAAATCGTTTGGCCCCACTCTCGGCATTTTCTCCTCCGATGGCGGTGACGATGACATTGATGACCGCATGCGGAAAGGCGTCCTTGAGGCCCACATGAAGCAAATGAGGATAGGCATGAAGGGAATCAACGTGAGGCGTCTTGAAGTAACCGGCAGGGACACTTTGCCCGTGCGAGACAATGCGGATGGTGCGATTCCTGGGCCATTCGGTCTCCATCAGGTCAACCACCGCCTTTAGATAATCACCGCGGTCAGCTTGTTGAGCCAAGGCCTGGTCAGAGATCAAAGACATTCAGATCAGGAACCATGTCCCCAAGAGAGCTTTTTTCAGCGATACAAACATGGGGATGGCTTTAAGCAGAAAAGGATAGGGATTAGTCCATGGCTGAACCAAATAGCCGGACCTCAATGAGATGCCTTAACTAACCCGTTGGCGACCCCGAATGCACCCATAAACAGCAGAAAGGCTCCGATGGGCAAGAGGAAGATTCCCAGCCCTGGATCTCCTCCATAAGTCACCCAGCCTCCTAGGAAGAACCCTCCGGGCATGAGAATGGAAGCCCCAATCAGACAGCCACTCATACGTCGTGCTTTTCGTTGAGCCATGCTGGAAAGGTGAGGAAGTGAAAGGGCAAAGGCCATGTGAATGAGAGAAAGCATGGTGCCGTGTGCATGGGCGAGAGTCCACATGAGTCGGCGGGTTTCGTTGCCCACATCCAGGTAAGCGCCTACCTTGAAACCGTGGAGTGCCTCCAGGATGATCCCCAAGCTGAGAAACACGAGGAGTCCCCACCATCCCCAATGAAGATGCCTCGATGTCAGCTTTGAAGCATCGGATGGCAATGCTTGCTTGGGGCTCGATTGAGAGGCGTCTTCTTTCGAGGCCTTGTGCTTCGATTTCATGACACTCCTCTGCTGCCCAGACCTTCAAAGACTGGCACGGTATCGAACCATGCTGTGCAACAAGGCTTAATTGGTGACACCTCGCCAAGGCCCTCCGCTCACCAAGCGAGTGGTGCGATCCTGAATCCACATCACGTCCCGGTTGTTGGGGGAGGGCACATTAAGAGGGATGGTCCCATTGCGCTCAAGAGCTGGCATGGTGCGGGGGTCGGTCCATCTCTTGATCTCTGCGTGCCCATCGGCAAAAGAAATCCCTGCAGCACCGTTGTGGTAGCTGGCAGGATAGTCAATCATACGAAGGGAAGATTCTGAAACATTGTTGAAGTCGGTCACCCAGAAGCCATCGTTGATGCTGTCCTCTCGCTCATCGATGAAGACCCAAGTCATGCTTGGACCTGGATCTACAAAATCTCCTGTTTTGAGATACATACGCCATTCTTTGCCTCCAAACCAGGTATGTTTTCCATCGTGTCCTCCAACCCATGAGCTCATCGACATGCTTCTGACGCGAGGCATTCGACCATTGGGTGTCTGAACCGATGATTTGTCTGCAGGGCATCTAAAAACCTCAGTTGATCTACCCACATAATTAAAAAGAGGTGACTGGGCGATCACGACATTGGGATCCCAGTTTTTGGCATTCGCCGAATAATCGATGATACCTCGACTACCAAACATCCACCCGTAGTCGTCGCTGTATGCGGCAGGAATTTTGCTTTCATTGTCGTCAGCATAAAACATCCACGCCAGCAAGAGTTGCCGGTTGTTGTTCATGCACTTGATACCCGTGGCCTTGGTCTTAGCCTTGCTCAAGGCAGGGAGCAACATGCCAGCCAGAATGGCAATGATAGCAATGACCACTAGGAGTTCAATCAAGGTGAAGCCTGCGCTCGATACATGATCGGCCTTACGTTGGTTGCGAGATGAGATATTCATGAGAGAAATTGTTTGCTCGATTGATGGGCTGTCCCGAAAAACTGCTGAATAGTCTCCAGCATGGACCGTGCCACGCAGCAATGCTTTTGAGCAAGGCTGTTTTGGAATCACTTTTGTGCAAAACCACACATTCCCGGAGGTAACCTTTTGACCGCCATGCTCAAAACGCGCCAACCAGTCTTTAATAGACTATGGGTGGGGCATTTCGGTCAAGTCATATAGCTGGGTTCAGGCTCAGTCCATCTCGACTCCTTGCAAGATCCGCACTTCATATTTTTCAAAAGGAATTTTGTACAAAGACCCCGGACGAAAACCCCCAAATGGCGTGCCTGATGGGCTTCCTGCCAACTGCCAGCGCTGGCCGGAAGATGGAAGGGAAAGGGAAAGCGTGAGAGTATGTTCGGTGGTGTTGATGAGCATCAGATGCTCCGTGCCATGGGCGTCTCGGAGGTGAGAGAGATGAATGCTGGGTTCCTGAGTCTCACTCCGACGTTTTTCATAGGGTGCGATCTTATAGGATGGCACCCAAGGCAAGCGCTTGCAGCTCAACAGATAGGAATGTTGGTGGAGGGATTGGACGATGTCCAGTAACACATGCCAGAGATCGGGGTTGTCGGGGAGGAACCATTTACCTGAAGCAAAGGTGTAAAACAAGAGCCCATCCACCGGTTGGGCCAGGGCCAGGTAAGTCATGCACTTGAGCTCCTCGTGGGTAGGCACGCGAAAACGAGTTTCTCCGGGGACCGCATCCCTGAAGGCATACCAGTCAAAGGCCTGGGCTACGGCATAGAGGGGTTTTGCGGGGCCTGCAATGCTGCGCGCCCATGTCATGTGCTGGGAAAAATGGGCCAAGGGCATCCAGGGGATCGGATAGCTATCCACCATGAGGATATCGGGAATAGCTCCGTAATCGCGAGCATGGACGCCATCAAATAAGACGAGGCTGGTGGGTTTTCTGGCAGCATGAGCCTTGAAAAGACGCTGATCCATGGCGACTTGCCAAGGAGGTGTTCGGGTCATGTCAGGCTCATCCACCAAATACCAGCTGTGCAACGCAGGATGGTGATCATAGTCGATGACCTTGTCCTCGAATTTGGATAGGTCGAAACCCCTTCCGGCTGAGGCGCCCGGTGAGGCGATCACTTGAATGCCCAATGCTTGAGCTTGATCGAGAAAAGCTTTGTTAGCAGGCCCCACAACTGTGTTGAATCCTGCCTCATGAACTTGCTGGAGATGCTCTGTTGACCCAACTCCGTAAATTCCAATGGGGAAAAAGGGCTCTGCTGCAGAGACAGCTGATAACTGTCCTGCGCCCACCAGCAGGCAGGATACAAGCCCCAAGCGTCGAAGCTTTTCAAGACCAAGTCTGATCATGGCCGTCCACTCTGTAAGGCTTGCCATCGGCTGTCAAACCGACGTTTGGAGCCATACCAGTGTGATACCAAGACGTTACCAAACAAAAAAAATCAGGATTGTCACTGGAAGCGCGTTTCATTCAGCGCTAAGTGTAGTAGGAGCATTGTTTGCTGGCGCTTGCGTACGCAGACGTGCCCACTCGCTGTTATAAAAATTTACCTCAGGAAATCATATGTTACGCAAAGGAATTGCCAGTCTTGTCATGGGTTGTTTGCTGGCTTCGCAGGGGCTCGCAAGCGCCTTGAAAGAGGAGCCCGTCGAGGATTTCGGTTTGCTGGACCACCAGGGAGCCTTTCGTCAGCTTTCCTACCACTGGAAGGATGATCAAACCAAGGCCATCGTGCTTTTCAGTCACGGGGTAGGATGTCCTCTGGTGCGCAAGCGCTATCAGCAGCTCCAAACTCTGGCTGCGTCCTATGCCCCCAAGGGGGTCTCCTTCTGGTTGCTCAACGCCAATGCCCAGGATGCTTATCAGGACCTGCAGCGTGAGGCTGAAGATTTTGAAGTCACCCTGCCGATCTTGGATGATGACACCCAGGAGGTGGCACGCCGCCTTGGAATCGAAAGGACCGCAGAGGCCATCGTCATCGATACGGAAACTTTGAGGATGGTGTATCGAGGGCCTGTGGATGATCGACTCGGCTACGAAAGTGAAAAACCCGAGGCAACGCGTCACTACCTGGTCGAGGCCCTTGAGGCGCATCTTTCGGGAAAAGAACCGAACGCACCAGAGCTGAGTGGACCCGGATGTCACATTCACTTTGGTGCATGGGAAAAGCATCAGCAGCAGCAAATCGATTACCGCTCGGAGATTGCACCACTGATTCAGGAAAAATGTGTGCGCTGTCACACCGATGGTGGCATCGCTCCCTTCGCGTTCACAAGTCACCAAAAGCTCGAAGGATGGTCCGACATGATGCAGGAAGTGCTCCTGACCCAACGCATGCCTCCCTGGCAGGCCGATCCGCACCACGGCACTTTTCGTGATGATTTGTCTCTGAGTGCGCAGCAAAAGCAAACGCTGCTGCACTGGATTGCCCTGGGAGCCCCGCGAGGCGGTGGGGAGGACCTTTTGGCTACAAGTCTCCGGCCCAAGCTCGATTGGCATCTGGGAGAACCCGATCACATTGTGGCCATTCCCACGCAGTCGGTCCCCGCAGAAGGAATCATTGATTACCGCTATCTCACAATGGATCTGCCGTTTGAAGAGGATACCTGGATCACCGGTGCCGATGTGCTGCCCGGAGACCGTCAGGCTCTGCACCACGTCATCGCCTTCATTCTGCCTCCTGAGGGCGAGCGTCGCCGTTACCGACGTTGGTTGACAGGTTACGCACCGGGTATCGAGGCCAGTCGGTTCCCAAGCAACACCGGGGTGCTGGTGCGCAAGGGAGAGCGATTGCTTCTGGAACTGCACTACACGGCTTATGGAAAAGCTGTCCAGGATCAAACCCAATTAGGGCTTTACTTTGCAGATGGGGCCATCGAGCACCGCCTGCGGACCGGTATATTCATTGATCCATCCATTGAAATTCCACCTCACCAAAGGGCCTTCCCATGGTCTCGCACCGAGGACATTCGCGAAGACATCATTCTCTATTCGATGAACCCCCACATGCATTTCCGCGGTAAGGCGATGCGCTTTGAATTGGAACATCCCGATGGTCGGCGGGAAAACCTGGTTTCGGTGCCTCATTATAATTTTAACTGGCAGCACACGTATGTGCTAGACCAACCTTTACGTGTGCCCCGTGGCAGCAAGCTTCACCTCCATGCGCAGTGGGACAACTCCGATCGCAATCCATCCAATCCGGATCCTTCTCGAAGAGTGGGATGGGGGGAGCAAAGCTTTGACGAAATGTTTTTTGGCACCTTTCAGTTCGTTCGTGATCGCGGCCAATCCCTTGAAGACACCAGCCTGTCCTTGCGGTAATGGGGTTGAGGCTGGGAGCGTTTATTTTTATCCTCTGCTGAAAAATCAGGCCATTAGGTAAAGGAATGTGTGGTCACATGCCTGCCTCAACCGATCTTCATTGAGGCTTTACCGGAGCTGGTAAAAACCGTGCATGGTTTTGATCAGGTGGGTCAACCAGCCTGACCACTGAGAGGATTGCCGTTAAGATCCTTGCCAGTAAGCGCTCTGGCTTGGATCTACAGAGGCTCTTTGGAGGGAGCCCACTTCGTCGGTCAGATCCGGAAGAGCGAGGTAGTATTCCAGATGCTGCTGCAGCCTCTTCAGGCCTAGCTGGCATTGGCTTTCCCATCCCATGTGGTTCAGTGACTGCAGGGCAGCTGTATGGTTGATGAGATGAAACCAGCCGCCAAAACCCCGTCGACGATGGATGACCTCTCTTGCAAAAAGCTCCATCACTTCCTGGATGGCTTGATCCATGGAAATAAAAGGGGTTCTTTTCTGTGATGCATCCAGCTTGATTTGATTTCCCGTTAGCCAGCCTTGAGCCTTGCCGAAATATCCCCTGCCGGGGGCAGCCTGATCAAATTGGTGCATCAAGCGCTTCAGGCCCTGAACGTTTTTTACGTTGCCAATTCCGGGTGATCCTTGAGGGCTCTGAGCGCCAGTGCGGCGAAAATGGTATTGTGACCGGATTGTTTTAAATGTTGCCCGTGATGGCTCAGGGCGAGGACCGTGTCTTCCGGATCCCCTTGAGAGGATGCAAGGAATTCACCGTCTCCGGCTGCTGCGAACAGCTCTCTGGCTCCGATCCCTGTTTTTCCGATGGAGGTCCAAAGGGCCTCCTCTCCCTAGATGCCTTCCATCACGGCCTTGGAAAGATCAGGGTAGTCTTCCCCAAGATAATAACCGGCAAGGACACTCGCGCCCAGATGGCCTGTCATGGAGCCTGCCTGATGAGAGAGAGCCGTCGCCAGAAGGCCCTTCTGCAGATAGGTGTGGTCAATCATGAGTGAGACTTTTTGCCGCAGAGGAAACAAAAAAGGCCCATGCCATTCCGGCATGGGCCCCAAAGGAAATCAAATCACTCCTTGTGTTTGGTGTGACAGGCCTTGCAGGAAGCACTCACTTGCTTGACACCTGCCAGGGCAGCATCCACGTCTTTCTTGGCAATCGCTGCAGCCGCGCTGGCGCTGCCTTCGCGCAAGTCCTTCACACAGGCATCGGCCCAGACCTGATCTGGACAGCGACCATCCTCCATCATGATGAAACTGGATTCGCTAAGTAGCGAAACGCTCAATGCAAGTTTTCCCCAGTCCTTATCCGAAGCGGGTTTGCTGTCGAACAGTCCTTTTTTCAGGGCGGTCATGTGGGGCTTGACGATGGCAGCCATCAGTTGCTCGGTGGTCAGTGGGCGTGTTTTGCCTTTCTTGACTTGAGCGATGATGGACATCAGCGTCGTGGCTCCAAATGCGAGTACCACCAGAAGGGGGAAGGATGTTTGTTTTTTCATGCTTGGATAACGGTTTAGCTGAATGATTGGGCCGCGAAAGAATGTTGAGGGTCTCTTGGCAAATCAACCAAACTTTTGGGATTCAGAAAGTAAAGACATTCTCCAACGGCAATGAGTCTCCCAACGATTGTTGAAGGGCAAGCAACTGGCTGAAAAGACGGCGCATGCGGGGGCGTTCTCTTCGCCGCTGGGAGAGATCCTCCATTTCAAGCGGGTCTTCTTCGAGATGGTAGAGTCGCGCTTTCTGGGCCTTAGGGTAGAGAATGAGTTTGTAGCCTTCCATGGTGATCGATCGCTGGAGCTCCAGATAAGCTCCGTATATGGAACCATAGGCCGAGGCGCTTGTTTCCCTGCGGAGAAGCGGCATCAGGCTGTGAAAGTCGACATGGTCGGGCTTGGCAACGCCTGCCAGATCAAGGGTGGTGGGCATGAGATCCTGCAGGTAGATGGGGGCTGAAAGCTTGGCATTGGCTTCGATTCCGGGCCCTACGGCCACAAAGGGAACGCGGACACTGTGATCATAGAGGTTCTGTTTGCCAAACAGTCCGTGATGGCCCAGTGCCAGGCCATGATCGGCTGTGAAAAAGATGTAGGTGTTCTCTGCCTGGCCTGAGGCTTCGAGTGCATCGAGGATGCGCCCTATCTGGCGATCCATGTGGGTGATGATGGCGTAATACTCCTGGCGATGCACTTTCACTGCATGCTCGGTTCTGGGGAAGGGCCCCAGTTTTTCATCGCGCAATGCAGGGCCGCAGCCAATGTCGTCCTTGTAAGGGTATTCCGAGAGAAAATTTTTGGGGACTTGAATTCGGTCCAGAGGGTAGCGATCGACATCCGATTTGGGAGCCTGTCTGGGATCATGAGGGGCGTTGAAGGCAATATACATGAAGAAAGGTCGGACATCTTTTTTGGCATCCTCGATATAATCAATACCATCTTCACCCACTACTTCACTCCAGTGCTTGCCTCCCTTCCAGAAGCCCTCAAATTGAGGATCGTAAGGGCTCCATGGATCGGGTTGATCGGGCAATGGGCGATTGTAGCCGGTGGGTGTCTGGTTGGGCATGCCGCCACGGATGTGTCGCGCCACATCAAAGGCCTTCTCCGCATTGGCTTTCACGTGCCACTTACCGGTGAAATAGGTCTTATAGCCCGCCTGCTTCATGTATTCGGCCCAGAAGCGCCCTTGCTCACGTTCTTTTTCGGCATGGTTGAAAACACGGTTGGCATCCCAAATGAATCTTCCGGTATTGAGCATGCAGCGTGAGGCCACACAAACAGCCCCGCTCCATGAGCCCATGTTGTAGGCGTGAGTGAAGATGGTTCCGGAGTGCACCAGGCGATCCAGATTCGGGGTTTCGATATCCGTATGCTCCAGTGCGCGGATGGTCTCAAAACACTGGTCGTCCGCAAAAAGGAACAGAATATTGGGTTGCTGGGCCGCATGGGGGCGCAGCGCCAGCGTCGAAATCAGGGTGATCACCAGCAAAGCCATGCGGGTCGGAGAAACAGTGGCATGAAGGGACATGTTTGAGGGTATAAGCAATCCGCACCCGGTTGGCAAGGATCCCCCGAGTCGATGAGGATTCTCCCGAAAGAGAATCTGAGAAGGACGGCTCGGGCCACCTCAAGCACCCAGATCCAAGGCCTTTTGCACCGCTGCCAGAAGCGCCTTTCCCGTGAAAGGTTTGCTCAAACCTGCGGAAGCACCCATGAAAACAGCCATTTCCAATAACTCATCGCTTTGGATGACCCCTCACCCTGAAATGGTGAGGATGGGTAAACCGGGTCGTTCCCTCTTGAGATCCTTGATCGTTTCAAACCCTTCCTTTTCCGGCATGATGATGTCGGTGATGACGAGATCAAAGGCCCTTTTCAAGGCTCTTTCATGACCTTGGATGCCATTCTCCGCGGTCACCACCTGATTACCTGCCAACTCCAGGAACTGGGCGGTCAGCACACGGGCATTTTCCTCGTCATCAATCAGTAGGATTTTCGCCATGAGTCACCTTGTGTGAGGATCATGCCTTGAATTCGAGAAGATGAACATCCTAAACCAGGTCTTGAGCTTCAGGTGGGGTCGGAGCATCGTTTTCGCCCTGTAAATGGCATGATTTGGGGTAGGCCAAGGAAAGCACTCTCTGCCCGATCGTCCATGACTTGAAACCAAATTGGCCGAAATGGGCGTACCGACCCTCGAGAGGCGAGACAGACCCGCTCATCAACTCACGCACTTCGAAAAGTCTCATCGGAGTGGTAAAACCCGTGCCGATGGCCTTGGAAAGAGCTTCCTTTGAGGTCCACAGAACATGCCAAGGATGAGCTACAGTGGATGGCAGCGCCTGGACCATGGCAAGCTCGGATTCAGAACATTGGCGCTCCATTGCCTGAGAACGATCTGGAAGGATATCCTCCAGATCGATGCCCATTGGGTGGGTGGCAGGAAAGGCCAGTGCACATGCCATGGTTCGGGTATGGGCGATGGAGACTTGAAGCGGATTGGCTGCTGCAGCGCAGACGATGGGAGCCTGGAAAAGCCCTGGCCTGATTTCAATGGCTTCAGGTTGCATGTTGCCGAGTTGTCGGATCAGCGCTGATTTCGCAGCGACTCGCCCGAGTAAGAAAGAGCTTCGCCTCGCATCCGAAGTAATCGATTCGTAGTAAGAGGATTCTTTGGGGTGAAGCCATTGGCGGTGCTGGGCATGCCAATGTTCAAAGGCGGCTGCATCGATGCTGACGAAATGGAGCGAATGGCTTTGCTCATCGTCCTTCAGCACAAGGGGAACCACGCTGAAGGATGTCGGACTGGATTCGGCAAGTTGCATGCAGTGGGGAAAGATTATTCATCGATCCAAACCCTTGTCAAAAGGTTGAGCGCTTTGCCGGGGTGGTCTTTTTGCGTTGAAAGCCCCGTGTTATTGAGGCAGTTTTCCTACAATCTCAATAAGCGATTTATGCTTTCAAGCGTGAAGTCGGATTGAGGATATTCTGAGAAAAGTCACCTCATGTGGATGGACGTGCTCAATCAAACAGGCCAGACATTCTTCTCCAACAGGCCCCTGTTGGAGGGAGAATTTGGGTCGTGGCTGTGGGTGCTGGTCCTTGTCGTGCTGGCCTCATCACTATCTGCCTTTTTGGTGACCCATCACCTCATGGGGCGCCATCGCCGTCGAGAGGCTATGGCGGCTTCTCTGAAAAACCCTCGCCGATGGATGCAGTCCAGTCCCATCACCCTTGCTGCACTGGGCCAACCTCGGCGGTGGATGGCCATTCGTGCCAATCAACCGGAAACCATCCGCCGTGCCCTCGGGCTGGTCAACCCCGAAACCTGTCATTGGAAGGAAGGCTTGCATCGCGCTGCTGAACGGCACCTCTTTGTTTCTCCTCCGATTCGCGGATGGGTTTTGGTTTTTGGTCGGGACGTTCCTGTTCCTTTCGATGACATCGATGGTTTTTACGCACGCATGAGGGATATCGGCCTGGCCTTGGGAGAGGTGCAGTATTTCTGCGTGGACCCCGTCCATCAATCCCATGCCTGGATGCGTTTGATGGGAGACAAGGTAGTCCGTGCTTACGCCTGGGCCGATCAGACTCTTTGGCAAGACGGTCCCTTTTCTGCCGCCGAAGCCTGCTTGGGGATGGTGTGCTATGACTATGCAGAGGACAGACCGATGTTTGCTTTCCATGAAATAGACCCGATTCTGGACCATAATCTGAGTCAAATACACGGCTTGGCCGCGCGATGGAGTCTGGATCCCATGAGTGTGCGCCCAAGCGATCTCGCTGCTGAATGTGGCTGGAGTGGTGAATGGCATTCGGTTCGCGCCTGATCGTTTCATGAGCCTTCCATGCTGGCCATCCCAAGTTGTTTATGAGTGCTGAACCGCCCATCGATGGTTACTGTCCCCATTGTGGTGCCGAGGTGCCCGAAGAAGCTCTGGCTTGTCCGGAGTGCGGATCCTGTAGCGAAACGGGTTGGTCCACCAAAGCGAGTTATGATCGCATTGGGGTGGACAGCGATGATGAACCTTTCGACTACGAGGGTTTTCTCGAAGAGGAATTTGGAGATGGCAAACCCTCGAGGCGATCGGCCATGCAATGGGTGTGGGCAATCGTGGCCTTCCTGCTCCTAGTGCTCCTCCTCAAGTATCAGATGGCTCTGTGAGCCCTGAGAGCGAAGCTTCAACTTTTTCCCTGTTCGTCCGCTCGTTTCCTTTGGTGAGGAAAGGCTACATTGGGAGTTCCCAACCCTTGCGATAAGCCTTGCGTATCCACTGGTTGGCATGAGGGTCATTGGTGACTCGCATGCCATGGGCATCCCAATCGATGGCGTGGCCGGCGCGCAAAGCAACATTCCCCAGAAGGACGGCTTCAGTCATGGGGCCGGCATAGTCGAAATGCGACAAAGCTTTGGCCTCTCCCTTGCAGGCTGCCAACCATTCATGATGATGAGCCATGTCATTGTCCTGATCGCCACCCGGCCATCTGGGAAGGCTTGCCGGAATATGGTTCCAATCCTCCATGCCCGCACCCGAGAGACAGCTTCCCGCGCCCCAGTAGCTGGGCACATAAAGTGTATCCCTAGTTCCCATGATGATGCATCCGTTGCCAGGAAGCTCCTTTTGGGACACGAGTTCTGGAGAGGGCTTTCTTCCTCCGTCATACCAAGTCAGCGCGACAGGACCGCGATGCTCATTCCCAGGAAAGGACCACTTGACGGTTGACGCCTTGGGAGGAGACTGATCGGTGCCACCCTCTCCGCTGCCTTCAATGCGAGTGGGGTTCTTCAAATCGAGGGCAAAAAACGCCAGATCCATGTTGTGGCAACCCATGTCACCCAAAGCTCCCGTTCCAAAATCCCACCAACCGCGCCAGTTGAAAGGAGCATAGGAGCCGTGGTAGGGGCGCATCGGAGCAGGCCCGATCCACAGATCCCAATCCAGAGTGCTTGGAATGCTCTGAGTCTCTGAGGGGCGGCGGAGACCCTGCGGCCAGATGGGGCGATCGGTCCAAACGTGGACTTGCTTGACCTCACCCAGGATGCCTCCCCTGAGACATTCCACCAAACGGCGACTATCGCTCTGTGCATGGCCTTGGTTTCCCATTTGGGTGACCACGCTGGTTTCGTGAGCCACCCGGGTCAGAAGGCGAGCTTCTTCGACGGTGTGGGTCAGGGGTTTCTGGCAATAAACGTGTTTGCCCAAACGCATTGCCATCACTGCAGGATGGGCATGGGTATGGTCAGGGGTGGAGATGGTCACCGCATCGATCCGATGCTGCTCCTTTTCGAGCATGATTCGAAAATCCTGATAAAGGCGAGCCTTGGGAAATTTTTTCTGACTTCCGCCGGCCTGTCGTGTATCAGCATCACAAAGGGCGACGACGTTTTCCCGACCACAGTATCCGATATCGACCCCGCCTTTGCCCCCAGCTCCGATGGCTGCCACATTGAGGCGCTGATTGGCCCCCAGAATGTTGTTGGATGAAACAAAGGGAAAACTCAGAGCGGAAGCCACGATGGAGGTTCTTTTGAGGAATCCGCGACGATGAGTGGATTTGGGGAATGGCATGAAATTATTGTATGGAGCGGTCCGCATGAGTCCAGCATTCTTCAAAGGGTTGCAATGTCGCTCAAATGTCACATTATCGTGACATGGGAGTCATGATCTTGGGGCCCCTTAGACCCAGTAAACTATGAGAATTCTTGTGGTCGACGACGAACCGGATGCCATCGAATTGATCCGGTTCAATCTGAAAGCATCCGGTTACGAAGTGCTGACGGCGGAAGATGGGGAAGAAGCTCTTGCCAAGGCGCGCAAGTTTTCTCCCGACATGATCCTGCTGGACGTCATGCTTCCCGAGATCGATGGGTTGGAAGTCTGCAAGATTCTTCGACGGGACCCAGCGACTGCATCCCTGCCCATCATCATGCTGACCGCCAAAGCGTCTGAAATTGATCGAGTGCTTGGCCTTGAGTTTGGAGCCGATGACTATGTCACCAAGCCCTTCAGCCCCCGAGAATTGATGCTCAGGGTGCGCAATCTACTCAAACGCAGGGAAAGTTCGAAGGAAGAGGTGGAGCGATTTCAGGTGCGAGACATCGAGCTGGATGTTTCCAAGTATGAAGTCAAGATCATGGGGCAGCCGATTGACTTGACTCCTACCGAATTCAAGTTGCTGCAAATCCTCATTGAGCGAAAGGGTCGTGTCCAATCCAGAGACCGGCTCTTGCAGGATGTCTGGGGCTACGATCAGCTGATCGATACTCGGACGGTGGACACTCACGTCCGGCGATTGCGCGAGAAAATGGGCGAAGCCGCAGATTATGTGGCGACCGTGCGAGGTGTCGGCTATCGGTTGATGGAGCCGGCTGGATAAGGTGTTGATCAAACCATGGATATTGTCTTTTCCATCATTTTGACTGCTGTAGTGGTTTCGCTGCTGTGGTGGAGGCTTGGCCAGTCCTATCGGGTTCAAGCGTCCCATGCCGACGCGCGCCTCAAGGGCATGGATGAACGCCTGGAAAATGCTCATATGGAGATGGAGCATCACCGGGATGCCGTCTTTGATGCCATGACTGATGGTATCTTGGTATGCAGTTTGAAGGGAGAGATTCTTTTCTGGAATAGTGCCTGCCGCCGTATGTTTCAGTTGCCTGAAACCTTGCCAGATCATTTGACACTGTTGGAAGCCATTCGCCTTCATGAGGTTCAGGAAGTGTTTCAGCGAACGATCGATAAAGGACGCATGATGGGAGTGCACCTCAAACCGCGAGGAGCCGAAGCATTGCATCTGATGCTCAATGCGGTTGTGGTGCATCATTCATCCGGTAAACCGGACAGCGTCCTTCTCAATTTTCATGACCTGACCCAGCTCAAGGAGCTTGAAAATGCCCGGCGTGATTTCGTTGCCAATGTCAGCCATGAACTCCGGACACCCTTGTCGATGATCAAGGGATTTGTCGAAACCATCATGGATCATCCCAAGATGGAGGAGGAAACCTTGATGAACTTCCTAGGCAAGGTGCAAAAGCATTCCGACCGATTGGCCCTGCTTGTGGAGGATCTGCTCACCATCTCCAAACTAGAGAGTAGCCAGGCGACGGTCAATTTGCATGAAGTGTCGCTTTTCGAGGAGGTTTCCCGGGTGATGAATGACATGGAGAGGGCTGCCCGTGTCAAGAGAGTCGCCTTGAAAATCGACATTTCCGATGCAATCAAGGTCAAGGCGGATCCAGGTCTCCTGGAACAAATGATCATCAATCTCGTGGACAATGCCATCAAATATGGTAGCACCGGTGGTTGCGTTGAGGTGCACGGCTCCTGCAATGGCAATGGCCAGATCTGTTTGAGTGTCAAGGACGATGGCCCCGGGATTCCACCCGAGGCTTTGGATCGTATCTTCGAGCGGTTCTTCCGAGTCGATAAGGCCCGTTCGAGGGCACAGGGTGGCACCGGACTGGGGCTCTCCATCGTCAAGCACATTGCCCAGACATTGGGAGGGCGAGTGTGGGTTGAGAGTCAGCTGGGGAAGGGAACCACTTTCTTTTTCACTTTGATCCTCTCCGAAGAATCTCATTCGCAACCCCAGCTCATGCTCGAAGAAACTCGCTCAGCGGCCAAGGTCTGAAAAGGCTCCACGGGCGGACCGCCAAGTATCCCTTTTCATTTTGACATTGGATGGTTTAATGCCGTCCATGTCCACCCGGTTCCAAGCTGTTAGCGTTCTTCTCTCCATTCTCGCGGTTGTTTGGATGGCCAGCCCGTCCTTGCTGGCGAAGATGCCGCATGTGCTCCTCATATTGGTGGACGACATGGGCTATGGGGATCTTGCCTGTTACAATCGACACTCCAAGATAGAGACTCCACACATCAATGGTCTGGCCGAGAGTGGCATGCGTTTTACCGATGCCCATGCGGCCGGTCCTTTATGCCACGTGTCTCGATACGGATTGATGACGGGTCAGTATCCCTTTCGCGCCCAGCCTGGTGCCTGGCGAACTCGGGCCACCATCGATTCCTCACAGCTCACACTGCCAGGATTCCTCAAACAGCATGGTTATCACACTGCTATGGTGGGGAAGTGGCATTTGGGGTTTGACGAAAAGGGCTATGATCGACGCTTGGGAGGGGGGCCCATCGATCGAGGTTTTGATCACTATTTCGGCATCCGTGCCTCAACGGATATCCCTCCGTATTTCTATATCTGGCAGGATCGCGTCGTCGTACCTCCCACCAGTCATATTGATGCCAATCAGTCCGAAGGCTGGTCGCCCATTCAGGGTGCCTTCTGGCGGGAGGGAGGCATTGCTCCAGGGCTGGAGCTGAAAGATGTTCTCCCACGGTTTACCCGGGAAGCCATCCAGGTGATCCATCGTCATTCAGCCATTGCCTCCGAAGAATCCTTGTTCCTTTATCTTGCCTACCCGGCTCCTCACACCCCCTGGTTGCCATCGCCTTCCTTTGTGGGAAAAAGTGCGGCTGGCATGTACGGAGATTTCACTATGATGGTCGATCACATGGTGGGAGAGGTAATCCAAGCTTTGGAGGATGCTGGAATGACTGAGGATACCTTGGTGATTTTCAGTTCGGACAACGGGCCGGTTTGGTATGAGGAAGACGTGAATCGTCTAGGCCACGATTCTTCGGGTGGGCTTCGTGGCATGAAAGCCGATGCCTGGGAGGCGGGTCATCGTGTGCCCTTCCTGATTCGATGGCCCGGTCACGTGGCCGCGGGGAGTATGACCCATCAGTTGGTAAGTTTTACCGATGTCCTGCCGACCCTGGCCTCGGTTGTGGAGCAACCGCTTCCTGAGGCTGCGGCTCCTGACGGGAGAAGCTTCCATTCTGTTTTGGTGGGTGAGCCCGCAGAGACGCGTTCCCTGCGTCAGAGCCTGGCTTTGGCTTCGGGCAATGGCAAGATGACCTTCCGCGATGGGCCTTGGAAACTGATCCAAGGATTGGGATCAGGCGGGTTTTCCAAGCCTGCCAACATTCCCGCCCGGCAAGGAGGCCCAGCTGGACAGCTCTACCACTTGGGAAGGGATCCGGGAGAGATGGTCAATCTCTACGCCTTCGAGCCTCAGAAGGTGGCTGAAATGGAGGCCATGCTCGCTGCCGAGTTTGCCAATCCATGATGGTTTTGAGCCAAGTAGAATCTTCTGAGGTCTTGATGAGTCCGCCCGATCAGGGGGCTTTGCGCTCAATGCACACACCCACATATTGGGTGTGGGGTAGGATGAACTTCTTGATTTCCACTCTGACTTTTTCAACAGCATAGGAAGCCAATACCCATTGCGCTAGATCACTGGCCAAGGTTTCGATCAGTTTCCATTCCCGGTGTTCAGCCCATGCAATCAACTGGCGGGTGAGTGCGTCATAGTCGACGGTCAAGGCTACCTCATCCCGGTCTGCGGCTGGACGAAAATCTTTTTCAAGACAAAGGCTGATCAAGAGCCTTTGAGGATGGCGGCGCTCCTCATCGGGCACCCCGATGCGGAATTGAACTTCCAGCGCTTCAATGATGATGGTGTCTTTCAATGTGGTATCTTCTGGGCGTGATGGAACGGTGATTGGATAACTTGTTCCAACAAAGTCCGAGTGGGTTGATTGAGATCCATGTTCAGGGCGTCACAAGGTTTGACCCACCGATAATATTGCGCCTCCTCATTCAATTGGACCACTGGTTCGGCTGAAGTGCATCGGCAGGTGTAGTTGAGGAGGAGAAAATGTGCCTTGCGATAGAATTCCGATGGTTCAATGGCATCTTGAACCATGACCCATTCGATGGCTTCAATGGATAACGCTGTTTCCTCTTCAATTTCACGGTGTAAGGCAGCGAGAGCTGTCTCCCCTTTCTTGATCTTACCTCCTGGAATACCCCATTTGTCGGACCACTTGTGGGTTTGAATCATGAGGACTCTACCCTGGTGATCATGGATCAGTGCTCCGACCGTTGGAATGGGAAAATGGTTCTGTGAGGGATTCATCGAAGCGATTGGGTCGAGTTGGGAAGAGACCATCATCTCGCGCAATTCTCCTAGGTGTTCAACCAGTAGTTCAGGGTTCGTTTGACGCAGGGCCTCCAGTCCTTTGAACCCGGTCAAGACCGCACAGGCTGGTATTCCGGCATGATGCGCGGTTTCGACATCATGCTCCATATCTCCAATATAAAGGGTTTCTTCGGGATTCAATGTATGTCTCTCCATAAGCGCATGGATTTCATCCCGTTTGTCCCAGATCCCGGTGTAGGTTTGTTCGAAGTAGGAAGCAAACCCGGTTTGTGCCAAATGTTGCTCAAAATGTCTGGGGTGAATGGCGCTGAGTACAAAGCAGCGCAGCTCCATCTTTTGACAGTAGTCGAGAAATTCCTTGGCGTGGTTCAGGGGGCGCACAGAGTCTTGCTCGGCGCTGAAGGCTTCATGAAACCAGGCCTCCAATTGCTCGATCGGGATATCGGGAATATGGGATTTGTAGAAGCCGACAAAGGGTAATTCGAAACGTTCACGGAAGCCTTCCAAAGTCAGCGGAGGCACGCCTGCCTTCTCAAACACATGGCATGTGGCCTTCCAGACGGCTGGAAGGTCATCCATGATGGTGCCACACCAGTCGAAAATGATGTTCCTGATCACAGAGCGAGTGTAGCCTTGGGTGGTTGGAAAATCAAATGCCCTCCCTGAGGGATCGATCCACGGCAGGAGGAAACACTCGTGAGTGGCACACTGGGATTAGAACTTCTCATACTTGTTATTTTGATCGCCGCCAATGGTATCTTTGCGATGGCAGAGATGGCCATTGTTTCGGCGCGCAAGTCGCGCCTGCGTCAATGGGCTCGACAAGGTGACCGGGGTGCCAGTATTGCATTGGATCTGGCGGCATCTCCCAACCGCTTTTTATCGACTATCCAATTTGGCATCACCTTAATAGGTATTCTCGCGGGTGCCTTTGGAGGAGCGACCTTAGCACGCAATCTCTCCGAAGTGTTTCGGCGTCTTCCCGGATTGGTCGACCATGCCGATCGTTTGGGTTTTGGTTTGGTGGTGGTTTTCATCACTCTGGCGTCCCTTGTTTTCGGGGAATTGGTTCCCAAGCGCCTTGCCCTGGCTCATGGTGAGCGGCTAGCTTCCTGGCTGGCTCCCGCCATGCATCTCTTGAGTCGTTGGGCCAGCCCCTTTGTCTATGTGGTAGGTTGGATGACCGAGCAAATGCTACGCGTGCTGGGGGTGAAGCGCCAAAGTGAAGCACAGGTTTCGGAGGATGATATCCGATTGATGGTGGAACAGGGCAGCCATGCCGGTGTCTTTCATCATGCAGAAATTGAATTGGTGTCCAGAGTGATGCGTTTGGACGCTACAAGGGTTCGAGATATCATGTCACCCCTCATGGCTGTGCCCAACCTGATGAGTGATGATTCTCCAGAGGTGGTCGCCTCCAAGATCCAGGGTTCGCGTCGGATGTTTTTTCCTGTGAGGGATGAGGCAACCGAAAAAGTCGTGGGTCTGGTTAGTCTTCGGGATTTGTGGGAACGGTCGCATTGCGTAGAACCTGCTTCGCTGCTCACTCTGGCGCGGTCGACCCTGGTGGTCCCTGAGCATAGTCATGCCGTGAAGCTGCTCGAGGCTCTCAAGAAGAGTCAGTGGCACGCAGCCCTTGTGGTGGATGAATACGGAGAAACCACAGGTGTAGTTTCGATGATGGATCTGATGGAGTGCATTGCAGGCCGCTTCCTGTCCAAGTCACCTGTCGATGCAGCTCCACAAACCTATCAGGATTCCAACGGCGACTGGATCATGGATGGCATGTTGACGATTGAGGAGTCCCTGGAAGTGCTCTCCCCCGCTACTGTGCCCGCTCCGCCTCCCGGCCGCTACCATACCTTGGGCGGTTTGGTAGCCGTGCTGCTGGGACGCCTTCCCAAGGAGGGGGACTGGGTTCCCTGGGGAGGATTGCGGATGGAAGTCTTGCAGATGGAACAACACCGTGTGAGTCAGGTGCGTATCACGGAAGCGCCCAAAAACGAGGAAGCTTCAGGATCATGATCCCTCCATCTGACCACAGAAGCCCATCCTCCTCACTTTCCCTAGAAGCCTTTTGTGCTCGGGAAGTGGCATCGTTCGAAGCGCAAGGTCTCAAGCGTTGGATGCGATCCGTGGTGGGTCCACAAGGTCCCCGTCTATCTCTCGAAGGAAAATCCTACGAGAATTTCTCCTCCAATGACTACCTGGGGCTAGCTTCGCATCCGACGATTCAACAGCGAGCCAGGGAAACCTTGGACACTTACGGAACGGGGTCGGGCGCTTCGCCACTTATCACCGGTTGCCTGGAGCCCATGAGAGCTTTGCAAACATCTCTGGCACAATGGAAACAATGCGAGGCAACGCTCGTTTTTAATTCGGGATACGCCTCAGCGTTAGGCACCCTGACGGCCCTTGCTGGGCCTCAAGATATTCTTATTTTGGATAAGCTGTGTCACGCGTGCTTGATCGATGCAGCGCGCATGAGCCAGGCGACACTCAGAGTTTTTGCTCACAATCACTTGGAACAGCTTGAAAAGCGGTTGGCCTGGGCTCGTGAAACTATGGCGAAGCGACCAGCTTCCGAGCGCGGTCGTGTCGGTGTGGTGGTCGAGTCCATCTACTCCATGGATGGAGATGCAGCGCCAATCCCTTCCATTGTTGAGCTCAAGCATCGGTATGAAGCATGGCTCATGGTGGATGAGGCCCATGCCACGGGTATCTTTGGTCCCCATGGAGCTGGTTTGGTGCATGAGCTTAGGATGCAGGATCGAGTCGAAATTCAGATGGGCACGATGGGGAAGGCACTGGGAGCCTCGGGAGGTTTCATTGCCGGTTCCTTCCACCTCATCGAATATTTGAAGCATCGAGCCCGATCTCTGGTTTTTTCGACGGCCCCTTCACCAGTGGTGTGTGGCGCTGCCTTGGCGGCAGTGGAGCTCCTTCAAACCCAGGAAGGGCAGCGACAGCGTGAGCGCCTGCATCTGAACATCAGGACCCTTCAGGGGGCTATCCCTCTCAAATGGCAATCGGGGGGGGCTCAGGACCGAGCCATGGGATGGCTCCATCCTAGTGAGCTTGCGACGCCGATCATGGCCTGGATGGCAGGTTCCACTCAAGGTTCGCTGGATCTTTCCAATAGCCTGGCCGAGCACGGCTTCTGGGTCCCAGCCATTCGATATCCTACCGTCCCTCGGAATGGCGCCCGTTTGCGAGTCTCCTTGAGCGCCGCACACTCACCCCATGTGGTCGAGGACCTTGCGGCTCGATTGGTGGAAACCTCTGCATCCTACTGTTCCTCGTCATGAATCCACTGGCTCAAAAAGATCTTCAGTATGTCTGGCACCCTTTCACTCAAATGCAGGAGTGGAGTCAACAGGAGCCTTTGGTCATTACTTCGGGCAAGGGCGCCCTGTTACGCGATCAGCACGGCAAGTCGTATCTGGATGCTAATGCTTCGATATGGACCAATCTGCACGGGCACACGCATCCTCGTATCAATCGATCGATTCGCAGGCAGCTGGCACGCATCAGCCATTCTTCTGCCCTGGGTCTGGCCAACGAACCGGCATCGCTTTTGGCCGAACAGCTGATCAAGGCGGCCGATCATCCAAGCTTGTGGCCTCGGTCCTCTTCCTCTTTAACAAATCCTAAACTTCGAAAGGTGTTCTTTTCGGATGATGGCTCGACCGCCTTGGAGACGGCCCTCAAGATGGCTTATGAACACGCGATGCGTCGTGGGATTTCCAAGCACCCGCGATTTCTTTCGCTGGATCAGGCTTACCATGGAGATACGGTGGGGGCCGTGAGTTTGGGGCAAGTGCCTCTCTTTCACCGCGCATACGATCGACTCCTCTTTCGCACCGACAAGGTGATGTCGCCTTATTGCTATCGATGCCCATTCAATCGGGCCAAAGCTGAGCGAGGGGATGCCCGTTTGCACAGGCGCTGTCAATGGGAGTGCGTAAAGACGGTTGAGCGAAAGTTGGAACAAGCTCAGAGCAAAGGGCAGGCATACGCGGGTTGGGTGGTGGAACCCGTGGTTCAGGGAGTAGCAGGCATGGTGGTGCAACCCGAGGGTTGGTTGAAACGAGTGGGTAGATTAGCCCGTCAAGCAGGTATCCCGCTCATTTTTGATGAGGTCATGACTGGTTTTGGCCGAACGGGCCCCATGTTTGCCTCCCATGGTGAAGGGGTGCAGGCTGATTTTCTCTGCCTGGCCAAAGGGATGAGTGGCGGCTACCTGCCCATGGCGGCAACCTTGGTCACGGATGACATTTTTCGCAGCTTTCTGGGGTCGTACGCTTCAGGTAAAACCTTCTACCACGGCCACAGCTTCACAGGAAATCAGCTGGGCGCTGCGGCAAGCTTGGAAAGCCTTCGTATGTTGAAGGATCTTCACGATCTGCGATGGCGTAAAAGCCTGTCGAAAACCCTGGCAGAGGCCTGTGACTCTCTATGGGGCTCGCCACATGTGGGAGATATTCGCCAAACGGGTACGGTGGTAGGGGTTGAACTGGTCAAAAACTGGAAGACCAAAGAGGCTTGGGGCTCTAACCAAAGGGTGGGGCAACGGGTGTGTGAGGCCATGGCTTTGCATGGCGTGCTGACACGACCCATTGGAGATGTGATTGTGCTGATGCCGCCTTATTGTTGTACATCTGGGCAAATACAGCGCATGGTGCGCGCTCTCCATCGAAGCCTCGCGCAAGTCTTGGGCTCATAGACCTGACTTTGGTGTGTTCTGTTGAGGGGCTGACCCGTGGGTCAGGAGATTTCAGGAAGAGGGGTTTAGTTCTTCCAGTTCCTGCTTCAGGTGAAGCCATTTTTCTGAGCTATACGCCCCGTGCGCCTGCAAGCACCTTTCTCCGTGGGGATCCCACACGATGAGATGGGGAAAGGGCCCTTCAAGCGAAAGACGCTTGCGTAGCGTTCCTTCCCAGTCGATGAGAATAAAACGCCCGTGTTCGCGTGCTACTTTACCCCGAACCCATGAACGCAGCAGCTTGGGGATTCCTGAGATTTCAGCGATGGAAACAATGTCCGACTGGTTTTTGAAATCTGCTTCCAATGCCTTACCCCAGGCGGCGGAATCTTTGGCAGAATCTCGACTACCAATGACCCAGACCTGCCATTTACCAGATTTAGTGAGAATATCCCTTTTGCGTCCATCGACGTCTTCAAGAGTCATGGCTGGATGTGTTTCAGATTCAGCGAGGCAAGTCCACGCGATGGCCATCAGCGCCCAGAAGTTCAGCAGAAAACGTAACTTTAACACCTGCATGTGTGGAGTCATGATGGGGCTTCAGGGCGTTTCCTCTTTTCCATGACCAGCCTTTTGCATGGGGTTCTTTTCTTCTTTCTCAGATGAGAGCTCAAAGCGTGCCGAACCAATTTTGGGAGGAAACTGGTTGTTTGCCAGATTGCTGTCCGCGGTCTGAAGGTGAGGATCCAGCCGAAGGTTACGGATGGGTTCGGTCGTGATGAGCAACTTGCGAACCGATTGACTGTCTCGTCTCCAGATTTCAGCTGGGTAATGACGGGTTTCCCGGTTCCCATTGAAATACTCAATTTCCAGGATCACCGGCATGACCAGTCCACCGATGTTCTCCACTTCGACGACATAAAAGTGGTGTTCCAGTTTCAGCAAGTCGCGGTCCTTAGGATTCAGCTTTTCGAGGGTCTCATTGCTTTTCTCCCGATCTTCCTCAAGGACATCCAGAGGGTCATAGTCATTGTAAAAATCAACCAATTCGGGGTAGCGATCCACCAGTCGTTTAAGGTCGTCGTTTCGGAGCTCGCTGATGCTTTGAGGTTCCTTGTCGCGCTCCTGTTTGCGACGCTGGTTGTCGATGATGGGATCCAACGTGTCAAGTTGATATTCTGTGAGTTGAGTAATGGCCAGATCGACATGATCCGTCGAATAAAACCAACCGCGCCAAAACCAGTCCAGATCGATCCCGGAGGCATCTTCAAGGGTTCGGAAAAGGTCCGCCGGTTGAGGGCGTTTGAACTGCCATCGTTGGGAATAGGTACGAAAGGCAAAGTCAAAAAGTTCACGACCAAGAATGGTCTCCCTGAGGATGTTCAGGGCGGTAGCAGGTTTTCCGTAGGCGTTGTTGCCAAACTGTAGAATCGATTCGGAATTACTCATGATGGGCACCTGATTGGGGGAGGTCATGTAGCTCACCATCTTTTTGGGTTCTCCTCGATTCGATGGATAATCTTCTTCCCACTCCTGCTCCGCAAGATACTGCAGAAAGGTGTTTAGGCCTTCATCCATCCAGGTCCATTGCCTTTCATCGTTATTGACAATCATGGGAAAGTAGTTGTGCCCGACCTCGTGGATGATGACAGAAATCAACCCATATTTGGAATGCATCCATTGCTCCTTGCTTTTGGGAATGCCCCAATAGGTGCCATCGGGCAAGGGGCGAGGCGCGTTGAAGCAGATCATGGGATATTCCATGCCTCCAACCGGTCCATTGACTGAAATGGCTACCGGGTAAGGGTAGTCAAAAGAATGTCGTGAATACACTTCCATCGTGTGAGCAACGGCGTGTGTGGAATAACGACTCCACAGCGGTTCTGCTTCGTTGGGGTAAAAGGACATGGCCATGACCTCCTGATCTCCGCTGGTGTGGCCCATGGCATCCCAGATGAATTTGCGTGAAGAAGCAAAAGCAAAATCGCGGACGTTTTCTGCATGGAAGACCCATGTTTTTTTGCCGGTAGCTGGTGTGGTCTCATTGGTCTTCGCTTCTTCCGGTGTCACGATGAAAGTGGGTGTCCGCCTCCCTGAAGCTTCCTTGAGTCTTTCCAGCTGCAGCGGACTCAGGACCTCTTCCTTGTTTTGAAGGGTTCCGGTGGCTGCGACGATGTGGTCGTTGGGAACCGTGATGGCAACTTCATAGTCTCCAAACTCGAGAGTGAATTCACCACTCCCTAGGAACTGTTTGTGATGCCAGCCGCGATCGTCGGTGTAGGCTGCCATACGGGGAAACCATTGAGCCATTTCGTAGATGAAATTTCCATCCTCAGGGAAAAATTCATAGCCACTTCGAGCCCGTATGAGTTGTGCGTCAATGATGTTGTAAGACCAGGCTATGGAAAAACGCATGGATTCGCCTGCGCGAAGGGGGGTGGGCAGGTCGATACGCATCATGGTTTTTATAACCTGATGCTCCAACGTCTGTCCGGTGGCATCCTTTACACTGTGAATCGTTGCGTGCCCTTCGAACGATTCCCTTTCAAGCAGGGCCCTGAGAGATCGGAACTTCAAGCCTTCCAAATCAGGAGCCAATTCAGTGAGATGGCCATCGGAGTCCTTGGCGAAAAGATTCGCGTCAATTTGGATCCAGAGATAATCGAGGTCATCCGGGCTGTTGTTCTGGTAGTGGATCACCTCAGAGCCCAAGATGCGTTGAAGCTCATCATCGAGCTCCACCTTGATGTCGTAATCGGCTTTTTGCTGCCAGTAGGAATCTCCCGGTGCCCCTGAAGCGGTTCGGTATGCATTGGGGGTCGGTAGGATTTCTTCCAACTGCCGAAATTTAGTTTCTCCCCATTGAGCCCCCAAGCTGGTGGCCAGAAAAAGGCAAGACCCTTGAAAACATAGAAAACGGGTGAAGGCGGCCCAGGGTTTCCTTCCTTGAGTAAAGTGCTTGGAATACTTGGAGTGAGAGAAAAAGCTCATGGCAACAAGCCTACCTTCCGAATGAGCTGGTGGCAATCATGCGGTGGGGTCTCTCTGGCTTCGGGTCTCATGAGTGCCTCGGGCAGTCCTAGTGTTCGGTAGGTCAATCGAGTGATCCAAGGCGTCGCAAGCTCCCTTCGGGTTGGCAAACCAGCCTTGGAAAACATCATTGATGGAAAGCATGATCGTAGGGCTTGTTCCAACGATTCGGATGCGCTTGCCACCGCTCATCCACCTCAGATCAATTTCGTGTTGAGAAAAGGATTTCATGCGCGTCATCATGTCCAAAGGGGTGGGACATTCATCGTCAAACTCCAATTTTTCTGCAATCCACTGTCGAAGTGGATGGAGTGGAAGTGGGCAGCTTCTTGCTGTCCTGATGAGCGGGCCTACAAAAAAGGTCTCCTATTGGGAGCCTTTTTTTGATTTGATAGGTGATGAAGCTAGTTCATCTCAAGATCCAAATTGCATGCGCTGAGCCTGTGGCATTTCATCTGGGCAAGGTGCATTGATAGGGGCATCTGGCTGCACCGAGGATGGAGCCACCATGCCGTTGGCCAACATGTAAGCTTCCACTTCCTCGCCACTGACATCGGCCAGCATATGACCATTGATTTCCACGCATGGACTGAGCATCTGGCCACTCTTCTCGATCATCTCCTGGCGCTGGGAAGGATCATTGATGATGTCCCTATCTTCGAAGGCGAGTTGATACTTTCGCATGATGGCTCGAACCCCCTGGCTCCAGCCGCAGGATGGTTTTAGATAAGCAACGATATTCAGGGAAGGACTTGTTTCACTCATAATTCAAACTTCTTTAGAGATAATCATGCCAAACCTTGCTTGGGTTTCAACCCGGATTTTTAAAATGTACCGCAATCTGATGCACAAACCATTCCCGATCAACTACAAGCAATGCATTCAAGTCATGACTCCCTTATGTAAAATGCATTGAGTCACCGCCATCTTTGAGTCATTAATCCCACAAAACCTTATGAATCGAGCTACCCAATACTTGGACAGTCTTTCTGACCCAGCTCAGGCGGAAATTGGCCAACTTGTTGACATGATGATCCAGGATGCCATCGATGCTGGGTCCAGTGATATTCATCTGGAACCGTGGGATACCAGTCTCGCGGTTCGCGTTCGATTGAACGGGGTGCTGCAGGAGTTGCTGCACTTGCCGTTGGAGTTGAGTGAAAAGCTCAGTGGCCGTTTGAAGGTCATGGCCAATCTGATCAGTTACGAGTCCGATCGCCCTCAGGAGGGTCACGCCCAGATGGATACCACCTCAGGCGGCGTCGAATTGCGCATGTCTTTTTTTCCGGTTGTGCGAGGGAGTTTGCAGGGCTCTGTGTTGCGGGGTGAAAAAATCGTGATTCGTATTTTTGATCCGAACAAACGCAGTTTCAATCTGGATGATCTGGGTCTGGAAGCCGATACACTGGCCAGTCTCAAACAATTGCTTTCCAAACCCAGCGGCATGATCCTTCTGACGGGTCCCACTGGATCCGGCAAAACCACAGCTATTTATGCTGCCTTGACTCACCTGGCTGAAAAACATGGCTCCACCATCAGTATTAGTACCGTGGAGGACCCTGTGGAATACAATTTGCCCATGATCAGCCAGGCGCAGATTCATTACGCCAAGGAATTTACTTATCCTGTGGCGCTCCGCTCCCTGATGCGACAGGACCCACAGGTGATCATGGTGGGCGAGATTCGTGATGCTGAAACTGCCAATATTGCGGTTCAGGCAGGATTGACGGGCCATTTGGTCATCAGCACCATTCATAGCAGTAGCACAGCAGGCGTTTTTGCGCGCATGATCAACATGCGCATCGAACCCTTCCTCCTGGCTTCCAGCGTGATTGGCGTTCTGGGCCTGCGATTGATCCGCACCAATTGCGCTTCGTGCGCGATGCCATATCAGCCAGAGCCTGGATACATGAAACTGATTCCTTCCAAACGTGTGGAGGATGCCTGTCTTCGACAAGGTGGTGGGTGTGAGCACTGTGTCATGACCGGTTTTAGCGGACGTATTTCAGTGACGGAAATGCTGGAAGTGGATGAGGCGATTCGAGAGGCAGTCATGGAAAAGATTCCCACCCGCAAGTTGCAGGAGGTTGCGGTCAAGCGCGGAATGCGTACCTTTTGGCAAGCCGGGATAGATCGAGTCGTCAGTGGTGAAACGCCCTTGGAGGAAATCATCCGGTCCATTCCAAATGACCATGAATGACCGGGTTTGAGTTCTCAAAACCCGAACACCTACTCACCGATCAAGGCCCTAGGCGGGTAGGTCTCCACCTTGAAAAGGAAGCTTTCAACCTGTCTGATGGCCATCGGACATGAATTCAAAAGAAGCCTACCTTGCCCTTCACTTGCTAGATCACGTGGGCCCCGTTCGGCTCAGAAGGCTATTGAAAGTTTTTGGCAGGCCAGAAGCCATTTTGGCAGCATCGATGAGTCAGCTGCGTCAAGTGCATGGCTTGGGAGAGGAAACGGCTCGTTCGATCTGCGATTGGGAAAACCGGGTGGATTTGGTCGGCGAGCTACAAAGGATCCAGCAGCATCCCTGTCAATGGATCACCCTTGAAGATCCAAATTACCCCCAGGCATTGAGAGAAATATACGATCCTCCTTCAGTATTGTACGTCCAGTGCTTGATTGAGCCATGCGATCATCTTGGCCTAGCGATGGTGGGGTCTCGGCGCGCCTCGGCCTATGGTCTGGAATCGGCAAGGCGGCTTGCCATTCAAATGGCCAGAGCGCAGGTGAGTGTGATTAGCGCCGGGGCCAGGGGTGTGGATGGAGCCTCCCACCAGGGCGCCATGCAGGCGGGCGGCAGAACCTTGGCTGTGTTGGGGAGTGGTTTGGATTGCCTCTACCCCAGACAGCACGTGGGCTTTTTCCTTCGGATTGCCGAGCATGGCGCCCTGATCACTTCGTTTCCTTTTGGCCGTCATGCTACTCGCCAATCGTTCCCCATGCGCAACCGGATCGTGGCAGGAATGAGCCTTGGTGTGATTGTCGTGGAAGCCGGCTCCTCGAGTGGTGCTCTCATCACAGCCCATCAGGCCCCTGACTATGGACGTTTGGTTTTTGCCCTGCCCGGTCGAATTGATGCCCTGAATAGCAAAGGCTGTCATGCATTGATCAAACAAGGAGTGAAATTAAGCGAGCACGCCGAAGATGTGCTTTCAGAGTTTAAATATTTGTTCCCAGCTTCCAGGTCGGGGCACAAAGGGTCCCCAAGCGGGAAGCAAAAGGTTGAGATGACTTGTGAACAAAGGCAGTTGATGCTCCATTTGCAAGGTCAGGAGCTCACCGTGGATGCCTTGATTGAAGCTTGTGGATTACCCGTTTCTCAAGTGTCCATGCTTCTTTCAGAGCTTAAGTTGAAACAATGGGTGAAACGCCTTCCAGGGCATCAATATCAAAGTTTGATCACTTTACCTGTAGCGCCCTGACAGTCCCCAAAGCGATAGGCTAGCAGGGCTAGCAGCCATGAAGATACTTGCATGACCTCATGGGGAGTTTTTCCTCCATTACAATGATCCTTTTGGGTGGAAAAAAGCCCCATTCAGGGTCGCAGTTTTTGATGCAGCATCTCTCCCACCAGGGATGGATTGGCCTTCCCCCGGCTCAGCTTCATGACCTGCCCTTTCAGGAAGTTCAGTGCCGCATCCTTACCCTGTCGGTAATCCTCGGCGGGTCCTGGGTTGGCTTCGATGGCTTGATCGCAAAACTGTTCGATCGCGCTGGAATCTGAGACTTGAATCAGTCCTTTTTCCTCCACAATGGTGGAGGGCGATTGCCCCGTCTGGAACATCTCTGAAAAGACGGTTTGGGCAATCTTACTGCTGATTTTTCCTGACTCGACCAGTCCGGTGAGTTCCACCAAATGCTCCGGTGCAAACGAGACGTCCTTCAAGTGAGTCTGAGTTTCCACAAGATTGGCCCTGAGATTGTTGATGACCCAGTTGGCGAGGGCCTTGGGGTTTCCGCCGCGCTGAGCGGTTTCCTCAAAATAGTCACCCAGCCCAACGTCATTGACAAACACCTCCGCATCGCCATCCGGCAGCTGGTATTGATCCATGAAACGCTTCTTGCGGTCTAGGGGAAGTTCAACGACACCTTGTTGAACCTGTTCAAACCATTCTTTGGAAGGCTCAAAAGGTACGAGGTCAGGGCATGGAAAATAGCGATAGTCATGGGCATCCTCCTTGGTTCGCATGCTCTCTGTGATACCTGCGACATAATCCCATCGTCGGGTTTCCTGTTGAATGGTCTCTCCGTTTCGGATGGCTTCGAGTTGCCGAGGGATTTCATACTGAAGGGCCCTTCGTACGCCGCTGAAGCTGTTCATATTTTTAATCTCAACTTTGGCCCCCAAGGTAGAGCTTCCTTTGGGACGCACACTGATATTCACATCACAGCGGACCATTCCTTTTTCCATGTCACAGTCGCTGATCTTGCCATAGACAAGAATATCCTTGAGCGCATTGAGATAGGCATGGGCCATGTCGGCACTGGTGATATCGGGTTCTGAAACAATCTCCAGCAAAGGCACCCCACCTCGATTGAAGTCCACACCACTTTGACGATCAAAGTGAAAGCTCTTGCCGACATCTTCCTCCAAATGCGCGCGTGTGATTCGCACACGCATGGGCTCGCCTTTCATCTCAAAGTCCACGTAGCCATGGAGAGTGGAAGGATGAGCCAACTGGGTGAGTTGGTAATTCTTGGCCACATCCGGATAGAAGTAATTTTTGCGATCAAATTCCACATGGCCTAGCAGCTCGCAATGAAGCAGATAACCTGTCAATGCAGTCAATCGCAGGGCTTCCTCATTGGGAACGGGGAGCACTCCGGGCATGCCAAGGCAGACAGGGCAAACCTGGGTGTTGGGCTCGGCCCCGTATTGATTAGCACAGCCACACCACATCTTCGATTGGGTTTTGAGCTGGACGTGGGTTTCAAGCCCGATGATCGGTTCGTATTCCATGGTATGAAATCCCTCTATTGCAGTTATGGCATGTATGGCAAGAGCTTGCGACGCAAATGACCGTTATTGGCGATCATGGCGTAGCGATAGGCATCATCGATGGCTTGGTGATAGAAATCACCTCCAGCCTGTTGAAGGATGAATCCACCCCCTACGATATCCCAAATCCGGACGCCTTTTTCCATGAAAGCATCCATTCGGCCATCCGCAATCCAGACCAGGGAAAGGGCTGCGGCTCCCATGATGCGCACTTTTCGAACCTTGTAGACCAATTGGTTGAAGGCAGGGAGCATCTCATCCAATGCTTCTGTTGTTTTTGAAAATCCAATGGCCAGCATGGTTTCTTTGAGCTGCGAGTGAGAGCTTGGGCGAATGAGACGCCCATTTAATCGGCCTGGCTTCCCCTTCAAGGCCGTCCACATTTCGTCGAGAAATGGATCATAGACCAGTCCCAGAACTGTCTCGTAGCCGCCTTTGCCGCGCCCAGTCTTTTTGCACTCCTGGAGGGCAATGCTCACACAGGCATGGGGCAGGCCATGAGTAAAATTAACCGTTCCATCAATGGGATCGACAATCCATCGAGTGGGCTCTTGCACATCACCTAGAAAACCCTCTTCGCCCAATACAGGTAAGGTTGGAAAAGCCGATCGAAGAATTTTTTCGATCCGTCGCTGACACCGATGGTCCAATTCCAACTTGATGTCATACTGGCTTTCTTCCTGGAGCTTCTTATGTTTGCGAACATTTTGAAACATCAATTTGCCGGCAGCCATGGCTGCTTCCTGAGCGGCGGCAAGTGCTTTATGAGGTTTGATGGGTGTGGCGACTGATTCCATGGGGCATACATCCAATGGCCGGAAATTCACCCAGATAGCACAAGCCTTCTCTGGAGTTTCCTGCTTTTGTTTTCTCCCCGAGATTAACCTTTGGTCCGGACGTCAAATCAAGGAAGAAGCCATGTTTTTTCATGACTTGCCCTATCAGCGTATGCCCAAGAAGGCTTGGAAGCCAACCGGGTTCGGACGCAAAAACCTCGACGCCAACCGTGGTGGATGATAAGCAACCAAAGTCGTTTTTATCTATCGTATGCAACGCAATTGGATGTTTATGAAAAAATACTTATCAATCATTTGTATGACCGTTCTTGCCATGGTGTGCCTCAGGGGAGCTACCACGGAAGATTTTGAGGACCAGAACAAGCGCCATGGCTATGCCCTGGGTGCCAACTATGGGCGACTGCTCAAGCAGAATGGTGTTGAAGTGGATCTGGACATGTTTTTTCAGGGCATGAAGGACTACATCGCCGATCAATCTCTGATGGAAGATGCCGACATTGCCGCTGCCACCAAGGAAATCAACGAACTGGTTTCACAGCGTCGAAAGGCCGAACAGGATCGCATTGCTGGCGAAAACTTGGAAAAAGGGAAAGCTTTTCTGGAAGAAAACCGAGCCAAAGAGGGAGTCAAAGTACTGGCAAGTGGCCTTCAATACAAGATGATCTCTGAGGGAACCGGCGCGGTTCCTACCGCCTCGGACAAGGTCAGTGTGCACTATCGTGGCACTTTTCTGGACGGGAAAGAATTTGACAGCAGTTACTCGCGTGGCAAGCCTGCCAGTTTCAATGTGACCGGGGTCATTCGAGGTTGGACCGAAGCCCTCCAGCTCATGAGTGTCGGTTCCAAGTGGCAATTATTCATTCCATCGGATCTTGCCTACGGGCCGAATGGCAATCGGAACATTCCGCCGAATTCTGCCCTCCTCTTCGAGGTGGAGCTTCTTGGCATTGAAACCAGCGCCAAGCCCAAGCCTGCTCAGCCTATTACCAGTGACATCATCAAGGTGCCGTCGGCCGAGGAACTCAAAAAAGGGGCTCAGCCTGAAGTGATCAAAAAAGACGAAGTGGACGCCTATCTCAAGAAAAACAAGACGGGACAGGCTACCGAGGAAAAATAGCAACGGCTTTGCTTTTGCATGAAATGGGAACCACCCCCGATCTGTTTTTTTTTGTGTTCGTTGCATGAAAACGCAACATGCTTCAATGGCTGACCAAAGGAACAGCTTTCCTCTGAGTCAAAGCTTTCACGGACTGCTGGCTTGAGAGTTGCCTGTCCCCAGGGATCAGGCTTCAATGAACCATGCCTCCTTTTTCCACCATCTGTCGTCACCTGAGTCACTGTCTCCTGTGGATGGCGATGCTGCCATGCTGGGGTCCCTGCACGGTCCACGGAGCTTCCCGAGAGTCGCCTGAACCCCCGAATATCATTCTCATTTTTTGCGATGATCTGGGTTACGGAGATATTGGACCGTTTGGGGCTAGGAATCATTCGACTCCCCAGCTGGATCGTATGGCAGCTGAGGGGCTTCGGATGACGCAGTTCTACTCCAGTTGCAGCGTTTGTACGCCCTCACGCAGTAGTCTCTTGACCGGCTCTTACGCACAGCGGGTCAACATGCATGTGGATCATCAGAATCTCTGCGTTCTCTTTCCCGGAGGTAAGAAGGGTCTTCACCCGGATGAAATCACCCTGGCAGAGCTGCTCAAGCAACAGGGTTATGCGACTGCGTGCATTGGGAAATGGCATCTCGGAGATCAGCCACCCTTTCTGCCCACTCGACGGGGTTTTGATCTTTTTTTTGGTCTTCCCTACAGCAACGACATGGGTGAACGAAAAAATACCCTACGACCACCGCTACCTCTCATGCGGGGAGAAAGGGTCGTGGAAGCTCCCGTCGATCAGACCAACTTGACCGAACGCTACACTCAAGAGTGCATCAGGTTCCTGAGGGATCACCCCCGCCAACCGGTTTTTATTTACCTGCCCCACACCTTTCCTCACGTTCCTCTATACGCCAGCGAGCGGTTCAAGGGCCAATCCTCCAATGGTCTTTACGGTGATGTGATAGAGGAACTGGATGCTTCGGTCGGTACAATTCTTCAACACATTCGGGAAAGTCGGCAGGAGAATCAGCGATCCACCATAGTGATCTTCACTTCAGACAATGGAGCGACTGCGGGACGAGGGCGTAGTAACGGTCCGCTCAGAGGATACAAGGGCTCGACATGGGAGGGAGGCATGCGGGAACCCTTTATTGCCTGGTGGCCAGGTGTCATCCCTGCGGGGACACAGTCGGATGCCTTGAGCGCCACCATGGATTTGTTTCCAACATTGGCCTTTCTCGCCAAGGCCTCGGTACCAGAGGATCGCGTGATCGATGGAATGAACCTCTGGTCTGTTTGGCATGAGCCTGGAAAGCACCGCTATTCGCCGAGAAAAACTTTCTGCTACTATCAAATGCAGCAGCTGCAGGCCATTCGAGATCACCGATGGAAGCTCCATCTTGCCTTGTCGCCCAAGCTTCGTAACTGGGGAAAACCTGTGGCGCAAACATCGATGATGCTCTTTGATTTACAGAAGGATCTCGGAGAAAAGCATGATGTCGCGCAGCATCATCCGGAAGTGGTGGAGAGGTTGCTTGCCCAGGTACAAGCCATGCGAGTGGAGCTGGGGGATTTGGGCATGCAGGGCCAAGGCCAACGTCCAGCGGGGTGGGTAGAGCAGACGCGCATGCTTTATAGAGATCAGTAAGCAAAGGAGGCACTTCGAAAGCCCATGGCAGATGGAGTATCGAGATTGCCGCAGTCTTTTTCTCCCCGCCGCCTGCCTCCATCGTCGCTGAGAACCTGAAGTATCTGCCATTGGGTATCGGGAAAGATAAAAATCGCCTCCGGATCCAGAAGTGCCAGCCCATCCATGGGAATTGGCTCGGGGGTCGAGGTCTTGCCATCCCAGAAAAAAATGGTGGCACCCTCCTGCTTCCAAGGATCGTCCGCAATGATCAAGATGTCCTCTCCCACACTGTCGGCGCCTCGAATGGATTGACCTCCCAGATCCAGAAGGGCGCAGCTTCCGAATCGAGCCTGCGTTCCGAAACAGACTTTTCGAGGATTTGACAATTGCACCATCAGGGCTTTCCCGTCGATCAACGGTCCACGAAAGCCGATCCACAGTGAGTTGTTGGCACCTGCACAGAGTGCTTCGATGTTGAGACCCTTGGGATTATCACCCGCTTGCCGGTAAGCGCTTTCCAGGCTCAGGTGCGCCATGGAAGGGTCCTTGAGTAAATCAGACATTAGGTCGTCGTAGGGTTTTCCTTCTACTTGCAATCGAAAGAGCCCCGCTTCAGGTTCCAAGGAAAACCCCATGAAGGCTCGTCTTTCCTTTTGTTTTTTACCTTCGTTGTCCCGAGAGTGGGAACCTATCAAGTAGAAGGTGCTACCCACACGAGCCATGGCTTCGAGATCGGCCTCCTCTTTTTTCTTGAGGTCCAGATGCTTTCGAATATTCAAGCGTTGTTTGGGTAGGCCGGACCGGGACCGTTCATAGATCAGGAGTTCGCTGGTCTCGTCATTGACGATCACAAAGTGTTTCTCATCGATGGCCACACCTCCGGAGCCATCGCAGACTCCCTGGCAGTCATCGATTTGAAGAAGGGCATAATGAGGTCGAATCTCCGGGTGTGAAGCAGAAGTAGTCTTTTCGGCTCCAGCCGATACCTCGGCCTCCTGGGGGCGACAACCCATGCACAGGAGCCATGCCAACCCGAGGATCTTGCCCCAAGGGCGCAAACAATCATGCGATAGCCCAGAAGAAATGAACTTCATGGTAAATGGGTCTTCAGAAATTGACGGACCCATGTCATGCGTGTGCGATCGTAGAAATCCGGTCCCCCATGAGCCCCGCCGTGCAGCACATGAAGTGTGGCGGCGCAACCGGTGTCCTGGTATTTGCCAGCAAGTTCCAAGGACTGATTGATCGGCATTTGCGGATCCTGGTCCCCATGGATCATCAGCAAGGGTGGGTCTGTCTTGTCGGTATGAAAAACCGGGCTCGCCAGTCGTGCCGTGTCAGGGACCTCTTCAGGTGCACCACCCAGTAAAAGCTTTAAGGCGGGTATGCGCACACTCAATCCGTGAGGAGTCGATTGATTCAGGATCGTGGTTAAATTGGAGGCTCCGAAAAAGGAGATCACCCCTTGCACGCTCGAAGAAGTCTCCCGGTGATCCCCAATGGTGCCTTCGAGGGCTGCATGATCGTTCGTCACCCCTACAAGGGCTGCGAGGTGCCCACCTGCTGAAGCACCTGCAATCACGATTTGCTCCGCATTCATGCCAAGGGATGGTCCTTTCGCTCTCAGGAATCGAATGGCAGCTTTGATGTCATGCACATTGGACGGGAATTTTGCCTGTGTGGTCAATCGGTAGTCCACACTGGCGATGGCATACCCTTTGGCTACCAATCCTTGCAATGGCATACTGGACTTGTTACCCGCTCGCCAAGCCCCGCCATGTACCCAAACGATCAAGGGACTGATTTGTCGGGAAGCAGGGCGATAAAGATCGAGTGTGAGAGCGAGGTCTCCTACTTGAGCGTAAGGGATGTCTTTTTCAAGTTGCATGCTCGTTGGGGTTTCTGCACGCACCATGCTGGCGCACACCATACCCAGGACAACAGGCCATCTGAGCGGAATTTTGCTGACTCGTGAGGCTCGGTACTGGATGTTACGCAGCATGTCATGATTAAATGAGACTCCCTAGCGTTCGACAAGCCATTCGTCAGACCAGGGGTAACTCCCGGGTTTGGGAATGAAGGTTGGAAGGTGGCTTGAGTGATGTGCAAGCTCGGGGATCCCTTCGCTGGAAGCCCGAGTCACTCGGAAATCATGCCAGCCCATTGCGTCGGCCAGCTCCAAAGCCGTTTCTCCTCCTTCGACAAACACTTGGTCCACCCGGATCCCGGCCATGATGTGGCGAACTATCTGGACCAGGCGTGATGCTGCGGTCTTTCCGCTCATCAGATGATTCAGCGGTTCAGCGGAGGTGGTCACAAGGCATTGTCCTGACTTTTGCAAATGGCCAACGGCATCCTCCACCCAGGTCTGTGGAGGGGCTATGTTGGAAGATGCAAGCCAGGTCGAGGAGCATTCGTGGACGGGGATCCCGTTTTGGTGACACCAGTTGAGCCGACCCGCAGCCAAGGCTCCAGGGCTTCCGCAGACAAAGAGCTGGTTTGGTAGATCATTCGTTGGGGAGAGGTTCTCAGAGCAGCTTTCAGGTTTGGAACATTTTGCCTTGAGCAAGGCTTCGAAGAAATCCACGCCCCCTGCCATAAGGCAGGAGTCTGCTGTTTGCTTTGCCCAGTCGATGACCTGACTCATGTGTTCAATCGAAGGAATCAAGATCCCTTCTTTGTTCAGATGTTTCGGTTCCTCAATCAGGTGGACAGGGTAGGATCCCTCTCTACCCATCAAATCCATCATGGAGGAGGATTGCCTTGGGTAATGTGGATCGCGTGCGAAGAACGTTTCATGGAGGGGCTCTCCTTGAATGTGATAGTACCCATCCACAATGACGCGTCCCTTGCTTGGATTGGCCGGTATCAGGAGCGCTCGCTGCAGGCCCGTCAGGGAGAGAATACTTTCGATTTCCAGACGCACATGGCCTCGCAGAACTGAATCCACCTTCTTGAACATCCAAGGGACACAATCCAAGTCGATTCCTTGGAACAACGCATGAATGGCTTGGCAAGCTCGCGAGCTCGAAGCCATGCGAGTACGGGTATCCATGGCCAGAAGACCCTCCCTCATGCGGTGTGCGCTTAGAGTGCTCACTCGTGCCCTCATGCCATGGCGAAAGGCCATGCCAGCCATCTCCGCAGCGCCGGAAAAATCGTCTGCAATTACGAGAATCACGGTGATAATTCGATTGCTTTTGATCGTGTGAATCTGCTGATATGCGAAAGGTCAGCACCCGATCGTCACCCTCTTCATGAACCCATCTTCCTCATCTTCCAGTGATCACGATGCTGAAGGCGCGCCCAAGCGTATTTATTTTCTGGAAGATCATCCCACGATGCGATCCGGAATCAAGCATCTGCTTGAAGAGGATGGTGCCTGCTGCATTGTCGGGGAGTCCGCTCAGGCAGCCGAAGCGCTTGAAAGCGTTCCAACCCTCAGCCCGGACCTGGTCATTGCCGATTTGGTCTTGGAGGGGCAAAGGTGGCTGATGGAGCAACTATCACACAAAGGCTTACGAGCGTTGCATTGACGTCTCCCATGCCATATCAGCCAATGGCTGAGCATGGTCCATTTTCCGGAATCGACGATTTTGATTAAATCCAATTCAATCTTTTCAGGGGTGCTTGCCTTACTCCAACCAAGCCTCATCGCCAAACGCTTGACGTGGGTGTCCACCACGATGCCTTCATCAAGACCATAGGCATTGCCCAACAAGACATTGGCTGTTTTGCGACCGACACCATCCAGATCGATGAGGTCCTCCATGGTCTTGGGGACCTTCCCAGAGTGGCGATCAATGAGTTTCTGGCAGCATTTTCGGATATTGCGAGCCTTGCTTCTGAAAAGCCCGATGCGGCGTATATCCGACTCCAGCTCTTCCTGGCTGACCTTGGCATAATGGGGTGCTGATCGGTATTTTTTGAAAAGGGATGCGGTGACAATATTGACCTGCTTGTCGGTGCACTGGGCTGACAAGATGGTGGCAATGAGTAATTGAAGTGGATTTTTAAAGACCAATTCGCAGTGGGCATCCGGATAGGTGCGAGCGAGCTCTTCAAGGATTTGAGCAACGCGTTCTCTCTTTGCTGCCAGGGATTCGCGGGGCATGGGGGGGTACAAGCGGTCAGTGACTGCAGTTGCTGTGAGAGAGGCCTCCAGCTAGCGCATCATCTAAAAAAGGATCGCTGCTTTGAGAATCCACTTCCGGATAGAAGAAGGTTTTCCCCTCGAAATTGCGAATCATCCAACCTTGACGGTCTCTTTGGAGAATGTAGTCCGGATTGATGGGAACCTTACCTCCTCCGCCTGGGGCATCGATGACATACTGAGGAATAGCGTAACCGGTGGTGTGGCCCCGCAAGCCCTGGATAATGTCCAGACCCTTTTGAACACTGGTGCGGAGATGGGCCGATCCTTTGATGAGGTCGCATTGATAAAGGTAGTAAGGTCGGACTCGGCACATCAGAAGTTTATGGATCAGGGCTTTCATCACGTCCACCGAATCATTGACCCCTTTGAGCAGTACCGATTGGTTGCCTAAAGGAATCCCAGCACTGGCCAGTCGCTCCAGGGCCTGTTTCACCTCCAAGGTCAATTCGTCCGGATGATTGCTATGAACGCTCATGAACAACGGATGGTAACGCGAAAGCATTTTACAAAGATCCGGCGTAATGCGTTGGGGAAGGAAAATGGGAATGCGTGAGCCAATCCGAAGGAATTCCACATGGGGTATGGCCCTGATTTGGCTCAAAAGGGATTCCAATCTGTTATTGCTGAGTAAAAGAGGATCTCCACCGCTGAGGAGAACATCGCGGATCTCCTTGTGCTCGCGAATATAGGCTATCTGGCGCTTGTAATCGGGCTGGAATCCATAACCGGTCGCATTGCTTACCAATCTGGATCGAGTGCAGTAGCGGCAATAAGCCGCGCATCGATCGGTCACAAGAAAAAGGACGCGATCGGGATAGCGATGCACCAGACCAGGTACGGGGGAATGGCTATCTTCCCCGCATGGATC